>CBFGPX010000004.1:0-68102 GCA_965650725.1 uncultured Comamonadaceae bacterium | reverse complement strand
AGGGCCTTGTCGATGCGCTCTCCGTTGCCAGGGCTGTGCCGCTGGTTGTGCAGGGCGTAGAAGCTCGCGTCCGAAGGCAGGACGAAGCGTTCGCTCTTGAGCATCTCGGCGATCAGTTCCGGGTGATCACCGTACTGCTGCTTGTAGCCGTCGTAGTGGTCTTGCCAGACGTCCGAGACGTACTTCAAGAACAACATCGTCAACACAAAGTCTTTGTAGATGCTCGGGTCGACGGTGCCGCGGAAGGTGTCGCAGGCGTTCCAGACGGCGGCGTTGATGTCGTCCTGGCTGACGTTCGTGATTTCAGTCATCGGATCTCTCAGGTGAGATTCATGGGTTGCCCGGCGGCCAGGGCGGAGGCGAGCGCTTCAAGCTGAAGCTCGCGGTTTTGGATCAGGGCCGTCAGAACGGCGCGCTCACGCGCAGCCGCGGTAGCCAAATCTGTGACGACCCGTTGCGTCGCAAGCGGTGGTAGCGGGATCTCGAGGGCCTCGAGCGCTTGCCGGGTCACGCTGAGTTGCAGCGATCCAGAGGCTGCCTGCTGGAGCTGACGTTGCACCGGCCCCTGCCCAACGACCCAGGCAAGGAATTCCGGCATCAACAGCTCGCGAGCCTTGACTGTCAGGTGGAACAGGTGAGGCCCGCAGACTGCAGGCGCCGGGGGCGGATCAACGCACACAGCGAAGTACCGACTGCCCCTCGACACAAAGAGGAGGTCGCCACCGCTCAGCCAGTCCGGCTCCTTGCGCCCCACCAGTTCCGTACGGACCGCCGACGACCAGTCGACACCCCCGCCAGGCAGGATGTCCTTCATCTGTACAACGGCGACCGCACCCTCAGGAACCGCCTCAACCGCGCCCCGAAAGGGGTGTCCGGCACGGATGTGCGCCAGATCGCCCAGCTTCATTTTTAGTGCGGCATCGCTCATGTTGCAGATCTTAGCGCGACAGTGCTAAGATGCCAACATCGATTTCGTACGCAGCATTCTTGATGACGCACAAAAAGTGATTCTTACAACAACACAAGGAGGCGATCAACGTGGAAAAGGGAACTCTTGACACTTCCCCAATTGGGAAGTCACAATTCAACCATGCCGGGGGGCCAAAGCGAGGCCTATGCAACTAGTCAACATACCCATCTTGGAGGAGCTGAAGGCGGCCCATGCAGATGCTCGAGGAGCGCTGGATGCCTGGCGCAAGGAAGTGGAGGGCGCGACTTGGACTTCCCCGCAGGACATCAAGGACCGCTACGCCTCAGCAAGTTTTTTGGGTGGCAACCGGGTCATCTTCAACATCAAGGGCAACAGCTACCGGCTGGTTGTCAAAGTCCGTTTTCAGAACGGCATCGTCATGATCGAGTGGGGCGGCACACACGCCGAGTACGACAAGAAGAACTTCGGCCAGTGAGCCCCAAGAACCTCGACACCAGGAGAAGAACATGAGCACGCAGATTCGAGTACTAAAGACGGACGGCGATCACGCCGTTGCCGTTGCTCGGCTGTCTGAGCTGATGGACATGGACCCCGCAGCGGGGACCGCCGAAGAGGCTGAGCTGGAGTTGCTGGCCCTGCTCATCCAGTCGTACGAACAGACCAAGTTCCCCCCTACGCCGCCGGACCCGATCGACGCCATCCTGTTCCGGATGGATCAGCAGCGGCTGGCACACAAGGACCTCGTGCCCTACATCGGCTCATTGTCCAAGGTCTCCGAGGTACTGAGCCGCAAGCGCCCGCTGAGCTTGGCGATGATCCGCCGGCTGCACGCAGGCCTGGGCATCCCGGCTGACGTGCTGATCGGCGAAGGGCAAGAGCTGTCGGTTGATTCGACGGTGGACTACACGAAGTTCCCGTTGGCAGAGATGCAGGAACGTGGCCTGTTCGGGCCGAACAAGCGGCCGCTGCAGTCCCTGAAGGAATACGCAGAAGAACTGGTGACGGGCTTCTTTCGATGCGCGTCAGGCCTGGGCGGACAGCCGGTCATGATGCGTGCGACGCTCCATCAAACGGGAGCCCGCACCATGGACGAGTACGCGTTCAAGGTCTGGCAAGCCTGCGTGCTGCGAAAGGCACGCGCCATGGCTCTCAAAGGCGCGTATCAGCACGGCGTCATCACGTCAGAGTGGATCCGCAACCTGACTCGGCTGTCGACCTTCGAGTCCGGCCCTTTGCTGGCTCAGGAATACCTCTCCAACCATGGCATCGCGTTGGTCTTTGAGCGGCACTTCGACAAGACCTATCTTGACGGCGCGGCCATGCTGGACGGCGAAGCACCGATCGTTGCGCTGACGCTTCGGCACGACCGCATCGACAACTTCTGGTTCGCCCTGTTGCACGAACTCATCCACATCCAGCGGCATTTGACTGCGTCGGATCCGTGCATTGCGGACAACCTGGACGACAAGACCCGAACCAGCGATCAAGAGCTGGAGGCCGATCGGGAGGCCGGAGAAGCCTTGATTCCTGAGGCCGCTTGGGTCACCGCCCCAGTCAGGATCAGCCACTCCACCGAGGATGCGGTCGACCTGGCGCGGCAACTACAGATTCATCCGGCCATCATTGCCGGGAGAGTTCGCAAGGAGACGGAGAACTGGCGCTTGCTGTCAAACCTGATCAGCTCCGCTGGCAAGGTGTCCGACTTGTTCAACAACCAACTGGCCTGCCAGTGAGAAAGGAGGCGCAACAAATGCTGCCGTACAAATAGGAAAGGGCAAGCTTGAGAGCTTGCCCTTAGGGGTGAATCTGACGCGAACGCCCGACTCTGTTTAGCGATCGAGAGTGTGTTTGCGTTGGAGCCCCCAGTCAAGGCTCCCAAGCGATGTCTGTGGTCTTTCGTGGCTGACCAGTCACGGAAAAACGTTCATTTCGCTTTACGAAAGGGGCAACCATGCCCAACGCAAACACCTTCCCGCCTGCCCAAGATCGGCACTTCATCGAGGTCGCTGGCCTCGACCTCGTGTTCATGCCTGTTCCTCTGGCTGACCACACCCCCACCGGGGCGCAAATTGCCAGCGCAGCTGGCTACAGCGATGCCCAGGTGGTCACCGTTCTCCACCTGCTGCCGAACGGCGAACTGGAAGACATTCGCCCGACCGAAGTGGTGAGCGTTCCGCAACCCGGCGGCCGTTTCGTTGTGGTCGTCACCGACCGCTCGTATCGGCTGACGATCGATGGCAAGCGCATCGATTGGCCAGTGCAGCGGATCTCCGGGAGCATCCTGCGCCACCTCGGCGGCGTTCAGGCGGACAAACTCCTGTACTTGGAGCGTCAGGACAAGGCTGACGTTGTCGTCGAAGACCACGACTTGGTTGATCTCGACCATGCAGGGGTCGAAGCCTTCTACAGCCGAGCCCCCATTTGGATCCTCAACATTCAGGGCGTCCGCCTCGAGGTGGCGACTCCCACGATCGTTGTCAGTGATGCGATGCGCCAAGCGGGCTTTGACACCAATCAAGGCTGGCACATCTTCCTCAAGGTGGCCGGGCAACCGAAGCGGGAGCTCGAACTCAACTCGATCGTTGACTTGCGGACACCCGGCATCGAGAAGATCCGGTTGACCCCGAAAGACGTGAGCAACGGTGAAGCTGCGCAAGCGCTTCGCCGTGACTTCCCGTTGCTGGACGTCGACGAACACTTCCTCGACGAGCACTTTGCCCAGTGGGAGACGGTGCTCGACAACCAGCGGCGCTGGCTGCTGATCTTTGGGTATTCGGTTCCCGCGGGCTACAACCAACAGCAGATCACCTTGGCCCTCGAAGTGCCGCCGACCTACCCCGGGGCGCAAATCGACATGTTCTATGTCTTCCCCAGTCTCGCGCTCAACAGTGGTCAGGCGATTGAGTGCACGCAGGTACAGGAGGCCATCTGTGGCCAGTCCTACCAGCGGTGGTCACGCCATCGGTCCGATGCCTGTCAGTGGCGACCGGACTCCGACAACGTCGTGACGCACCTTGCCCTGGTCGAGTCGGCGCTGGCCAAAGAGGTGCAGCAATGAACCCGTCCACCAACCTGACGATCACCAATACAGACCACCGGAAGCTGCGAGATCACCTCTTTCCAGGCGATGGTCTTGAGGCAGCCGCCATCTTGCTCTGCGCTCGGACTCCTGGTCCACGAGTGCGCCTGCTCGTGAAGCAGGTGTTGTTGGTGCCGCATGCCTCTTGCAAGGAGCGGCGCTCGGACTACCTGGTTTGGCCGGGGTCGGCGATCGAAGAGGCCATTGACTTGGCGGAAGCTGATGGCCTCTCTTTGGTGCTGACCCACTCGCATCCAGGTGGTCTGTTCGGCTTCTCTCGGCACGACGACCGAAGCGATCTGTTGACGATGCCCAGCCTCTTTCAAGCGCTTGGCGGTCTACACGGCACAGCGATCATGACCCCTGATGGCGCTATGTTGGCGCGTCTTTACCGGCAGGACTTGTCACCGATCTCGGTCGAGTCTGTGATGGTTGCCGGTGATGACCTCACCTGGCACTGGGCCGACAGGAAGTTCAGCCCTCGACCAACAGCATTCACCAGCGAGGCGACCCAAGAGCTCGGTCGCTTCAGTGTCTGCGTCATCGGTGTGTCTGGGACGGGCTCGCTCGTCGCGGAGCAACTCGCGCGGCTTGGATTCGGCCAAGTGATCCTCATCGACTTCGACAAGATCGAACCGCGCAACCTGAATCGAATCGTCAACTCGACGCTGGCAGACGCCAAGGCTCAGAGATCGAAAGTTGTCGCGTTTGCTGAAGCTGTGACCAGCTACAGGGGCGAGGGGGTCTCCGTGCCGGTGAACGCGTCCATCTCGACACGCGAAGCAGTGCTGTGCGCCAGCCAAGCCGACGTGATGTTCTCGTGCGTCGACACCCTTGACGCTCGACAGATCGCAGATCTTTTGGCCGCCAGCTTCTTGGTCCCGCTGTTCGACGTAGGGGTCTCGATTCCAACCAGAAGGACGATAGGAGGATCAGCTATCGCTGAAGTCTGCGGGCGAATCGACTACGTCCACCCGGGCGGCCCTACGCTTCAAGATCGTGGGGTCTATGACCCCGCTTCGCTGCGCGCGGAGTACCTGCGGCGCACAGCACCGGATGCACACAGGGAAGAGATGCAGGCCGGCTATCTACGCGGCGTCACCGAAGAAGCGCCAGCAGTCATTGCGCTCAACATGAGGGCGGCATCCGCATGCGTGATGGAGTTCATCGCGCGGGCCTACCCGTTTCGCCATGAGTCCAACGCTGCGTACGCCAGAACGCGGTTCAGCCTCGCTGCAAACGAAGAGGAATTCTTCCCGGTTGAGTCGTTCCCGACGACGACCAACCCGCAGTTCGCACGCGGCGACTCGGAGCCGCTCCTGGGGCTACCCGCTCTTCGCGCGCCGAAGTCCAAGGCAATCGCATGAAGGCCAAGAGGCTGTTGCTGAGGCTGTTCGACTTCGTGGCGCCGGCTCGCCGTCTTCAGGTGCTCAGTGGAGACAGCCTGCCTCCGAGGCTGCCGTTCAGGGCCCTCGTGCTGGCGCGGGACGACGATGAAGATTGGTGTGTAGGGATGCGGTGCCCTTGCGGTTGCGGCAGGAAGATCGAACTGCTACTGATCAAAGAGGCGGCACCGCGCTGGGATCTGGTAATGGACCAGAAGGGTCGCCCATCGTTGACCCCTTCAGTGTGGTTACGCGACGGCTGTCAGTCGCACTTCTGGATCCGCCATGGTCAAGTGCACTGGTGCCCGTAGTTCGAGACTCGACTGGGCGGTCGTCAAGCAGTGGGGTGACCGGTAATCGCTGAACCTCGGCGCTCTCCGCGCCGACAACAGCACAAAGCGTGAGGGCCCCACTCGGGGCCCTCCGCGTCATGATCGAACTTCTAACGGAAGCCGTCTCGTCGGACTTGTTCGACAAACCCTATTCAAACGACAGACCGAATTCCGTCAGATCATCCTTTATCGAAGGCTGACAGCCTTTATTTTCTGCTGACAATCTTTATTTATACGACCAGAACGGGCCGGCTGCCGCCCCCGTCATTCGACGGTGACCGACTTCGCCAGGTTGCGAGGTTTGTCGACGTCGGTCCCGCGTGCACAAGCCGTGTGGTAGGCCAGCAGCTGCAGCGGCACCACGTGCAGGATGGGCGACAACGGGCCGTAATGCTCGGGCATGCGGATGACGTGCAGTCCCGCCTCGCTCTCGATGGCGGTGTCGCCGTCGGCGAACACGTAGAGCTGGCCACCGCGGGCGCGCACTTCCTGCATGTTGCTCTTCAGCTTCTCCAGCAACGCGTCGTTGGGCGCGACCGTCACCACCGGCATTTCCGACGTGACCAGCGCCAGCGGACCGTGCTTCAGCTCGCCCGCGGCATAGGCCTCGGCGTGGATGTAGGTGATCTCCTTGAGCTTGAGCGCACCCTCCATGGCGATCGGATAGTGCAGGCCGCGCGCCAGGAACAGCGCGTTCTCCTTGCGCGCGAACTCCTCGCTCCAGGCGATGACCTGCGGCTCCAGCGCCAGCACGGCCTGCACGGCCACGGGCAGGTGGCGCAGATCCTTCAGGTGCTCCGCCTCATCGGCCTCGGTGAGGTGGCCGCGCGTCTGCGCCAGCGCCAGCGTCAGCAGGAAGAGTCCCACCAGTTGGGTCGTGAAGGCCTTGGTGGAGGCCACACCGATCTCGACACCGGCCCGAGTGATGTAGGCCAGCTCGCATTCACGCACCATGGCGCTGGTGGCCACGTTGCAGATGGTCAGCGTGTGCGTCATGCCCAGGTTGCGCGCATGCTTCAGCGCGGCGATGGTGTCGGCCGTCTCGCCGCTCTGGCTGATGGTGACGACCAGCGTCTTCGGGTCGGGCACGCTGTCGCGGTAGCGGTACTCGCTGGCGATCTCGACCGAGGTCGGGATCTTGGCGATGCTCTCCAGCCAGTACTTGGCGGTCGACCCCGAGTAGTAGCTGGTGCCGCAGGCCAGGATCAGCACCTTGTCGATCTCCTTGAACACGCGGTAGGCGCCGTCGCCGAACAGCTCGGGGCTGATGCCGGTCACCGCGTCCAGCGTGTTGGCGATGGCCACCGGCTGCTCGAAGATCTCCTTCTGCATGTAGTGGCGGTAGGGGCCCAGCTCGGCGGCGCCGCTGTGGGCGTGCACGGTCTTGACCTCGCGCTGCACGGCGCCGTAGCGGCCGGTGGCGGTGTCCAGGCGGCTGAGCCAGTAGCGTCCCAGCTGCAGGTCCACCACATCGCCCTCCTCCAGGTAGACGATCTGGTCGGTCACGCCGGCCAGCGCCATCGCATCGGACGCCACGAAGTTCTCCTGCTCGCCCACGCCCAGCACCAGCGGCGAGCCCTCGCGGGCGGCGACGACGCGGTGCGGCTCGTCGCGGCAGAACACGGCCACCGCGTAGGCGCCCTTCAGCCGCGGCAGCGCCTGCTGCACGGCGTCCAGCAGGTCGCCGCTGTAGAGGTGGTCGATCAGGTGGGCGATGACCTCGGTGTCGGTCTGGCTGTGGAAGACGTAGCCGCGCGCCTTCAGCTCGGCCCGCAACTCGTCGTGGTTCTCGATGATGCCGTTGTGGACCAGCGCAATGCGGCCGACGCCGCCGGCATCGGCGTTCGGGCCGACCGAGAAATGCGGGTGCGCGTTGTGCACGGCCGGCGCGCCGTGGCCCAGCGCGTGTGGGCAATGCCGGTGCCGGCGGCAATGCCGTCCTGCTCGGCCTGAGCCTGCAGCTCCGCCACGCGCGACGTCGAACGTGCGCGGCGCAGCCCGCCGTCCTGGTGCACGGCCACGCCGCAGGAGTCATAGCCGCGGTACTCCAGCCGCTTCAGGCCTTCAACGAGGATAGGGACGATGTTGCGCTGACTGACCGCGCCGACGATGCCGCACATGAATTTGCTCTACCTTTTGTTCAGAGGTGGCGCATGCTAGGCAAGCCGGGTCGGCACATGCATGCAAATTTAACGAGAAAATGAATGAAAATTTCTCGCGTCAAGTCGCGTGAAATTTTTCACCACATATCAAATCCCAGTGAACGAATTCGACGCCATCGACCTGCGCCTGCTGGATGCCTTGCAGGCCGACGCCTCGCTGAGCAACCAGGACCTGGCGGCCCGCGTGGCCGTGTCGCCGGCAACATGCCTGCGCCGCGTGAAGCGGCTGGTGGATGCCGGCATCATCGAGCGCCGCGTCGCGCTGCTGTCCCCCGACAAGCTGGGCGCCAGCCTGTCGGCCATCCTGGAAATCACGCTGGACCGCCAGGGCGCCGAGCATCTGGACGCCTTCGAGACCCGCGCCGTGCAGGAGGCGGCCGTGCAGCAGTGCTGGCGCGTGTCGCCGGGGCCGGACTTCGTGCTGGTGGTGCAGGTGGCCGACATGCCGGCCTATCACGCGCTGACGCAGCGCCTGCTGACCCAAGACGCCAACGTGCGCAACATCAAGGCCTTCTTCAGCGTGAAGCGGGCCAAGTTCGACACCCGCATCGGCCTGCCATCCCCCTAGCTTGCAAGGCCTCCCCACGATTTCAGGGGGCTGCCGCCCTGCGGCGCGACCAGAATCCCGGGCTGCCCTCATGCCTGGAGTCGACATGCAAGCCCACAAGTCCCTGAGCACCGCCGCGATGGCCCTGGCCGGACTGGCCTCTCCGGCCCACGCGCTGGACATCGTGGTGACGCACAACGGCTCGATGAACGCGCAGCAGCTCGCCGCGTTCGAAACCGCCGCCAGCTACTGGGAAAGCAAGCTGAGCGACCAGGTCACGGTCTACATCCAGGTCGGCTTCGGCAACCTGGGCAGCAGCACGCTGGCCGAGGCCTCGGCGGCCAAGGCGCTGGTCACCTACGGCGAACTGCGCGGCCTGTTGACGACGGACTCCCGCTCGGCCGCGGACGCCAGCGCGGTGGCCAGCCTGCAGTCCGGCCCGGCACTGACCTTCCAGTCCACGCAGGGCGACCTGAGCTCGCGCCTGGACAACGACGGCTCCACGAACAACCGCCAGCTGTTCTTGACCACCGCCAACGCCAAGGCGCTGGGCGGCGCCACGGCGACCAGCGCCGGCATGCCCGACGCCACCATCACCTTCGCGAACGCCTACGCCGGCAGCTTTGCCTACAGCCGCATGAACGGTGCGGTGCCGGCCGGCCAGATGGACTTCATCACCGTTGCCGAGCACGAGATCGGCCACGCGCTGGGCTTCGTCTCGGGGGTGGACTTCATCGACAACTGCGCCGGCGTCGCCAATGAGTGCAGCCTGGAGACCGGCGCCAACCGGTTCGAGAACCAGACCATCTTCTATGCGCTGGACCTGTTCCGCTACTCCGCGGCCGGCGTGCTGGATCTGCGCGTGGGCGGTTCGCCCTATCTCTCGGTGGACGGCGGCGCGACCGCCGTCGAGGCGTTTTCGACCGGCCAGACCTATGGCAACGGCCGGCAGGCCAGCCACTTCGGCACCAGCACGCTGACGCTCATGAAGCCCACCGTCAACTTCGGCCAGTCGTATGACGCCTTCCCGCAGGATCTGGTGGCGCTGGACGCCATCGGCTGGGACCTCGCCGCGCCGGTGCCGGAGCCGGCGAGCTATGCGCTGCTGGCCTGCGGCCTGGGCGTGCTGGGCTGGACGCGCCGACGCAAGAGCAGCTGAGCCCGCGGCTTCAGACGAAGCCGATGACGCGGACGATCTTGCCCGCCTCGTCCAGTTCGAAGTAGTCGTAGCCGGCCACCAGCAGGCTGCCGTCGGCCTTCAGCAGTTCGAACGTGACCAGCAGGTAGCGCCCGGTGCGCTTCGGCGCGCCGAACCTGACCTTGGCGTCCGGGAACATCTTGTGGAAGCCCTCGATCTCGTCGTTGATGGCAGCGATGCCGACCGAGCGGGCGAAGGGGCTTTCGTGCAGCGCATTCGGCGTCCAGATCTTCTCCAGCTTGGCCGCGCGGGCGGCCTTGTCGGGCGTGAGCCAGCTGTCGAGGTAGGCGCTCAGCAGGGCCTGCACCTTCGGGTCATCCGCGGCGGCGGGGGCCTGCTGCGCGAATGCGTTCATTTTGAGAGTTAGCGCAAGGGCGCAGAGCAGGCGGCGGGACAGGGTCATGGACATCTCCGTGGGTGGGTGCGGCGCGACGAACGAGCCCCTCTCCCCTTGCGGGAGAGGGGTGGGGAGGGGGGTCAGGCCAGCAGGAAGCGCAGCACGGCTTCCGCCCGCGCCGCCCAGAACTTCTCGTGGTGCGCCGTGCGCTCGTAGACGCGCGACTCCAGGTGATGGCCCGGCACATAGCCGCGCTGACGCAGGCCGTCGGTGAAGGCGTCCTGGAAGCGGCCGTAGAAGGCGTCCAGATCCTCGGTGCCGCGGTCTATCCAGATGCGCCGGCCGTCGGGCGCGGGGAAGGCCTGTGCTGCGTAGGCGCGCAGTGCAGCCTGGATGCGGTCGCCCGCCGTCTCGGGTGGCCGGTAGCCCGCCTCGCTGGCGGCGGGGCCCAGCAGCACCGTGTGTGCCGACAGACAGCCCGCGCCGCGGAAGACCTGCGGATACGCGCGCAGCGCTTCCAGCGAGATCAGCCCGCCCATGCTGGCGCCGAGCATGAAGCTCGCGTCGGGCCGCGTGGGGAAGCGCTTGTCGATGAACGGCTTCAGCTCCTCGACGATGCAGCGCAGGTAGGCGTCAGACAGCAGCTCGCCGCCGCAGGTGTGGTGCAGCGCATCGGTGGTGCTCTTGTCGAGCAGGGGCAGGATGCCACCGACCTGGTACTCCCGCGAGCGGTCCGGGCTGCTGGCGATGGCGACGACGATGGCCGGCTCTATGCCGCCAGCCGCCACGCGCAACATGGCCTTGTCCAGCTCCCAAGCCACGCCGGAGTAGCTGGCCTTCGCGTCGAAGAGGTTCTTGCCGTCGTGGGCGTAGATGACGCGCAGGTGCTGGCCGGGCTGGGTGGGCGGCACCCACACATCGACGTCGCGCGCGACGACATGGCGGGATGCGAAGGCAGGCAGCGCGGTGCGGTAGCCAGTGGCGGCCTGGGCGGAGCCGGCCAACGCCAGGGCGGCGGCGGTCGTGAAAGTACGGCGGGTGATGGCGGTCATGGGCGGTGGTCGGGAGGAACTGGAGGCAGTGTCCAAACGACCGCCCTAGCGGGCTCCCGCCAGCAGCCCAGAAACTGTCGAATTCAGCTCACGCCGACAGTTGCTGATAGACCTTGGGCGTCATGCCGAAGTAGCTCTTGAAGCTCTGCGTGAAGGCCGAGACGGTGGAGAAGCCCACGTCCAGATAGATCTCCGACGCGCGCTTGCGCTCCACCTTCAGCAGATGCGCCGCCAGGTGCAGCCGCCGCTCATGCAGCCACTGGCCCGGCGAGCGGCCGTACACCGCCTGAAAGTGCCGCTTGAAGGTGGACAGGCTCATGTGGCACAGGAAGGCCAGCTCCTGCCAGCTGAGGTCGGCCATCCAGTGCGCCTCCACCACCTGCTTCAGGCGCAGCTGCGGCGCGCTGATGCCGGCCGGCGCGAAGAAACCGAACACGTCGGCGCCTTGGTCTTCCAGCAGCAGCAGCAACACATCCTCCAACTTGGCCGCCGTGCGGTCGGCGGTGAGGGCGGCCGTGTCCGGCGCATGCCACAGGCTCTCGGCCAGGTGCAGCAGGCCCGGCGGCGCGGCGAACGGCAGGTGGGTGCGCTGCGCCAAGTTGGACGCACGCGGCGCCTGGCCGTGGCGGGTGAGGAAGTCGGCCACCTGGGCATCGGTGAAGAACACCAGCAGGCTGCGGTAGTCGCGCCCGCCGTCGGCGAAGTCGGTGGACAGGCACTGGCCCGGCTTGAACAGCAAGGCCTGGCCGGGGCGGAAGGCCTCGCTCGTCAGCCCGTGCTGCAACTGCTTGCGCCCGGCCAGCACCACGGACAGCGCGTTGCTGGTGAAGGAGATCATGCTGCGCGCGTCGTGCTGGCGGGCCGCGTGGGCGTAGATGTGGGCGCCGCCGGCGGGGCGGCGGGGCAGCACGTCGGGCAGCACGTAGCAGGCTTGTTCGCTCATGCCGGGCTTATATCGGCTTGCGCCGCTCAGTGGGTGACGCACCCCTCAGGTTGAGCCGGATTCGACATTCCGCGGGCGCGGGCCGATAACGCGGCGGCGGCGGTGTCCCTACCGTGGCGAACCTCCATCGCTCCCAGGTTTTTCCATGCCGGACCGCCGCGTTGCCCTCTTGTTGGGGGCGACTTTCGCCCTGCTGTGCCCCTTGTCGTCGCAAGCTCAGCAACCCAACCCCACCGCCGTGCCGGTGGCCAAGCTCGCGGCCAGGCCGGTGGAGCGCTGGTTCACGCTGTCGGCGCAGCTGGAAGCGGCGTCGGAGGTGGAGATCCGCCCGCGCGTGTCCGGCGCGGTGGCGGAGGTTCACTTCCGCGAGGGTGGATTGGTGAAGGCGGGTGAGCTGCTCGTGTCGCTGGACGCCGCGCCCTTACGCGCCGAGCTGGCCCGCGCAGAAGCGGCGTTGGCGGCAGCGAAGGCGCAGCTGGACTTCGCCACCACCCAGCTAGAGCGCGGCCAGAAGCTGCGCGCGGACCTCGCCATCGCGATGGTGGAGCTGGACCGCCTGGCCAACGCCGAGGCGCTGGCGCGTACCGGCATCGCCGCAGCACAGGCACAGGTGGAGAGCGCGCGGCTGCAGCTGGGCTACACCAGCATCCGCGCGCCCATCGCCGGGCGGGTGGGGCGCGTGCTCGTCACGCCGGGCAACCTCATCACCGCTGGCGCACAGGCGCCGGTGCTGACGACGCTGGTGTCCGCCTCGCCACTCTATGCCGCCTTCGACATGGACGAGGCCACGCTGCGCGAGCTGCTGCCCGGCACGCGCCAGCTGGGCGAGGTGACGGTGCAGGCCGAGAAGGGCGCCACCAAGCTCAACGGCCGGCTGCATGCACTGGACAACCGCTTCAACGGCGCGACCGGCACGGTGCGGGCGCGGGCGCGCTTCGACAACGCGGGCGACTTGATGCCGGGCCAGTTCGTGCAGTTGCGGCTGCGCGCGGCCAAACCCGCGCCGGCCCTGCTGGTGCCGGAGTCCGCCGTGGGGACGGACCAGGACAAGCGCTTCGTGCTGGTGGCCGCCGAAGACAACACCGCTGTCTACCGCCGCGTGGAACTGGGCGCGCTGGTAGACGGCCAACGGGTGGTGACGGCCGGGCTGAAGGCAGGCGAGCGCGTGCTGCTCGCGCGGCTGCAGCAGATCAAGCCGGGGGCCCGCATCGCCCCTCAATTGGCACCCTGATGAACTTCTCCCGCTTCTTCATCACCCGCCCCGTCTTCGCGTCGGTCCTGTCGCTGCTCATCCTCGTGGCCGGGCTGCTGGCGCTGCCGGTGCTGCCGGTCTCCGAGTACCCCAACGTCGTGCCGCCGCAGGTGGTCGTGCGGGCCACCTACCCGGGCGCCAACCCGGCCGTCATCGCCGAGACGGTGGCCGCGCCCATCGAGGAGGCCGTCAACGGCGTGGAGAACCTGCTCTACATGAGCTCGCACGCCACGTCCAACGGCCGCTTGACGCTGACCATCAGCTTCAAGCTCGGCACCGACCCCGACCTCGCCCAACAGCAGGTGCAGAACCGCGTGACACAGGCCGAGGCGCGGCTGCCGGCCGAGGTACGCGCGCTGGGCATCACCGTGCACAAGAACCAGTCCGCGCTGCCGATGCTGGTGCACGTCACGTCGCCCAACGGCAAGTACGACCTCACCTACCTGCGCAACTACGCGCTGCTGCATGTGCGCGACCGGCTGCAGGCCATTCCCGGCGTGGGGCCGCTGCAGATGTTCGGCGGCGGCGAGTACGCGATGCGCGTGTGGCTGGACCCGGACAAGGTCGCCGCGCGCGGCCTGTCGGCCAGCGACATCAACGCCGCCATCCGCGCCGAGAACGTGCAGGCCGTGGCCGGCGTCATCGGCGCGCCGCCGGCACCTGCGGGCCAGGCGCTGCAGCTGTCGGTCAACGCACAGGGCCGTTTGGCGACGGAAGAGGACTTCCGCCAGATCATCCTGAAGACCGCGCCCGGCGGCGCCGTCACGCGGCTGGGCGACGTGGCCCGCATCGAACTGGGCGCCGCCGAGTACGCGCTGCGCTCGCGACTGAACAACCAGCAGGCCGTGGGCATTCCCATCTCCATGATGGCCGGCGCGAATGCGCTGCAGGTCTCGCGCGACGTGCGTGAGGCGATGCAGGAACTGAAGGCCGCCATGCCCGACGGCGTGTCCTACGACATCGCCTACGACACCAGCGAGTACGTGCAGGAGTCCATCGACGCCGTCATCGTCACGCTGCTGGAGGCGCTGGCGCTGGTGGTCATCGTCGTCATCGTCTTCCTGCGCAGCTGGCGCGCGTCGCTGATCGCGCTGCTGGCCGTGCCGGTGTCCATCGTCGGCACGTTTGCGGTCATGTACGTCTGCGGCTTCACGATCAACGCGCTGACGCTGTTCGGCCTGGTGCTGGCCATCGGCATCGTCGTGGACGACGCCATCGTCGTGGTGGAAAACGTGCAGCGCAACATCGAGGCCGGCATGGCGCCGCGCGATGCCACGGTGAAGGCCATGGACGAGGTGGCCGGGCCCATCGTCGCCATCGCGCTGGTGCTGGGCGCGGTGTTCATTCCGCTGGCCTTTGTGAGCGGCCTGTCCGGCCAGTTCTACCGCCAGTTCGCGTTGACCATCGCCATCTCCACGGCCATCTCGGCGATCAACTCGCTGACGCTGTCACCCGCGCTGTCCGCGCTGCTGCTGCGTCCGCATGCGAAGCGGTCCACCGCCGGCTGGTTCAGCCGCAGCACCGAGCGCTATGCGCGCGGCGTGCAGCGCATCGCGCCTCGCAAGTGGCTGGGCCTGGGCCTCTACGCCGCGCTGCTGGCGGGCGGAGCCTGGCTGTTCGACGCCGTGCCCGGCGGCTACCTGCCGCAGCAGGACAAGGGCTATCTGCTGGGCATGGTGCGCCTGCCCGAAGGCGCGTCGCTGGAGCGCACCGACGAGGTCACGCGCCGCGTCGTGGACATCGCCAAGCAGACGCCCAGCGTGCGCCACGCCATCACGCTGCCGGGGCTGTCCATCAACGGCTTCACCGTGTCGTCCAGCCAGGCCGTGGTCTTCCTGCCGCTGAACGCCTTCGGCACGCGGCCGCACTCCAACGCCATCGCGCAGCAGCTCAACAAGCAGTTCGGCGCCATCGCCGAGGCGCAGGCCGTCGTCTTCCCGCCGCCGGCGCTGCTCGGCCTAGGCGCCATCGGCGGCTTCAAGCTGCAGCTGGAGGACCGCGCCGGCCTGGGCTTTGCGGCGCTGGACAAGGCAACCAAGGACTTCATCGTCGCTGCGGGCAAAGCGCCGGAACTCGCCGGCCTGCTGACCAACTTCAACATCAACACGCCGCAGCTGCATGCCGACATCGACCGCACACTGGCCCGCCAGCTCGGCGTGCCACTGAACGAGGTGTTCGCCACGCTGCAGGTCTACCTGGGCTCGCAGTACGTGAACGACATCAGCTTCCTCGGCCGCACCTTCGGCGTGCGCGTGCAGGCCGACGCCGCCTACCGCGCGACGCCCGAGGACATTGGCAAGCTGAAGGTGCGCTCCACAAGCGGCGCGATGGTGCCGCTGTCGTCTCTGCTGCAGGTGCGCGAGACGGCCGGGCCCATCACGGTGTCGCGCTACAACACCTACGTCACCGCCGACATCAACGGCCGGCCCGCGCCAGGCTACACGTCGGGCCAGGCGCAGGAAGCGATTGCCCGCGTGGCGGCCGAGTCGCTGCCGCCCGGCATCGCATGGGAGTGGACCGACCTGACCTACCAGCAGCAGCTCGCCGGCAACACCGCCGTCTACGTGTTCCCGCTGGTGATGCTGCTGGTCTTCCTGCTGCTGGCCGCGCAGTACGAGAGCCTGGTGCTGCCGCTGGCCGTGCTGCTCACGGTGCCGGCGGGGCTGATGGCCGCGCTGTTCAGCGTGTGGATCACGGGGGCGGACAACAACGTCTTCACGCAGATCGGACTGTTCATCCTTGTCGGCCTCTCCGCCAAGAACGCCATCCTCATCGTCGAGTTCGCACGCGAGCTGGAGAGGCTAGGCCTGACACCGCTGGCCGCCGCCGTGCAGGCCAGCCAGCAGCGGCTGCGGCCCATCCTGATGACGTCCATCGCCTTCGTGATGGGCGTGCTGCCACTGGTGCTGAGCAGCGGCGCGGGGGCCGAGATGCGCAAGGCCATCGGCGTGGCCGTCTTCGGCGGCATGATAGGCGCGACCCTGCTGGGCCTGCTGTTCACGCCGTTTTTCTACGTGCTGCTGCGGAGTATCCCGAGGCCCTTCAGGTAGTCGCCTTCAGGGAAGCACACGGTCTGCGGATGGTCAGCCGCGGCGGCGAGGCGCTCGACGATGTAGCCGTCCACGCCAGCATCCAGGCCCGCGCCGGCCACGATCTTGTGGAACAGGTCGGGCGCGATGCCGCCCGAGCATGAGAAGGTGTAAAGCAGGCCGCCATCGTTCAGCAGCATGAAGGCCAGCCGGTTGATGTCCTTGTAGGCGCGCGCGGCGCGCTCGGCGTGGGCCACGGTGGGTGCGAACTTGGGCGGGTCCAGCACGATGGCGTCGAAGCGCCGGCCTTCAGCCAGGCAGCGGCGCAGCGTCGCGTTGACATCCGCATCCCAGGCCTCATGCCGGCCGGCGTCGAAGCCGTTCAGCGCCACGTGCGCCTTGGCCCGCTCCAGCGCCGGGCCGGACGAGTCCACGCTGACGACCTGCTCCGCGCCGCCCGCCAGCGCGGCGACCGAGAAGCCGCCCGTGTAGCTGAAGCAGTTCAGCACCGTCTTCACGCCGTACTGCCTCACCGCAACGGCGAAGCGCTTGCGGCTGTCGCGCTGGTCCAGGTAGTAGCCGGTCTTGTGGCCCTCGGCCACGTCCAGCGTCAGCCGCCAGTCGTGCTCGCGGATGGTCAGCGCGGTCTCGCCACCTCCGCGCAGCCAGCCGGTCTGCACCGGCAGGCCCTCCCACTCGCGGGCCTGGGCGTCGGAGCGCTCGTACAGGCGCGTCAGGCCCGTCGCGGCCAACAGCGCGTCGGCGATGACGCCCTTCCAGCGCTCGACGCCGGCGCTGCCGAACTGCGCCACCAGCGTGTCGCCGTAGCGGTCCACGATCAGGCCCGGCAGGCCGTCGGCCTCGCCGTGGACCAGGCGCCAGGCATCCGACGCGATCGCCAGCCGCGTGCGCATCGCAATGGCCTGCGCGATGCGGCGCGCAAAGAAGGCCGCGTCGATGCGCTCGGCCTCGTCGAAGCTCCACGCGCGCAACCGGATCTGCGACTGGGGGCTGAAAGCGGCCCAGCACAGGAACTGCCCGTCCGCCGACTCCACACGCACGGTCTCGCCCGAGTCGCCACCGCCGCGCGCGACGGAGCTTTCGAACACCCAGGGATGGCGCTTGACCAGCGAGCGCTCCTTGCCCGGGCGAAGCACGATCTTCTTCATCGCCGGGCCGCCCCAAGATGAAGAGCACCCCCTCGGGGGGCAGTGGCCACGCGAAGCGTGGGCATGTGGGGGCCAACAACTCTCATCGCTGCAGCACCCCGAAGGCATAGCTCAGCGACAAATGCGTCAGCGGTGTGGACTGGTCGCCACCCCGCAGCGTGCGGAACTGGCCCAGGCCGGCGCGCAGCCGCAGCCGCTGCGCCAGCTCCCACTGCGCCCAGACCTCGGCCTGCGTCACCGCGCCGCCACCCACCCTCACGCCGCCACCGCCGGCCGCGCCCACCAGCCATTCGGCGCCCACGCGCAGGCGGCCCCACAGCGGGTCGCTCTGCACGCCCAGGCCGAACAGGCCGAAGGAGTAGGCGCCCGCGCTGCCCGCAGCGGCGCTGCCGGCCTGCGCCGTGCCGTACAGCCGCGGCGAGAACTCGCGCGACATGCTGACCGCCAGATGGCTGACGGACTCCTGGCGGCCGTCCTTGAAGCGCACGCGCGGCAGGTGCAGCACGCTGGCGCCCAACTGCTGCACGCGCACCGTGCCGCCAATGTCATCGTCGAAGCGCACCGGCGTGCGGTCCAGCGGCATGGCCAGCACCGCGCGCAGGTAGCGGGCGCTGTAGGCGCCGCTGGGCGCATGCGTGAGGCCCGCATCCAGGCGCACCGTCGGCCCCCACGGCGTGATCCAGCGCAGCGTGGGCCCGGCGCGCAGCAGCCAGCCGTTGCCGGTGTCCACGTCGCCGCCGCCGCCCAGGCCCGCGCCCAGCTGGCCGCCGACGCGCAGCGCGGGCGTGCCGAACGGCGCCCAGTCCTGGCCGATCTGGCCCAGCACTTCCATGTAGCCGTCCACGCCGCCCTTGGCGGCGCCCGAGGCCTCGAAGCCCCACCAGCTGCCGTCGGCGACGTACTGGCGCAGCTCGGCGCCCGCCTTGCCGACCCGGCCCGCATAGGGCTTGCCGCTGCGCATGCGGCTGGACGCGCGCGGCTGTTCCATGCCACCGGTCAGCGCGATCTCGTCGAAGCCCAGGCCGGAACGCCGGCTGGCGCGCGCCGGCTTGCCGGCATCGCTGGGCGGGAAGCTGGCGAAGTCCATCGCCCGGCCCACGGTGAAGGCCAGGCCCACGCCGCTCTTGACGTTGCCGCTGGGGAAGCGGATCTGCGAGATGCCTACGCCGGTGTACCAGGCGCCGGTCTCGGTGCGCAACGACAGCTCGGGCCGCAGCATCAGTCCGCCGCCGAAGCGCATGGCCGCGCTGGACAGGCCGCCGCCCGCGCCCACGTACAGGCTGGCCGCCAGGTGCGTGTTGCCGCTCAGCCGCCAGCGCCGCTGGCCCGTGAAGCCGACCGTGAAGATGCCGCCGTAGTTGCCCTTGGCCGTGCCGTAGAAGCCGGGGCCGAAGCCCCAGTCGTCGTCGTAGGCCACCAGGTAGCTGACCGACGCGAAGGCCGTGCGGCCGCCGTCGGGCATCTTCATGCGCGTCCAGTTCGCCTCCACGGCGGCCGGGCGGATGGCGTTGATGCGGCCGAACGGCGAGTCATCGGGGGTGGCCAGCGCACAGGCCGGCAGCAGGGTCAGGAGCGTGACGAGTCGTCGAGTCATTTCTTGGCGCGCGGGTGGGCGGCGTCATAGATGCGAGCCAGGTGCTGCAGATCGAGCTGCGTGTAGACCTGGGTCGTCGTGATGTGGGCATGGCCCAGCAGCTCCTGCACCGCGCGCAGGTCGCCGCTGGACTGCAGCAGGTGAGAGGCGAAGCTGTGCCTCAGCATGTGCGGATGCACATGGGCCGGCATGCCGGCGCTGATGGCGCGGGCCGACAGCCTGCCACGCAGCACCGAGCCGGCCACCCGGTGGCCGCGCGCGCCCACGAACAGCGCCGGCTCGCCGGTCGCGGCCAACTGGCCGCGCACCGCCAGCCAGTCCCGCAGCGCCTCGGCGGCGGCACGGCCCAGCGGCGTGCTGCGGCGCTTGCCGCCCTTGCCCAGCACGTGCACTTCCATGGCCTGCAGGTCGACCCAGCCGGCGGCCTGACCGCTGGCCTGCGCGTCCAGCCCGATCAGCTCGGCCGCACGCAGGCCGGCGCCGTAAAGCAGCTCGACCATCGCGCGGTCGCGCGCCTCCAGGCGGGAGTCGGCGATCTCGTCGGGCACATGGCTGGCCAGTTGCACCGCATCGTCCACGCCCAGCGCCTTGGGCAGCGGCTTGGGCGCCTTGGGCGCCTTCAGGCCGTCGAAGGGGTTGAGCGCGACCCGCCCCTGCAGGCCCAGCCAGCGGTAGCAGCTGCGCCAGACCGACAGCAGCAGTGCGATGGACTTGGGCGCCAGGCCCTCACGGTGCAGCAGCGCCGCCAGCCGCCGCGCCTGGGCGATGCCCAGCGTGCGCGCATCGATGGCCGCATCGGCCAGCAGGCCTTGCAGGCGCACGAGGCCGTCGGTGTAGAGCTGCAACGTGCGCGGACTCAGGCGTTGCTGCACGCGGGCGTGCTGCAGGT
The DNA here is from genome assembly GCA_965650725.1 of uncultured Comamonadaceae bacterium. Lineage (GTDB taxonomy): Bacteria > Pseudomonadota > Gammaproteobacteria > Burkholderiales > Burkholderiaceae_C > Pelomonas. The sequence continues at coordinate 48,203 of CBFGPX010000004.1, read as the reverse complement.
AGTCGCCGAAGTCCTCCAGCAGCATCAGGTCAGCAACCCCGCCAGCCCGGCGCTGGCGATCTCGCCCACGCGGGTCAGGAAGTCCGTACCCATCTCGGCCGTGTAGCGCGTCGGGTCGGGCGAGCCCAGCACCAGCAGGCCGAAGGGCTTGCCGTCGTTGGCCTTGGGCTGCACGAGCGGAATCAGCGCCAGCGACGTGGCGATGCCGCCGCTCTCGCTGAGGCCCAGCCAGCGCGCCGCCTCGAAGCCCGAGTTCACGCCGCAGTAGGGCTGGCTCAGGCTGGAGGCAAAGCTCTTCACGTCGGAACTGACGGCCGCCGCGAACTCGGCCGCCTCGTGCGCGGGCGCCACGCCCCACAGGCGCAGGCTGGCCTGCGGGATCATGAACTGGTGGCGCAGCTCGGACAGCAGCACCTCGGGCAGCTGCGCCGGCGTGCCGGCCGCGCGCATGACCGCCAGCGTCCAGCGGTGCAGGCGGTCGGCGATGGCCACGTTGTCCTGGCCGTTGCGGATCATGTCGACGATGCGCAGCTCCAGGCCCTTGATCTTGTCGCGCAGCATCTCGGCCTGGCGCTCCTGCAGCGACACGGCGCGCGCGCCGTGCGGGTGCTGCAGCTGCACGCTGGCCAGCAGCGCCGCGTGGCGCTCGAAGAAACCGGGCGTGGCCGCCAGGTAGTTGGCGATGTCGGTTTCGGTGATGCCTTGCACCGCGTCGGCGGCCGGGTTGGAACTCACAGCGTGATCTCTCCGTCAAAAACTCGGGTCGCGGGGCCGGTCATCAGCACGGGGCTGCTGAGACCGTCTTGAAGGCCCGCCCATTCGATCTTCAGCTGGCCGCCGCGGGTCTGCACCTCCACGGCCGCGTCCAGCCAGCCCAGGCGGATGCCCGCAACCACCGCCGCGCAGGCGCCGGTGCCGCAGGCCAGCGTCTCGCCGGCGTCGCGCTCGTAGACGCGCAGCGCGATGCGATCGCGCGCCAGCACCTGCATGAAGCCGGCGTTCACGCGCTTCGCAAAGCGCAGTTGGTGCTCGATGACCGGCCCCAGCGTGGTCACCGGCGCGATCTCGACGTCATCCACGCGCTGCACCGCATGCGGGTTGCCCATGGACACCAGGGCCAGCTCCACGCCCTCGACCGGCCACAGCTCGAAGCCGTTGACGAGGCGCGGCACCAGGCCCTGGGCGTCGAAGGGCAGTGCCGCGTGGTCGAACACCGGCGCGCCCATGTTCACGGTGACCCGGCCGTCGTCCTGCAGCTTCAGCAGCAGGCGGCGGTTCATCGTGTCGACCTGGATCTCGCGCTTGTCCGTCAGGCCGGCGTCCACCACGTAGCGCACGAAGCAGCGCGCGCCGTTGCCGCAGTGCTCCACCTCGTCGCCGGTGTTGTTGAAGATGCGGTAGCGGAAGTCAGCGCCGACGGCTGTGCCGGGCTCGATGACCAGGATCTGGTCGCAGCCGACGCCGAAGCGGCGGTCGCCGAGCCGGCGCATCTGCTCGGGCGTCAGTGCAAAAGGCTGCTGGGTGGCATCGATGACGACGAAATCGTTGCCGGCGCCCTGCATCTTGGTGAAGCGCAATCTCATGGGACCGGATTATCCGGCGCCGCGCCGATATCCAGACCGCGCGGCTGCTTGAAACGGTGGTAGCCCCACAGGTATTGCCCCGGCGCGCGCCGGATCAGACTTTCCATCGCCGCGTTGACGACGGCCGCGGCGTCCTCGGCCGCGGCGTCTCGGGCAATCGCCGGCGCCGGCAGCACGTGCACGACAAAGCCCTGGCCGCCCGGAAGCCGCTCGCCGAACAGCAGCACCACGGCCGCGCCGGTCTGCTGCTGCAGGCGCGCGGCCAGCGTCATCGTGTAGGCCGGCCGGCCGAAGAACGGCGCCCAGACGCCCAGGCCGTCGGGCGGCACCTGGTCCGGCAGCAGGCCCACCACCTCGCCGCGGCGCAGCCCGCGGATCATCTGGCGCACGCCGGCCAGAGAGGCCGGCGCCGTCGCCAGGCCCGGGCGCTCGCGCGAGCCGGCCATCACGTCGCGCAGCGCCGCCTGGCGGGCCGGCCGGTACAGCACGGTGATGGGCGCCTCGGGCGTCGTGAAGCGCTCGGCAATCGCCTGGGCGCAGATCTCGAAACAGCCCAGGTGGGGCGTCATGACGATGAGGCCGCGCTTCTCGGCCAGCGCCGCTTCGATCAGCCCGGCGCCCTCCCAGCGCAGGCGCTCGCCGAAGGGCCGGCCCTTCTGCGCGATCCACAGCCAGGGCAGTTCCGCCGCCATGCGCCCGGCCGCGGCAATGGCCGGCCGGGCCTGGGCCCAGGGAATGCCGGCCTGGGCCACGTTGGCGCGGAAGCGCTGGCGGTAGACGGGCGACGCCAGAAAGACCAGCCAGCCCAGCAAGGCGCCCAGAGCGTGCAATACCGACAGTGGCAAGCGGGACATGCCGCGAAAAAGCCAACCCATGTTTCTTATACTTGGCGCATCGCCGAGTTAATGAACTACTTGCGGGGCGATTCACAAATCCTGCTAAAGCGTTCGCCGCACCTCCTGAGGTCAGGCAACGCCGACCCACAAGCAACCAGGAGTTTAAAAGTGGCCAACGACTTCCTCTTCACGTCCGAATCCGTTTCCGAGGGACACCCCGACAAGGTGGCCGACCAGATCTCGGACGCCATCCTCGACGCCATCTTCGAGCAGGACCCGCGCAGCCGCGTGGCCGCCGAGACGCTGTGCAACACCGGCCTCGTCGTGCTGGCCGGCGAGATCACGACCAATGCCCACGTCGACTACATCCAGGTCGCGCGCGACACCATCAAGCGCATCGGCTATGACAACACCGAATACGGCATCGACTACAAGGGCTGCGCCGTCCTCGTCGCCTACGACAAGCAGAGCAACGACATCGCCCAGGGCGTGGACCACGCCAGCGACGACCACCTGAACACCGGTGCCGGCGACCAGGGCCTGATGTTCGGCTACGCCTGCGACGAGACGCCCGAGCTGATGCCCGCGCCGATCTACTACGCGCACCGCCTGGTCGAGCGCCAGGCCCAGCTGCGCAAGGACGGCCGCCTGCCCTTCCTGCGCCCGGACGCCAAGAGCCAGGTCACGATGCGCTACGTCGACGGCAAGCCGCACAGCATCGACACCGTGGTGCTGTCCACGCAGCACGCGCCCGAGATGTCGCTGGGCGACAAGATGAAGCCCGAGTTCTACGAGGCGGTCATCGAGGAGATCATCAAGCCGGTGCTGCCCAAGGAGTGGCTGCAGGACACGAAGTACCTGGTCAACCCGACCGGCCGCTTCGTCATCGGCGGTCCGCAGGGCGACTGCGGCCTGACCGGCCGCAAGATCATCGTCGACACCTACGGCGGCGCCTGCCCGCACGGCGGTGGCGCGTTCTCGGGCAAGGACCCGTCCAAGGTCGACCGCTCGGCCGCCTACGCGGCGCGCTACGTCGCCAAGAACGTCGTCGCGGCCGGCCTGGCACGCCAGTGCCAGATCCAGGTCGCCTACGCCATCGGCGTGGCCCGCCCGATGAACGTGACGGTCTACACCGAAGGCACCGGCGTCATCCCTGACGAGCAGATCGCCAAGCTGGTCAACGAGCACTTCGACCTGCGCCCCAAGGGCATCATCCAGATGCTGGACCTGCTGCGCCCGATCTACTCCAAGACCGCCGCCTACGGCCACTTCGGCCGCGAGGAGCCGGAGTTCACGTGGGAGAGGACGGACAAGGCTGCAGCGCTGCGCGCTGCAGCTGGGCGGTAAGCCCACCGCGAAGCGGCTTGGCCGTTCTCGGGCGCAGTTCATATCGCTTGCGATGTGAACGAAGACCAACGCACCGATAAAGCTGCGGCCCTCAAGGCTGCAGCCGGCCTGTAAGGCCGCCGCGAGGACAGCCACAGACGGGCTCGTCTCGCGCCAGGGCGCGAAAAGCCGAAGCCCAGGCAAGGACTTGAGCTAGGACAAACACCGCCGTACAAGGCGGTGTTTTTCTTGGTGCACCCCTGATTCCGACATGTAGAGTCAAAGCACCAGCGGGGTGCGCCTGGGCGCATCCGCCGGCAACAATGACGGAGGCCGTGATGAAGATGCAATCCTTGCGAATTGGTACGAGGCTGGGGCTGGGTTTCGGGGTCGTGCTGGTCTTGCTCGCACTGGCGGTGGGCCTGAGCTACCGGCAGATGGCCACGGTGGGGCCGCGCATCGACCTGCTCATCGAGCTGCAACGCCAGCAAGACCTGGCCCAGGACTGGCGCACGGCCACCCAGCTCAATGTGACGCGCACCGATGCCGTCGCGCGCGCGGGCGGCTCCGGGCCGGTAGCCGACTTCTTCTCGCCGGTCATCAAGACCACCAGCGCCAGGATCAACGAGCTGCAGGAGGAATTGACCAAGGCCGTCGACACGCCCCAGGGCAAGGCCATCCTGGGCGAGATCGGCGACGCCCGCAAGACCTACGTGGATATCCGCAACGGCGTGTTCGCGCAGCTGAAGGCTGGCGAGGCCGAGGCCGCGCTGCAGGTGCTGGAGGGCAAGATGCGCCCCGCCGCCGATGCCTACGTGAAGACCATCAGCAGCATGGCCGACCACCAGGGCGCCCGCGTGAAGGACGAGACGCAGGCCGTGCGGGCGGCCGCCAGCCGCACGCAGATGCTGATGGTCGTGCTGGCCGCCATCTGCCTGAGCCTGGGCGTGGTCGCGGCCTGGCTGATCACGCGCTCCGTCGTGGGTCCGCTGCGCGCCGCCATCCAGGAGGCCGAGGAAGTGGGCCAGGGCGACCTGTCGCGCGAGATCCGCTCGGAAGGCGCCGACGAGACCGCGCAGCTGACGCAGACGCTGGCCAGCATGCAGCAGTCGCTGCGCCACCTGGTCAGCTCCGTGCGCCACAACGCCGATGAGGTCGCCACCGCCAGCTCGGAAATCTCGCTGGGCAGCAACGACCTGTCCTCGCGCACCGAGCAGCAGGCCAGCGCCATCCAGCAGACGGCCGCGTCGATGGAGGAGCTGTCGGCCACCGTGAAGCTGAATGCCGACAACGCCAGCGAGGCCGACAAGCTCGCGCACGACGCCAGCGAGGTGGCCCGCCAGGGCGGCGACGTGGTCAGCGAGGCGGTGCAGCGCATGCGCGGCATCGAGGAAAGCTCGCGCAAGATCGGCGACATCATCGGCACCATCGACGGCATCGCCTTCCAGACCAATATCCTGGCGCTGAACGCGGCCGTGGAAGCCGCCCGGGCCGGCGAACAAGGCCGCGGCTTTGCGGTGGTGGCCGGCGAGGTGCGCACGCTGGCGCAGCGCTCGGCCGAGGCCGCCAAGGAGATCAAGTCGCTGATCGGCGACAGCGTCGAGCGCGTCGAGCAGGGCGCCGACCTCGTCAACCGCGCGGGCGAGACCATGCAGCAGGTGGTGGACGCCATCGGCCGGGTCGCGCAGATCGTGCGCGAGATCAGCGCCGCCAGCCGCGAGCAGAGCACCGGCGTCAGCCAGGTCGGCCAGGCCATCGCGCAGATGGACCAGGCGACGCAGCAGAACGCCGCCCTCGTCGAGGAAAGCGCCGCCGCGGCCGAGAGCCTGAAGCATCAGGCCGAGGAGCTGGTGAAGCTGGTCTCGGCCTTCAAGACCTAAACGACGCCCCGTAGCGCGTCGTCCAGCACCTCCACCCAGTGCCGCACCGGCGTCGCGGTGCCGGCCTGCAGGTGCTGGATGCAGCCCACGTTGGCCGACACGATCTGCTGCGCCTGCAGCGGCGCCAGCGCCGCGAGCTTGCGGTCACGCAGCTGCTTGGACAGTCCCGGCTGCAGCACTGAGTATGTGCCTGCCGAGCCGCAGCACAGGTGGCTGTCGGTGGGCGCGCAGTCAATCTTCAACCCCAGCTCGCGCAGCGCGCCCTCCACGCCGCCGCGCAGCTTCTGCCCGTGCTGCAGCGTGCACGGCGGGTGATAGGCCAAGGCACCCGGCTTGGCCTTCAGCCGGCTCTTCAACACCGGCACCAGCTCGGGCAGCAGCTCGCTGAGGTCCTTGGTCATTTCGCTGATGCGCCGCGCCTTGTCCGCATAGGCCGGGTCTGCGCTGAGCAGGTGGCCGTAATCCTTGACCATCACGCCGCAGCCTGACGCATTCATCACCAGCGCCTCCACGCGCTCGCCGGGGCCCGCCACCAGCGGCCACCAGGCATCGATGTTGCGGCGCATGTCGGCCAGCGCCGCCTCGTGGTCGCCCAGGTGCTCGCGGATCGCGCCGCAGCAGCCAGCCTCATCGGCGACGACCGTCTGGATGCCGGCGGCGTCCAGCACGCGCGCCGTCGCGCTGTTGATGTTGGGCGCCAGCGCCGGCTGCACGCAGCCCAGCAGCAGCGCCACCTTGCGATTCAGCTGGCGCGTGGGCCAGTCGTGCGCGGTGGCCGGGGGCTTGGGCGGCACCTTGTCCTTCAACGCTGCAGGCACCAGCGGGCGCAGCGCCTGGCCCAGCTTCAGCGCGGGCTTGAACAGCGGCGAAGTCATGCCCTCCTTCAGCAGCCAGCGCACGCGGCGCTCGGCGGCCGGGCGCTCCACCTTGGCGTCCACCACGCGCCGGCCGATGTCGACCAGCTTGCCGTACTCGACGCCGGACGGACAGGTGGTTTCACAGTTGCGGCAGGTCAGGCAGCGGTCCAGGTGCAGTTGCGTCTCGCGCGTGGGCGCCGCGCCCTCCATCACCTGCTTGATCAGGTAGATGCGGCCACGCGGACCGTCCAGTTCGTCGCCCAGCAGCTGGTAGGTCGGGCAGGTGGCGGTGCAGAAGCCGCAGTGCACGCAGCGGCGCAGTATGGCCTCGGCGTCGGCGCCTTCGGGCGTGCCGGCGAATTCGGGGGCGAGGGTGGTCTGCATCAGAGGTCGGGATAGAGGCGGCCTGGATTGAAGACGCCGTTCGGATCGAAGCTCGCCTTCAAGCGCCGGTGGATGGCCGCCAGCGGCGCCGACAGCGGCGCGAACGCGCCGGGCGACTTGTCCTGCGCGCGGAACAGCGTGGCATGGCCGCCCACGGCGCTCGCAGCCTCGCGCACGGCAGCGGGCTCCAGCGGCGTGACCACCCAGCGCTGAGCGCCGCCCCATTCAATCAGCTGCTCGCCGTGCAGCTTCAGCGCGGGCGTGGTGCTGGGCAGGCTGAGCCGCCACAGCCGCGCACCGCCGGCCACGGCGCGCTCGGCGCCGACGAAGAACTCGTCGGCGTGGTCACGCAGGCCGGTCCAGAAGCCCGCGGCCAGATCTGCGGGAATGACGTCGCCGCCCAGCTTGGCGCACGCCGCCTCGACGGCCGCGACCGCACCGGCCAGGCGCAGCACCAGCGCGCCGTCCCACCAGGCGCTGGCCGCTATGGGCAATGGCTCGCCGCCCCAGCGGTTCAACGCCATCAGAGCGGCCGACTGGTCCAAGTCGAAGCGCAGCGTGGCCGTCGCGGCCGGCAGCGGCAGCACCTTCAGCGTGAGCTCGGTGATCAGCCCCAACTGGCCCATGGAGCCGGCCAGCACCCGGCTGACGTCGAAGCCGGCGACGTTCTTCATGACCGTGCCGCCAAAGCTCAGCAGTTCGCCCTTGCCGTTGATGAGCACGGCGCCGAGCAGGTGGTCGCGCACCGAGCCCAACGCCGCGCGGGCCGGCCCCGACAGCCCGGCGGCCACCATGCCGCCGATGGTGCCCTTGCCGCCGAAGCGCGGAGGCTCGAACGCAAAGCGTTGGCGCTGCTGCGCCAACAGCGCCTCCACATCGGCGATGGGCGTGCCGGCCAGCACGCTGATGTAGAGCTCGCTGGGCTCATAGGCCGTCACGCCGTTCAGCGCCAGCGTGGACAGCGGCTCGCCCTGCAGCGGCCCGCCGTAGAAGTCCTTGCTGCCGTGGCCGGTGAGGCGCAGCGGCGTGCGCGCGTCGCGGATCTGCGCTTGCAGGTCGTCGAATCTCAAAACCGCTCCAGTTCCGGAAACGCCAGCAGCCCACGCTTCACATGCATGCGGCCGTACTCGGCGCAGCGGGCCAGCGTCGGGATCTGCTTGCCCGGGTTCAAGGTGCCTGCGGGATCGAAGGCCGCTTTGAGTTGAAGCATCTGCTCGCGTTCCTCGGCGCTGAACTGCACGCACATCGAGTTGAGTTTCTCCACGCCCACGCCGTGCTCGCCGGTCACCGTGCCGCCCAGCGCGACGCTGCGCTCCAGGATCTCGGCGCCGAACTGCTCGCAGCGGTGCAGCTGGTCGGGGTCGTTCGCATCGAACAGGATCAGCGGGTGCAGATTGCCGTCGCCTGCATGAAAGACGTTGGCGCAGCGCAGGCCGTACTTCTTTTCCATCTCGGCGATCGCGATCAGGATGTCGGCCAGCCGCTTGCGCGGGATGGTCGAGTCCATGCACATGTAGTCGGGGCTGATGCGGCCGGACGCCGGGAAGGCGTTCTTGCGGCCGCTCCAGAAGCGCAGGCGCTGGGCCTCGTCGGCGCTGGCCTGGCAGCGCGTCGCGCCGCTGGCCTGCAGCACGGCCTCCATGCGCGCGATCTCCTCGGCCACCTCCTCGGGCGTGCCGTCGCTCTCGCACAGCAGGATGGCCTCGGCGTCCAGGTCGTAGCCGGCATGCACGAAGTCCTCCACCGCGGCCGTCATCGGCTTGTCCATCATCTCCAGCCCCGCCGGGATGATGCCGGCGGCGATCAGCGCCGCGACGGCGTCGCCGGCCTTGCGCACGTCGTCGAAGCTGGCCATCAGGCAGCGCGCCAGCCGCGGCTTGGGCACCAGCTTGACGGTGACCTCGGTGACGACGGCCAGCATGCCCTCGCTGCCGATGACCAGCGCCAGCAGGTCCAGGCCCGGGCAGTCCAGCGCCTCGGAGCCGAACTCGACGGCCTCGCCCTCGGCCGTGAAGCCGCGCACGCGCAGCACGTTGTGCAGCGTCAGGCCGTACTTCAGGCAGTGCACGCCGCCGGAGTTCTCGGCGATGTTGCCGCCGATGGTGCAGGCGATCTGGCTGCTGGGGTCGGGCGCGTAGTACAGGCCGTGCGATGCGGCCGCTTCGGAGATGGCGAGGTTGCGCACCCCACACTGCACGCGCGCCGTGCGGGCCAGCGGGTCGATGGACAGGATCTGGTTGAACTTGGCCAGCGCCAGCGTGACACCCAGTTCATGCGGCATAGCGCCGCCGGACAGTCCCGTGCCGGCGCCGCGGGCGACGACGGGCACGCCAAGCCGGTGGCAGGCCTTCAGCACGGCGGCCACCTGGGCCTCGGTCTCGGGCAGGGCCACGGCCAGCGGGCGCTGGCGGTAGGCGGTCAGACCGTCGCACTCGTAGGGCGTGGTCTGCTCGGACTGGTGCAGCAGCGCGTGCGCCGGCAGCAGCGGCGCCAGCGCGGCGACAACGGCGGCGCGGCGGGCGGCGAGGTCGGCGGGCGCGTTCAAGGGGTCTTGCGGCGCGGCCGGGTGGTCTTGGCGACCGGCTTGGCGGCCAGGCCCTTGGCGACGGCGCCGGGCATGGAGGCCGCGCGCTTCAGCGTGTCGCTGGCGGCATCGAAGCTCTGTTTGACCAGGCTGCCGGCCAGGTTCTTGGCGGCGTCTGTCGCCGTGTCCTTCATCGCCGTCGTGGCCAGTTGCGTGAACTGCTGGCTCAATGCCGTCCACCACTGTGTGGGGTCGATGGCGGCAGCCGGGTTGGCCGCGGCGGCCTTGGCGGCATCAGTGGCCAGCTTGGCCGTCTTGGTGGCGGCCTTCACGGTGCGCGTGACGGTCTTCGCCGCGGCCTTGGCCGCGGGCGGTGGCTCGGCCGGCCAGGCCGGGGCCTCGGGCAGCTTCAGCGTGTCGCGCAGCTGCGCCAGCGGCACGTTCATGGTCTGCAGCGTGGACAGCGTCATGCGCTGCACCTCCAGCGCCTGGATGGTGGCGGCCAGCATGCGCGCGTTCTGCTCCAGCCAGAACTGCACGGTGCGCAGCTCCTCGATGCGCTTTTCCAGCTCCTCGGGGTTCAGCGTGGGCGCCACCCACTGGCCGATGCCGGGCAGCGCCGAGCCGGCGTTCTTGACCAGGCCCTGCAGGAAGTCGAATCCGGGCACGAACTTGGTGAAGCTGTTGTCAGTCATGTGGGCCTCCAATGCCGGCCATGCTACTTCGCGGGGCGCAAGGCCTCGACGGTGAAACCCCGCTCGGCCAGCAGCCGCGGCAGGGCCTGGGGGCCGCTCATGTGCAGCGCGCCCACGGCGATGAGCAGGCGCTGGTTGGCGCCGTGCAGCGCATCGATGCGCGCCGCCAGGTTCAGGTTGCGGTCGTCGTTGAGGCGCTTGAACCAGGCACGCTCGGCCGGCGTGTCGGCGCAGGCGCACCAGCGCGGGTAGTCGGCCAGCGTCTTCAGGTCGCCGCGCTGCCAGGCGTCGGCCAGCTTGCGCAGCGGCGCGCGCAACTGGCCGCGCTGCAGCTGGCGCAGCGCGCCGTCCACCACGCCGTCCAGCTCGGCCGGCTCGGGCGTCAGCGCGGCCATCTGTTCCTCCACGCTCTCCAGCGACTGCACCGGTCGGCCCTCGGCCTTGGCCCAGGCCAGCAGCATCAGGTCCTGGCCGAAGCCGGCGTCGAAGCCGTCGCGGCGCGCCTCCAGCAGCGTCAGCAGGCTGAGCTGCAGCATGGCCGGCAGCGGGCTCAGCGCGCCGGGCGGCAGGCAGGCCACGCGGGCCTGGGCCTCCATGCGGGCCGCCAGTGGTGCGGGCAGTGGCGCGGCGCGGCCGGCGGCGGCCAGCGCGGGGCCCACGTCGGCGGGGTCCACCTCCACGGCCAGCACCTCGGTCCGGGCCCAGGCGGCGCGCAACGCCGGGCCGGGGTAGGCCCAGTCGGCCTTGCCGACATGCAGGCTGCCGAACAGATAGCTGCTGTGGCCGCCGCGGCTGATGCGCCACAGCGGCCCGCGGTCGGGCGCGCGGGCCGCCCAGGCGGCGGCCTGCGGCGCCGTGGGCTGAGCCGGCGTGGGCGGGCAGGCGGCGTGGGCGCCGCCGACGAACAGCAGCAGCAACAACAGGGTTCGGATCATGGATTGGGGGTGATGCGCAGTTCGCCGGGCTTCTGGCTGAAGTGCAGCCGGCCCAGCACGTCCATGCCCAGCAGCGGCGCCGCCAGGTTGGGCAACACGGTGACGGTCAGGCGGCGAGCCGCCACGCCGCCTTCCAGCGTGATGTCGGCGCGCGCCGCAAAGCCGTTGACCGAGCCGCCCGCCGTGTGGGCGCGCACGGCGCCCAGCGGCTGCAGGCCCGCCTGCTCGGCCAGCGCCTGCGGCAGCGCCGTGGACGTGGCGCCGGTGTCGACGAGGAAGTCCACCTCCACGTCGCCAACGCGGCCGGGCCAGTGGAAGTGGCCGTCGGGCGCACGCGTCAGCACCACCACGCCGCCGGCCAGCTGGAAGCGGCTGGCCTCGCGCTCGCGCTCCCAGAACTTGAAGCCGACGAAGATCAGCAGGCCGATCAGCAGCCAGATCGTCATCAGCTTGAAGGTGTGGGTCAGGTCGGGACGGGACACGTGGGCGGCCGCGAGGGTTTGCGTGGGCGTCAACGATAACCGCGCGGCGCAGAATTCCCAGCCATGAAGCTGATGGCCGCCCTCCTCCTCGCCGCCGCGGCCCCGCCGGCCCAGGCGCAGACCGACCCCTTCGCGCCGGTGGCCTGGCTGGCCGGCTGCTGGAACCCGCAGGGCCGCGAGGCCGGCTCGACGGAGCAATGGATGGCGCCGGCCGGCGGGGCGATGCTGGGCATGACCCGCATCGTCAAGAACGGCCGGGTCGTGGAGTTCGAGTTCATGCAGCTGCGCGCCGACGCCGAGGGCCGGCTCAGCTTCATCGCCCAGCCGCAGGGGCGGCCGCCCACCGAGTTCAGGCTGGCGCGCCAGGGCGAGGCCGAAGCGGTGTTCGAGAACCCGGGGCATGACTTCCCGCAACGCGTCATCTACCGCCGCACGGCGCCGGACCGGTTGCTCGCGCGCATCGAGGGCGAGCTGAACGGCAAGGCGCGCGGCATCGACTTCCCCATGCAGCGCAGCTCCTGCCCCTAAGGTATTGCTGGCGGCCGGCAACACGGCGCGGGCAGCTCTGTCATGCTGCACACATGTCCGCCCTGCTCCGCAGAATCGCCACCCTGCTGTCGCTGGCCGCGCTGGCCGTGCTGGTCGGCTGCTCCAGCCTGACGCTGGCCTACGGCCAACTGCCGCTGCTGACCGGCCTGTGGGCGGACAACTACCTGGACCTGGACCGCGACCAGCGCACGCTGCTGAACCAGCAGCTGCGCGCCTGGCAGGCCTGGCACCGCCGCGAGGAGCTGCCGCGCTGGATCGCGCTGCTGCAGCACGCCCGCAGCGCGCTGGACGGCGGCGTGACGGCCGCCGAGCTGGCCGCGCTGGAACGCGAGGCCCGCGACAGCGCCGAGCGCTGCCTGCAGTACGCCGCACCGCTGGCCGCGCCGCTGCTGGCCCAGCTGCGGCCGGCGCAGTGGCAGCGGCTGCAGCGCAAGATGGACGAGAACCGCGCCGAATGGCAGGACGAGCAGGCCGGCCGCGACGGCGTGCAGCTGCGCGCCAAGCGCTATGCCAGCGGCCTGGAGCGCTGGCTGGGCGACCTGGACCGCAGCACCCGCCGCCAGGCGCGCAGCGACGCCGAGGGCTGGCAGGTCGACGTGGCCGCGCTGGCCCAGGCCCGCGCGCTGCGCCAGGCCCGCACGCTGGAGGCACTGCGCGCCTGGTCGCACCAGGACCTGGCGGGCGGCACCGCGCTGCTGGCAGGCAACATGCTGCCGCAGCCGGCGGAGCAGGCCTACCGCGAGCAGATCCTCGCCAGCGTGCTGACGCTGCTGAACGGCCTGGACGCGGCGCAGCGCGAGCACGTGGCCCGGCATTGGGGCCGCTGGCTGGCCGACCTGCGGCAGCTGCAGGCCGCCTAGGGTTTGCGGCGGAACGCGCCCATCAGCTGCGCCAGCTCGCCGCTGCGCTCCAACTCGGCCAAGGCCTGGCCCAGCCGTCGCGCCCCGTCGGCATGGGCGGCGCCCAGCCACAGGTGCATGTCGCTGGTGCCCAGCACGCGGGTCTCGATCTGCGCCCCCGCAGGCACGCGGCCCAGGCCCGCCGTGCTGGTGTAGCCGGGCTCCACGCAGACGTCCACCCGACCCTGCACCACCATGCGCACGCAGGCATCGACACCTTCGACCAGCTCGCGCGCGGCCAGGCCCTGGGTCAAGGCCTCGATCCGCTTGAAACCGCGCGGCACGGCAACCCTAAGGGTGGCGAGATCCTCCCAGCGCGCCGGCTGCGGGCCGCCACGGCGCGTGACGGCCAGATCGAACACTGTCGAGTGCGTGGGTTCCACGCGCAGCAGCCCCGGCAGCTGTTCGTCGAAGCGCTGGTGGCGCGTGATGTCGCCGTCGAACTGCCCGGCGCGCAGCTCCACCAGCGCACGCTCGGCGGGCCGCTCGGTCAGCGCGTAGCGCAGACCGGCGCGCTCGAACACGCGGTCCAGCAGCGCGCGCAGCGCCTGGTTGTAGGCGCTGCCCAGCGTGTCGACGCTGACCAGGCGCAGCTGCCGTGGCGGCGGCGCCAGCACGGCGCGCCAGGCGGGGTCGGCCGCCAGCATCGGCAGCTGGCGCGCCAGGAAGTCGCGCAGCGCCGCCTGACCGGGGGCCGTGAACGCATGGCGGCCATAGGTGTCGCGCGGCTGGCGGGCCACGTACAGCCAGCCGTCCAGGTCAGGCAGCCGCTGGCGGAAATAGTCCATCGAGATGGCCTGCACCAGCGCCGCGTCCACCCGCCCCTGCTGCAGCAGCCCCAGGCCATCGAGCGCACGCGGCACGTCCACGCGGCGCAGCTTGCCGGCCGCCACCAGCCCGTCCAGGTCGACCAGCCTGTGCCCGGCCACGCTGGCGACGGACAGCCCCTGCAGCGAGCGGCCCTCCAGCAGATATTCGACCGGTTGCTCACGGCGCGAGACCACCAGATCGGCGCTCTGCATGAAGGCCGGCGTCCACAGGAAGCGCTGCCGGCGCGTGTCATCAAACCAGACCGGATTGGCCCAGACGACCGCGCCGGCCCAGCCCGGCTTGGCGACCAGCGCGTCCAGCGGGCCGCGCGGCAGCTGCGTGGGCACGAAGCGGTAGCGCCCCTGCGAGCGCTCGCTGAGCCACTGGGCCAGCCGCGTGGTCAGGTTGCCGGGCGAGCTCGCGTCCAGCGGCGGATCCGCGTAGGCCGTGTACAGCGGCAACGTCTGCGGCGCGGCGCTCAGCGGCCCGGCGAGCATGGCCAGGGCCATCGCCGCGATCACTGCCGAAACGCTTCGCCGAAGACTTGCCATCGCCTGGATCCCCCTGCGGGGATCATAGGAGGGCAGATGGCTAGGAGGGCTGCAGTCCGAACAACTCGGCCAGCGCCTCGCGGTACTGCGCCTGGCCCACCGCATTGGTGTTGTGGTGCGAGCCGCCCTCCACCAGCACGAAGCGCTTGGGCTCGCGGGCCCGCTCGAACAGCTGCTGGCCCAGGCGGTAGGGGATGAGGCTGTCGCGGCTGCCGTGCACCACCAGCAGCGGCGAGCCCACCTCGGCCACGCGCGAGGCGGCATCGAAACGCTGCGTGATCAGCGGCGACACCGGCAGCCAGCCCCAGCGGAAGGTGGACACCACGTCGGGAATGGACGTGAAGCTGCCTTCCACGATGAGGCCGGCCTCGTCGGCCACCGAGCTGGCCAGCTGCACGCCGATGGCGCCGCCCAGCGAGTGGCCGAAGATGAAGCGGCGCGCGCCGGGGTGCTGGCGCGCGACCCAGTCCCAGGCGGCGCGGGCGTCCTCGGCGGCCAGGGCCTCGGACGGCAGGCCCGGCGTGCTCTTGCCGAAGCCGCGGTAGTCCACGCCCAGCACCGCGAAGCCCAGCTCGTGCATGCGGCGCATGCGCGGCGCACTGCCGCGCACGTCGTAGCGGGCGCCGTGCAGGTACAGCAGCACCGGCGCGTCCGGGTCGGGCTGCGGCAGCCACAGGCCGTGCAGGCGCACGTCGGCACCGGCCGAGGGGCTGCGGAAGGGGATCCAGACGTCTTCCATGCCCTGCGCCGCCGCCAGGCCGCCGGACCAGGTGCGGTCGCCGGGCTGGAAGATCCAGCCGCGCTGGCGCTCGTCCAGCGAGGCGCAGCCGGCCTGCAGGCCCAGTGCCATCACGGCAAGCAATGCGATGCCGGCCAGGCGGCGGAACGGGGCGGTGCGATTCATGCCGCCATGGTGCCAGCCGGCGAGAGTCCGAGTGCGGTGCCCGGCCTCAGCTGCGCAGGGCAGCGACCGGCGACAGCCGCGCGGCGCGCCGCGCCGGCACCCAGACGGCCAGCTGGCCCAGCAGCCACAGGGACAGGGCGCCGGCCGGCAGATAGACCCAGGGCAGGCGCGGCAGCTCGTAGCTCTGCATCAGCAGTTGGCTCAAGGCCGCGGCGCCGGCCATGCCGATGACGATGCCCGTGCTCGTCAGCAGCAGGTTCTCCAGCTGGAAGTAGCGCCGGATCTGCCGCTCGGTGGCGCCCAGCGCGCGGCGCGTGCCGATCATGCGCGTGCGCTGCTGCACCCAGAAGCTGGCCAGGCCCACGATGCCCATGGCCGTCACCAGCAGCAGCGCCACGCAGACGCCGCCCATCAGCCAGGCCATCGCGCGGTCCTGCGCATAGAACTCGGCGCGCATCTGCGTCACCGGCCGCGCCTGGGTGACGACGCGGCTGGGGTCCGCCGCCTCCAGCGCCGCCGTGACGGCCTTGATCTGCGCCTCCAGCTGGCCCGCCTCGGCACGGATGATGTACGAGCCGCCGCCGCGCAACGGCAGGATCATGGCTGCCCCGCCGCCGTCGCCGCGCGCGCGGTGCAGCTGCGTGTGCGTGAGCGTGTCGACGACGCCGATGATGGTGGACGGCGAGCTGCCGAAGATGTAGACCGTCTTGCCCACCGCGGACTGGCCCGGGAACAGCCGCTCGGCCATGACCTTGTTGACGATGAGCTGGCCGATCTTGGGTTCGGGCACGCTGAACGCCTGGAAGTTGTCCAGCACCTCCTCGGGCGTGAAATTGCGCCCCTCCAGCAGCCGCAGCCCGAAGGTCGGCAGCATCTGGTCGTCGGACGCGTACTGCGCCGCGGACACGCGCAGGCCCCTGCTGTCCGGCTCCAGCGTCACGCCGCTGTTGTTGCTGTTGTTGCCGTAGGCGATCTGGTTGGCCACGGTGACCGACTTCAGGCCGGGCAGCGCGCGCAGCCGCGCGAGGTCTTCGCCGACGACCGACGCGACGCGCTCCGGCGCCAGCGGCTTGCTGCCGCGCAGGTTCAGCACGGCCATTTCCGACTCGGCCAGGCCGCTGTCGGTGTTCAACGCATCGACGCGGGTCTGGATCAGGTGCAGCGCGTTGGTGACGATGGCGCAGGTCAGCGCCACCTCCAGCACGATGAGGCCGGCCGCGATCTTGTGGCGGCGCAGTGTGGAGAGGATGGGGAAGAGGTCTTTCATCACTGCACCTTGAGCTGAACGGCGGGGGTGACGAGGGCGGCGCGCCAGGCCGGCAGCAGGCCCGCCAGCAGGCTGGCCAGCAGGGCCAGGCCCAGCGTCAGCGCGAGCATGGACGCGTCCAGCTCGGCCAGGCGGGCGTAGTCGTTGGGGCTCTGGCGCACCAGCCACAGGCCGGCCTGCGCGAGCAGCAGGCCCAGCAGCGCGCCGGCCAGGCCCAGCACGCCGGCCTCGACGACGAACTGCTGGAAGATGTCGCCGCGGGTGGCACCCAGCGCACGGCGCACGCCGATCTCGCCGCTGCGGCGCAGCGTCTTGGCCAGCAGCAGGCCCACCATGTTGACGATGCACACGGCCAGGAAGCCGAAGGCCAGCCAGGTCTGCAGCCGCACGTCGGCCGGCAGCACCTTCTGCGCGCCCAGCCAGTCCATCACGTTGCGCAGGCGCACATTGGTGGGCCGCTCGAAGCGGCCGGCCTTGCGCTGCGCCTCGGAGTAGGCCACCAGGTAGTCGCGGTAGGCGGCGGCGTCCTCGGGCTTGGCGAACTCCACCCAGTACTGCACCCAGGCGCATGCCGCGCTCAGGTCCAGCGAGGAGCCGCCATTGGCGCCGCGGGCCCAGCAGTTCATGTTGCCCCAGTGGCCCATCTTCAGCGCCATGGCGGTGGAGAACGGCAGGTAGAAGTCCTCAGTGTCGATGTAGCTGCCCAGCGTCAGGTCCCAGAAGTGGGGCTTCACGTTCCAGGGCTTGAGCACGCCGATGACGCGCAGCGGCTGGCCACGCACGATGACCTCGCGGCCCACGCTGTTGGCGCCGCCGAACAGCTTCTCGTTCAGCGCCGAGGAGATGACGGCCACGCGCGCCTCGGCCGCGTCGTCGGCCGCGCTCCAGCCGCCGCCGTGCTGCCAGGGCGCGTCGAACATGGCGAAGAAGTCGGCCGAGGTGTAGCGCACGCTGGAGAAGATGGGCTTGGTCTGCGCGTCCGGCAGCGACACGGCGGTGTTGAAGCCGCTGGACATGGACTGGCGCATGGCCTTGCCGTCGCGCAGCAGCGCCGTCGCGTCGAAGCGCGTCAGGTCGAAGGTGGGCTCCCCGCCGGCCTGCCAGCCGACCTTGTCGGCCGCGTCCAGCTGCACGTTGAACAGACGCTGGCTCTTGTGCGGTATGGGGTCGCCGGACAGCACGTGGTAGACGGTCAGCGTGGTCATGCAGGCGCCGATGCCCAAAGCGAGCGCCAGCACCATCAACGCGGACAGGCCCTTGCTGGCGAGGATGTTGCGCCAGGCGAGTTCGAGGTAGTGAAGAAACATCAGGGTTGCTCCAGCAGGGAGTTCACGGCGGCCAGCTCGGTGTCGCCCAGCGAGCCGGCGGCCTGGTGCAGGGCCAGCAGCGCCAGCACATGGCGGTGGCGGGCCTGGGTCTGGGCGTTCTGCGCGGACGCCAAGGTCTGGATGGCCAGCAGCAGGTCGGTGGTGGAGCGCGTGCCCAGCGTGAGGCCGGTGCGGGTGGCGTCCAGCGCGCGCTGCGCGGCGGCCACGGCGGCCTCGGTGGCGCGCAGCTGGGCCTCGCCCTGGCCCACGGCCAGGTGGCGGGCGCGCACCTCGCGCAGCACGGCGCGGCGGCCGGCTTCGAGCTGCTCGCGCGCGGCCTCGCGCTGGAAGCCGGCGCGGTCCGCCGCCGCGCTGGTGGCGCCGCCGGCGAACAGCGGCACGGTCAGCCGCAGCGCGACCTGCGTGGGCGTGCGGCCGGTCTGGATGTCGCCGCGCTGGCGCTGCGTCTCCAGC
Organism: uncultured Comamonadaceae bacterium; assembly: GCA_965650725.1. Lineage (GTDB taxonomy): Bacteria > Pseudomonadota > Gammaproteobacteria > Burkholderiales > Burkholderiaceae_C > Pelomonas. Next base: position 29,940 of record CBFGPX010000004.1, on the reverse strand, counting down.
CCCAGGCTCAGCGTGGGCAGGTGGCCCGCCCGCGCCGACGCGAGGCGCTGCTCGCTGGCCTGGACCTCCAGCTGCAGCGCCTGCAGTTCGGGGTTGGCCTGCTGCGCACGCTGGCCCCATGCCTCGGCGTCGTCGGGCAGCGGCTGGGCGGACAGCGCGGCGCGCAGCGGCTGCAAGCGCTGCGGCGCGCTGCCGGTCAGCTGGGCCAGCGCCTCGCGCGCGTCGGCCAGCTGGGCTTCGGCCGCCAGCGTGCTGGTGCGGGCCAGCTCGCGGTAGGCGCGCGACTGGTCGGCCTCGACCTGGGCCGACAGGCCGGACTTGAAGCGCGTCTCGGCCTCACGAACCTGGCGGTCGAAGGCGTCCTCGTTGGCGCGCGCGGTGGCCAGCTGGGCCTGGGCCGACAGCAGGCCGAAATAGGCCTCGGCCACGCGCTCGCGTGCGGCCTGCTCGGCGGCAATCAGGCGGGCGGACTGCGCCGACGCGAGGCTGCGGCTGGCATCCCACTCGCGCAGCGCCGCCAGGTCGACCAGCGTCTGGCTGACGCTGCTGGTCGTGACGTTCCAGCGTGCGCCGCCGCTCTCGCGCAGCTCGCTGCTCTGCAATCGCCATTGCGGCAGCAACGCGGCACGGGCCTCGCGGGCGCTGGCGTCCTGCGCGCCGGTCAACGCGGCGGCCTGGCGCAGCAGCGGGTCGGCCGCGCGGGCCTGGGCCCAGACCTGCAGCAGGTCGTCGGCGCGGGCCGCGGTGGCGGCCAGCAGCGCGAGGACGATGAAGGGAACTCGCATCGTGTGGTCAGGCGGGCAAGGCCATCTTCAATTCGGCGGACAGGTCCACGACCTGGCCGTCGATGACGTGCACATTGCGCTGCGCGCGCGCGGCCAGCTGCGGGTCGTGCGTGACCATGACGATGGTGGCGCCGTCGCGGTGCAGCTCCTCCAGCAGCTCCATGACGCTGCGCGCCATCGCGCTGTCGAGGTTGCCGGTGGGCTCGTCGGCCAGCAGCAGGCGCGGCTCGCCGGCCAGCGCGCGGGCGATGGCCACGCGCTGCTGCTGGCCACCGGACAGCTCGTTCGGGTAGTGCTTGGCGCGCGCCGACAGGCCCACGCGGGCCAGCGCATCGGCCGCGCGCTTGCGGCGCTCGGGGCCGCCCATGCCGCGGTAGCGCAGCGGCACCTCGATGTTGTCCAGCACGTTCAGGTCGGGGATCAGGTTGAAGGCCTGGAAGATGAAGCCGATCTTCTGGTTGCGGATGCGCGATCGCTCGGCGTCGCCCATGCGGCTGACGTCGATGCCGTCCAGCTTGTAGACGCCCGCGCTGAAGGCCTCCAGCAGCCCGGCAATGGTCAGGAAGGTGGTCTTGCCCGAGCCCGACGGGCCGGTCACGGCGACGAACTCGCCCTCCTTCACCGTCAGGTTGAAGTCGCGCAGCGCATAGGTCTCGACCATCTCGGTGCGGTAGACCTTCTGCAGTTTTTCCATCTGGAGCATGGTGAGATGTCCTTGTCTTTGTCTAAGTAGCGGTGTCGTTACGCGTGACTGCCGTTGCCGGGAGTCCACCCCGGCGGGCGGGTAACTTTTCTCTGTCTTGCCAGAGAAAAGTCACCAAAAGAGAGGCGCTTAACCGCAAGCCATCCCGACGCCGCCATCAACGGCGCGCGAAAACGACCACCGTCATTGCGCACAGACGCGAGCCGCTTCGCTCTCGCCGCTGTCCCTGTGACGAGCCGGATAGATCGGACCTTCACGCCGCTTAACGCCGGCTGCACGCCGGGCTCACCAGCGAATGCGAATACCGCGTCGCTCGGGCGACGCCCCGGTGGATGCTGTGCCTGGGTCGCGGCGCCCGAGCGCCGCTGTGTTGGCTGTTCTGGTGAGCACGGCGTGCAGCCGCGCGTTAGGCGGGCAGGTGATGCGATCCATGATGCTCGTGACAAGGACAGCGGCGAGAGCGCAGCGGGTCGCGTCTGGGAGGCAGCCGTCCGGTTGTTGCACGGCGTTGTTTGTGCATGTGGTGCTGGAGTGCGGTTAAGGGCCTTTTCTTTGGTGACTTTCTTTTGGCCCCGCAAAAGAAAGTTACCCCGCCGCCGGGCGGGACTCCCGGCAATCTCACGATGAGCCGCATGTGTCGACCGAGCATCCATCAACAGCCTCAATCCGCAACGAGCACGCGGTCCGCGCCCTTGAAGTTGTCGGCGCCGGAGATGACGACGCGGTCGCCGGCCTTCAGGCCCGACACCACCTCGACCCGCTCCAGCGAGCGCGCGCCCAGCTTGACGGCCACCTTCTCGGCCACGCCGCCGCGCAGCACGTAGGCATAGCTGCCGCCGCTCTCGTCCACGAAGCTGCCGCGCGCGACGCCCAGCACCTGGTCGCGGCGGTCCAGCAGCACGCGCACGCTCAGGCGCTGGTTCTGGCGCAGCTGCTCCGGCTGCGCGCCGGCAAAGCGCAGCCGTGCGCTGACCTCGCCGTTGACGACCTCGGGCGACACCGAGCTGACCTGGCCCTGCCAGCGCTGGCCGTTGCCGCTGATCTCGCCGGGCATGCCGGGCTGCAGCTCGCGGGCGAAGCTCTCGGCCACCTGCATCTGCACCTCCAGCGCCGACAGGTCGATGACCGACAGCAGCCTGGCGTCGCGGGCCACGTTGGTGCGGTCGGCGATGAAGAGCTGGCCCACCTGGCCGTCCACCGGCGAGCGCACCTGCAGCTCGCCCACCTGGCGCTCCAGGTCGGCCACCAGCAACTGCTGGCGCGCCAGCGCGCTCTGCTTGGCCTGCACGTCCAGCTTCAGGCTGTCGGTCTTCAGGCCGCGCAAGGCGCTGGCCTGGTCCAGCGCCAGCCTGGCCTTGGCCAATGCGTCCTGGGCACGATCCACCTGCATGCGCGCGGTGGCGCCGGCCTCGAAGGCCTGGGTCTGGCGGGCCAGGTCGTTCTGCGCGGTCTGCTGGTCGATGCGGGCGTTCTCGTAGGCGCTCTGCAGCGCGGCGGCCTGCTGGCGGGCCTCGACCTCGGCGCGGGCCAGGTCGGCGCGCAGCGCGTCCACGTTGCTGCGCTCCTGCGCGAGGCGGTTGGTCAGCTCCGGCGAGTCCACGCGGGCCAGCACCTGGCCCTGCTTGACGGGGTCGCCCGCCTTGACCAGCAGCGTGGCCGTGCCGGCGCCCTGCGCGAACAGCGTGGGGCTCTGCGCGGCCACCACGCGGCCCTCGCCGGCCACGTCGCGCGTCAGCGGCGCCACGTCCACCGTCGCGATGCCCAGCCGGGCGACGCTGACGGTGCTGTCGGCGGACAGCAGGCGCTTGACGCGCGGGCCGACGGTGAAGGCCAGTACGGCCGCCAGCGCCACGCCGCCGGCCAGCAGCAGCGGCCAGCGCCGGGAGGGTCGGGCGAGCGGGCGGTCCTGCTCGGAGGTGTCACGGAAGCCGGTGTTCATGGCCGCTCAGTTCGCAAGCCACGTGCCAGCGGACCTGCCCTTGCGAATCAAGCACTTGGCGTCGCGGACGCTGTCCGCGGACAGTGTCCGGACAGTCCGACCGGGGCGGACCTCAGCCGGCCGGTTCGACCAGCCGGCCGCCGAAGGAGATGCGCCCGGCGCCGGCCGGCGCGTAGACCAGATGCACGCGCTCGGCCGGGCGGCCGCTGAGCCCGGCCAGCGCCTGCGTCAGCGTGGCGATCTCGTCGCGCAGCGCGGCACCGGTCGGCGGGCAGGCATGCAGGATGGTGACGAACAGCGGCAGGGCGCCCTGCAGCGAGCCTCCGTTCTCGGCGTAATGCGCGGCCGGCAGGTGCATGACCCGCACCCAGACGCGGCCCGGCGCAGCACCGAGCGCGTCGCCGATGGCGTCGGCGAAGCGCGGCGCCAGATCCGGGCCCGGCGCATCGCCGACCCAGCACACGTCCACGATGGGCATCAGGCGATGCCGGTCGCAACGAGGAAGCAGTAGGCCAGCACGGCCACCGCCGTGCACAGGCCGAAGGGCGAGAACGGGATTCGCGTCATGTCCATCTCCCCGCGAGAGGCTTGAACCGTGTCAGGCACGCACCAGCTTGTCCGCGTGACGCCAAGTCTGCGGTGACTGCGGAAACACTGTTGCCAGCGCGGTTTCCGACAGACCCAGGTGGCGCTGCAGCACCGGCGCCAGCACCTGGCGGAAGTCGGTGGTGACGGCCAGGTCGCGGCCGTCGGCCAGCGCGGCCTTGTCCAGCCCCGGCCAGTCGCCCAGCACCTGGCCGCCGGCCACGGCACCGCCCATCAGCCACATGACGTTGCCGCGGCCGTGGTCGGTGCCGCCGTTGCCGTTCTGGCGCACGGTGCGGCCGAACTCGCTGACGACGACGATGACCGTGTCCTGATAGGCATCGCCCAGGCCGCGAGCCAGCGCGTCCAGCCCTTCGCCCAGGCTGGCCAGCCGGTTGGCGAGCTGGCCGCGTGCGGCGCCCTGGTTGACGTGGGTGTCCCAGCCGCCCACGGCGGTGAAGGCCAGCTGGGTGTGCGGGTCCTTGCGGATCAGCGTGCCCAGCCGCAGCGCGTCGGCCGCGAAGCTGCGCGCGGACGGCGCGCCGGCGTCGGCCGTGGGATCCATCGACCGCCCGCCGCCGCCTGCCATCGCGTTGCCTGCGCCCATGCTGCGCGCCATGCCTTCTCGGCCCTCGGTGGTGTCGCGCAGCGTGCCGCTGAGCGGCGCGTCGCCCGCATAGAGCCTGGCCAGGCCCGCCTGCATCTGCGGGTTGTCGATGGCGCGGCGCTGCAGCGCGTTGGGCCCCAGGCCCAGGCTGGCGACGCTGGCCGTGCCGGAAAAGATGCGCGGCGGCGTGCTGCCCTGGCTGATCGCCCGCGTGGGTGCGGGCTCGCCGGGCAGCGCGGTCAGCAGGCGGTTCATCCAGCCGTCGGGCGTGGACTTGCGGCCCGGCGTGCCGGACTCCAGGTAGTCCTGCGCGTCGAAGTGCGAGCGCGTCGGGTCGGGCGAGCCACTGGCGTGCACGAAGGCCAGCTGGCCGCCGTCCCAGTGGCGCCTCAGCATGGCCAGCGACGGGTGCAGGCCGAACAGCGAGTCCAGCTTGATGAGCCCGTCCTCGGCGCCGGGTGCGGCCAGCGCGATCTGCGGCCGTCCCTCGGCGTAGTCGCGCTCGCCGTAGGGCGCGACGACGGACAGCCCGTCCACCGCGCCGCGCAGCATGACGACGACCAGCTTCTTCTGCGATGCGCCTTGCGCGCGCACCAGCGACACGGGCAGGCCGCCCAGCGTGAACGCACCGAAGTGCAGCAGTTGACGACGCAGCATGGCAGGTCCTATCGCTTCATGAAGTCGGGGGAGGCCAGCAGCAGCGCGACCTGCTGGCCGGTGGGCTCGCTCGCCAGCGCACGGCGCGTCGTATCGCTGACGGAGGCGCCCAGCGTGCTACCCAGCCGCTCGGCGCTGACGCCGCTGCGCTGGCCCAATGTGGTCGCCAACTGCACGCGCTGCGTCAGCGCCTCGGGGTTGCGCCAGGCGGCGGCAACGTTCTTGTAGCCGTCGGGCGTCTGTGCGCCATACAGCGGCTGGCCGGCCTGCTGCAGCGCCTGCAGCAAGGGCTGCGGCTGGGTCGCGGCCAGGTCCAGCGCCCGCAGGCTGGACACCAGGTACTGGTAGGGCGTCTTGAACTTGGCCTGGTAGGCCTCGCGGCTCCAGAACTCGTCGGACTGGATCAGCGTGCGCGTCAGCTCGCGCAGGTCGCCGCCGCTGGCCTTGAAGCTATCGGCAAGCCGCGCCACCAGCGCCGGCGGCGGCTGGTCCGCGACGAAGGCCTGCGCGAACTTGTACGCCAGGTGCCGCGCCGTGGACGGGTGCGCGGCCAGCAGGTCCAGCGCGCGCTCGCCCTCGGCCCGGCCGGCGGGCGTGATGCTCTGGCCCAGCCAGGTCTTGGCACCGCGGTCGTGGCGGCGCGCGTCGAACTCGAACGCGTCGCCCTTGCCGGCGCGTGCATCGACGCCCCAGCCGGTCAGCATGCGCGCCAGCTCGGTCACGTCGCGCTGCGTGTAGCCGCCGTCCACGCCCAGCGTGTGCAGCTCCATCAACTCGCGCGCGTAGTTCTCGTTCAGGCCGGCGCGGCGGGCCGCACCCGGCCGCGCCGCGGCCGGCGCCACGCTCTGCGCGTTGTCCAGGTAGATCAGCATGGCCGGATGCCTGGCCGTGGCCCCCAGCATGTCGCGGAAGCGCCCCAGCACATGCGGCCGTATCGCGTTCTGCTCGTAGTCGGCTACCAGCACACCCACCGCGTTCTTGCCGGCGAACACGTTGAAGTGGTTGAACCAGAACTCGGTCAGCACCTCCTCCAGCTGCGCCGGGCTCTGCAGCGCCCGCGCCAGCCGCGCGGTGCCGGCCTGCAGCACCAGCGGCCGCACCTTCTCGCGCACGGCGTTCAGCGCGTCGGCACTGGGCGTCTCGCCCTTGGCCTGCTCGCGCCGCGCCTCGCGGGCCGCGCGCACCGCCTCGCGGTAGCGGGCCAGCAGCTCGCCCTGGCTCAGCGTCAACACCTCCAGGCCCGCCAGGCGCGCGCTCAGCGCCTCGGGCTGCGGCAGGCGGCGCGGCTGCAGTTGCTCATCCAGAAAGCGCGCCAGCCAGCGCTCGGCGCCCTGCTCCGCGATGGCGGCGGCATCGGCCGGGCGTGGGCCATAGCCCAGGCGGTTCAGCGCATGCAGCGCGCGCTCGTCGGCGCTCAGCGGCGGGGCGGCGGCGGGCGCCACGGCCTGGCCGTGGCGGGTCAGCGCCAGGCCGGCCAGCGCGGTGGCGCTGCCCAGCACGAAGCGGCGGTTTTTCATCGGGCGTCTCCGGTGTCCGTCTTTGGACCGGAGCATCCCTCTATCTGCGCAAGGGCATGTGGCCCGAGCGCAAAGATTTGTGTCAGCGGCCCAGCGGTGTTGAGTTCCGTGCCGAGCGCCGGGCCGCCCCCAAGCCGGCCCGCACAGGCGATGTGCGAGCGGCTCAATGCCGCGAGCATCGCCGTCCCCTCGGGGGCTGAGCCCGGACACAGACAGTCCTGAGGACTGTCTGTGCCTGGCGAAGAGCAGGCGCTCTGTCGCCTGCGCGGTCTGCAAGACCGACCGGCGTCGCCTGCGTTCAGCAGGGCGAGGCCGGGCGAGGGGCTCACTCACCCACCCATCCAGCGCTCCAGACTGCGCAGCGTGGCGGCCACGTCCAGCGGCTTGGTCCAGAAACCGTCGAAGCCGCCGCGGCGGGACAGCTCGGCGGCCACGTAGTCGGTCTCGGCCGTGACCAGCAACGCCGGCACCGCCGCGGGCAGGCCGGCCGCACGCAGCTCGGCCAGCAGTTGGTCGCCGGCCCGGTCGGGCAGGTGCCGGTCGCACAGCAGCAGGTCCACGCGACCCGCACCCACGCAGGCGCGGGCCTCGGCGCCACTGCGCGCCACCCGCAGTTGGTAGCCCGGCCGCAGCTCCAGGATGCCCTGCATCAGCATCGCGCTGACCGGATCGTCCTCGACGTAGAGCACCACGCGCACCGTCATCGCGACACCTCAAGCCTGGCAAGGCCGGTGGCGCCGCAGGCGGGCGGGGATGTGGCGAGGCAATTCATGACGGCATTCCTTGAATTCTACAGTGATTATCAAATTTATTGATAAACACAGCGACAGGAACGCCCTCAACCCGGGGGTTATACGTCAAACATGCCGATTTGTGCGACTCAGGCGCCGCGGCGCACTCCCAGCTCGACCAGGCCGCGGGCCAGCTCGTCCCAGGCCGACGCCGCCACCTCGCCCCGGTCCGCGGCGGCCTCCAGCGTTCGCGCCAGGGCGGCCATGCCGGGCTGGCCGATGAGCTCCAGCACCGCCTTCAGCCCATGCACCACAGGCAGCAGCGCGGTGGCGTCGCCGGCGGCGACGGCGACGTCGCCCTGGGTCAGGTCGGCGCCGAAACGCTCGATGCAGCCCGCGCGGAAGCTGTCGTACAGCGCCTGGTCGCCGCCGAAATGGCTTTGCACCGGGTCACCCGCCGGGCCGGCCGCGACGCCCGACGGCGGCACCACACCGCGCCGCAGCAGGCCTGCGACGGTGCCCAGCAGCTCCTCCAGCGGCACCGGCTTGCGCAAGGTGCAGGCCACGCCCTGGGCGGCCAGCATCGGGCCGCTGTCGTCGTGCACGCCGGCGCTGAACACCACCCAGTGCGGCGCGCCGGGCCCACGCGCATGGCCCTCGGCCAGCAGCAGCTCGGCCGAGCCGTCGGGCAGCATCAGGTCGCTGATGACCAGCGACCAGCCGCCCGCCGCCAGCGCCTCGCGCGCGGTGGCCAGGCTGCGCACCAGGCGGAACTCCACCGCGGGCGCCTGGGGGTCGTGGTCGGGCAGCTCTTCCAGCGCCAGTTCGACGAAGCGCGCGATGGCGGCGTCGTCCTCGATGAGCAGCAAGCGTGCGGGCATGGCTGCGTGCAGCGCCGCTCAGGCGGCCGCCGTTGCCTGCGCCAGCAAAGGCGGCAGCGCGGTGACCAGCGCCGCCTTGTGCACCACCGGCACGCCTTCCAGCGCGAAGCGGTAGGGCTCGCGCTGGGCCTCGTCCAGCGCCGTCACGACGATGAGCCGGCTGGCCGCGAACTGCGGGTGCGAACGCAGGCTGGTGATCAGCGCCGCGCCGTCGATGCCGGGCAGCAGGATGTCGATGAGCAGCACGTCGGGCTCCAGCCGCCCTGCCAGCGCCAGGCCGGCGATGCCGTCCGACGCGATGTGCAGGTCGGCGTCGGGCAGCTCGCGCTTGACGACCAGGCCGATGAGGTTCTGGAAGTGCACCGAGTCCTCGATGAGCAACAGCGTCAGCGGTCGCCCGCCAGGCCCGGCCGCGGCCTGCGCCGCCGGCTCCGCGCCGCCGCGGGCCCGCAGCCACTCGTCGATCGAAGCACGCAGGATGCGGCGATGGCCGCCGGGCGTCTTCCAGGCCTGCAGCTCGCCGCGGTCCACCATCAGCTGCACCGAGCGCACGGCCATGCCCAGCTGCTGGGCGGCCTCGGTGGTGGAGCAGGTGTCGGGCGCGGACGGGGTGGGTTTCACGCGCGACATTTTGCCGAATTCATGGGGGCTTGCCGAATTTGGCTGATTTGATAGAAATGATCCTGTCGATAATTCGGGCAAGACGCCGGAGCCCAGCATGTCTTCCACCGCCACTCCCCCCTCCCTGCCCGCTCCGCCGCCGCTGCCGGGCCCGAACGGCCCGCCCGCTGGTTCGGACCAGGAGGCGCGCGCCCACCGCGTGCGCATCGGGCATCTGGCGGAGGCGCTGGGCCTGCACCTCGGGCTGGACGCCGACGCCGCCCAGTTGTTGCGCCTGGCCGCGCCACTGCACGACACCGGCGAATCCGCCCCCGCGGGCGCCGCGCTGCAGCCGCCCTGGCCGCTGAGCGCCGCCGAGGAACGCCGCCGCGGCGCCGCGCTGCTGGGCGTCTCGCGCCTGCCGCTGTTCGTGCTGGCGGCCGAGATCGCGCTGAACCACCGCGAGCGCTGGGACGGCAACGGTTACCCGCAGGGCCTGAAGGGCGACACCATCCCGCTGTCTGCGCGTATCGTCGCGGTCGTGGACCATTTCGACGCGCTGACCCAACGCCGCCGCTTCCGCCCGGCGCGCGCGGACGACCGTGCGCTGGCCATGCTGGCCGAGCAGGCCGGCAGCGCCTTCGACCCCGAGATCGTCGCGGTCTTCCTGGCCCATGCGCCGGCGCTGATCGCGCTGCGCGACCGCGTCGACGCGGCGCAGTCCGGAGGCGCCGCGTGAGGCGGCCGCTGGCCGCCGCCGTCGCGCTGTGCATCGGCGCCGCCGCGCTGGCGGCCGACACGCCGCCCGCCATTGCCGAGCGCTTGCGCGGCAGCGGCGAGCTGCGCGTGTGCGTCTGGCCGGACTACTACGGCGTCTCGCTGCGCAACCCGCGCACGGGCCAGCTGTCGGGCATCGACATCGACCTCTCCGCCGCCTTCGCCGCCGACCTGGGCGTGAAGCCGCGCTACGTGGACTCGTCGTTCGCCACGCTGGTGGACGACCTGCTGCAGGACCGCTGCGACGTGGCCATGTTCGCCGTCGGCGTGACCGAGCAGCGCAAGCGCCAGCTGCGCTTCAGCCGCGCCTACCTGGAGAGCGACATCTATGCAGTGACCACGCGCAGCAGCCGCGTGGTGCGGGCCTGGGCCGACCTGGACAAGCCCGGCGTGCGCATCGCCGTGCAGGCCGGCACCTTCATGGAGCCGGTGATGGCTGCGGCGCTGAAGCGCGCCACGCTGGTGGTGGTGCGCCCTCCCGACACGCGCGAGCGCGAGCTGGAGGCCGGCCGCGTGGATGCCTTCATGACCGACTATCCCTACAGCCGCCGACTGCTGGACAACGCCGACTGGGCGCGGCTGGTCGCGCCGACGGCGCCGTTCCACGTGCTGCCCTACGCCTATGCGGTGCGCCCCGGCGACAACGCCTGGCTGCAGGCGGTGAACGACTTCGTCGACCGCATCCAGCGCGACGGCCGGCTGCGCGCCGCGGCCGAACGCCACGGCCTCGGCGCCATCGTGCGCAGCCGTTGATGCAGCCGCGCAGCCGCTGGCGCCCGAGCACCATCACGGCCGGCGCCGGCGCCTTGCTGGCCGCCACCGTGCTGGCCGGCGCCGGCTACGGCCTGTGGCGCGAGGAGCGCGAGCTGCAGCTGGAGGCGTCCAACCGCCAGGCCCTGATGGTGCGGGTGCTGGAAGACCATGCCAGCCGCAGCCTCGATGCCGGCCTCGTCGCCCTGGTAGGCCTGGCCGACGTGGCCGCGCGCGGCGCGCCGCCCGAGGTGCTGCAGGCGCTGCTGGGCCAGACCCAGGCGAGCCTGAGCTTTCTGCGCGGCGTCGCGCTGCTGGACGACCAGGGCCGCGTGCTGGCCGCGGCCGACCCCACCGACCGCGACGTACACACCCGGCTGGAGGCGCTCGGCCCCTGGCCGGACCCGGGACGCGACGCCATCGGCGGCTTCGTCGCCGGCCGCAGCCTGGCCAGCCTGGCCGGCAGCGCCCCGGCCGACGACGCCGCGCCGCCGGGCGTGGGCTTCATCCCGCTGCTGCGCGCGCTGCGCCTGCCCGGCCCGCACGGCGAGCGCAACGCGCTGCTGGTGGCGCTGCTGAACTCCGATGCACTGGCCAACTTCCAGCAGATGACGCTGCGCGACGAGCAGGCCGCCGCCGCGCTGCTGGACCTGGACGGCCGCGTGCTGGCCGCCACGCAGGCCGCCGAGGTGCTGCCCGGCGAGCGCCAGGCCCGGCTGCTGCTGCCCGGCGCGCCGCTGGCCAGCATCCGTGCCGGCAGCGAGCATGGCCGCTGGCGTGGCGCGGGCCTGCGCGCCGCGCCGCAGCTGGTGGCCTACCGCGCGCTGCGCGGGCGCCCGCTGGCCGTCGTGCTGGAGCTGCCGCAGCAGTCCCTGCGCGACCAGTGGCTGGTGACGGTGCGCGACCAGGGCCTGCCGGCGCTGGTCATCGCGGCGGCGCTGATGGGGCTGTCCATCGTCGGCGCCGCGGCGCTGCGCGCCCGCGAGCGCTCGCAGCTGGCGCTGGACGACGCGCAGCGCCGCATCGTGGAGCGCGAGCGCGAGCTCAGCGCCATCTTCGGCAGCGTGCAGGACCTGCTGTTCCGCACCGACGCCGCCGGCCGCCTGACCTTCATCAACGAGGGCTACGCCCGCCTCAGCGGTCAGGCCTTGGGCCAGGTGCTGGGCCGGCCGCTGAGCGAGCTGTTCGGCGGCTCGCCGGCCGTCACGGCGCTGTTCGACGCCTGCGCCGACGACGACCTGCGGCCCCGCCAGCTGCGCGCCGACTGGATCGCGCCCGACGGCCAGGCGCGCAGCTTCGAGATCCACCTGGTGCCGCTGCGGCGCCGCCCCGACGAGCTGGAATGGGTGGGCAGCGCCGCCGACGTCAGCAGCCTGGTGCGCGCCCAGGCCGAGCTGCGCGGCCAGCTGGGCCTGGCGCGCTCGCTGCTGGCCAGCAGCCCGCTGCCCACCTCGGTGCTGGACGACGACAACCGCTACCTGGACGTCAACCGCGCCTGGGAGCAGTTCACCGGCCGGCGCCGCAACGACGTGCTGGGCCGCCGCGCCGCCGACTACCTGCGCCCCGACGAGGCCGCGCTGCACGACGCCCGCGACGCCGAGCTGCTGGCGCGCGGCGGCGAGATGAGCTACGAGATCGTCTGGCATGGCAGCGACGGGCGCCGCCGCGACCTCTTCGTCAGCAAGTCCACCTTCGACGACGCGCACGGCCGGCCCATGGGCATCGTCGCCTGCCTCATGGACATCAGCGACTTCCGCGAGGCCGAGCGCGCCACGCGCGCCGCGCGCGATGCGGCGCTGCAGGCCTCGCGCGCCAAGTCCGACTTCATCGCCAACGTCAGCCATGAGCTGCGCACGCCGCTGCAGTCCATCCTGGGCTTCTCGGCCATCGGCGCACGGCGCACGCGCGAGCAGCCCCGGCTGGCCGAGCTGTTCGCCGACGTGCACGAGGCCGGCCAGCGCATGCTCAGCCTCGTCAACGACCTGCTGGACCTCAGCAAGATCGAGCGCGGCGTGGAGCCCATGCAGCCCGAGCGGCTGGACCTGCGACCGCTGGCCGCCGAGCTCGGCCGCGAGCTGGCCCCGCTGCTGGCGGCACGCGATCAGCAGCTGCGCACCACGCTGGGCGACGCCGAGCTGCCGGTGCAGGCCGACCGCCGCCGCCTGCAGCAACTGCTGCGCAACCTGCTGGCCAACGCCATCCGCTTCTCGCCGACGGGCGGCCTCATCGAGCTGCAGGCCACGCTGGCCCCGGACGGCAGCGTGCGCGTCGACGTGTCCGACCGCGGCCCGGGCATCCCGCCGGACGAGCTGGAGACCATCTTCGAGGCCTTCGTGCAGTCCAGCGCCACCAGGGACTCGGCCGGCGGCACCGGGCTGGGCCTGGCCATCTGCCGCCGCATCGCCCAGGCCCACGGCGGCCGCGTCTGGGCCGCCAACCGCGAGGGCGGCGGCGCGGTGCTGTCGCTGATGCTGCCGGCCCCGGGCGACGGCGTGGCGCTCGACGGCTGAGACCCGGCTCCTGCGGCGCGCGGGCAGCGACACAATGCGGCCGATGCGATTGCTCCTCGTCGAAGACGACCCCATGATCGGCGACAGCCTGCGCGAGTCGCTGCGCCGCCAGGGCTTTGCCACCGACTGGGTGCGCGACGGCCAGGCCGCCGACGCGGTGCTGGCCAGCGGCGAGCGTTTCGACGCCGTGCTGCTGGACCTGGGCCTGCCCAAACGCGGCGGCCTGGACGTGCTGCGCACGCTGCGCGCCCGCGGCGACGCCACGCCCGTCATCGTGCTGACCGCGCGCGACGCCTTGGGCGACAAGGTCGCCGGCCTGGACGCCGGCGCGGACGACTACCTGGTCAAGCCCTTCGAGCTGGACGAGCTGCTGGCGCGGCTGCGCGCCGTGCAGCGCCGCCACGGCGGTCGTGCCGACTCCGCGCTGCAGGTGGCCGACCTGCGCCTGGACCCGGCCACGCGCGAGGTCACCCGCGCCGGCCGGCCGGTGCTGCTGTCGGCGCGCGAGTTCGCGCTGCTGCAGGCGCTGCTGGAGCGGCCCGGCGCCATCGTGTCGCGCGCGCAGCTGGAGGACCGGTTGTACGGCTGGGGCGAGGAGCTGGAGAGCAACGCCATCAGCGTCTACATGCACCAGCTGCGCAAGAAGCTGGGCACCGACCTGCTGCACACCGTCCGCGGCCTCGGTTATTACGCCGGCTACGAGAAGTCATGAAGCTGCTCTCGACGCTGCGCGGCCGGCTGTTCGCGCTGCTGGCGCTGCTGGGCGCCGTGACCGCGCTGGCCGTGGCCGGCGCGACCTATTTCAGCGTGCGCGCCGAGGCCGACCAGCTGTTCGACTACCAGCTGCGCCAGACCGCGCTGTCGCTGCGCGACCAGGGCCGCATCGCCGCCGACGAGGCCGCCAGCCTGGCCGACCCCAGCCTGGACTACGTGGTGCAGATCTGGTCGCTGCAGGGCCTGGAGCTGTATTCCAGCCGGCCCCAGGGCATGACCGAGCCGCTGCCGCCGCGCGCGGTGCTGGGCTTCTCCAACCAGCGGCTGGGCGGGCAGGACTGGCGCGTGTTCAGCGCCGCCACGCCGCTGCGCGTGGTGCAGGTGGCGCAGCCGCTGGCCGTGCGCCAGAAGCTCGCCGCACTGGCGGCGCTGCGCAGCGTGGTGCCCGTGGCGGTGGCGCTGCCGCTGGTGGCGGCGGCCGTGTGGTGGCTGATCGGCGTGTCGCTCGCGCCGCTGGCGCGCGTCACCCAGGCCGCGCAGGCCGGCGGCGCCAACGCGCTGGACGCGCTGCCCACCGCCGGGCTGCCGGGCGAGATCGCGCCGCTGGTGGACGCCTTCAACGGGCTGCTGGGCCGGCTGGCAGCGGCCTTCGACGCGCAGCGCGGCTTCGTCGCCGACGCGGCCCACGAGCTGCGCTCGCCGCTGACCGCGCTGAAGCTGCAGCTGGGTCTGCTGCGCGGCGCCGCGCCGGGCGAGGAGCAGGACGCGGCCATCCAGCGGCTGCGCGGCGGTGTCGACCGCGCCGCCCACCTGGTCGAGCAACTGCTGGCCCTGGCGCGTGCCGAACCCGGCGCCCCGGCGGCGGAGCTGCCGCTGGACCTGGGCGAGCTGGCCCGCCAGGCCGTGGCCGACGTGCAGCCGCTGGCCGAGCGCGCCGGCGTCGCGATCGCGCTGACCGCGCCCGACCCGCTGCCGCTGCGCGGCGACCCGCAGTCGCTGCGCGCCGCCTTGCGCAACCTGGTCGACAACGCGGTGAAGTTCGGCGCGCGCACGGTGCAGGTCAGCGCGCTGCGCGGCCCGGGCGGCGCGCCGCTGCTGCGCGTGGACGACGACGGCCCGGGCATCCCGCCCGCCGCGCGCGAGCACGTGTTCGACCGCTTCCAGCGCGGCGAGGACGCCTCGGTGGAAGGCAGCGGCCTGGGCCTGGCCATCGTGCGTGCCGCCACGCGCCGGCAGGGCGCGGACGTGCAGCTGGGCACGGCGCCGCTGGGCGGGCTGCGCGCCGAGATCCGCTGGCCCGGCTGAGGGTCGGATGATGGGAGTAAGCCGATGACGAAGACCAGCCTGGCCGCGCTGCTGCTTGCAACAACGGCCCTCGGGTCGCAGGCCGCGCCGGTGCTGGACTGCCCGCTGCGCGACGCGCCGTTCTCGGTGGACAGCCCGCTGCTGGACGTGCTGCTGTCGCCCGCCGCCATGGCCGCGCTGCAGCGCGAGTGGCCCGCGGGCGGCCAGTTGCCGGCCTGGCAGGCCAGGACCAGCCCGCCGACCTTCGCGGCCATCATCACGCTGCGATCCATGGCCGGCCAGCCCGGCTTCCCGGCGCTGGACCGGCTGGACACCCAGCTGCGCGCCGTGCCCGTGACCGACGCGGACCGCAGCGCGCGTTGCGCACGCTACGACGACGCGCCCCCGCCGGCCCGCGCGACCGCAGGCACGCCCCGGCTGCTGGTGTTCGAGAAGGTCAACGGCTTCCTGCACGGCCCGGCCATCCAGGCCGCCCGCGACACGCTGGCGGCCCTGGCGCAGCGGCACGGCTGGTCGCTGACCGTCACGGACCGCGGCGGCGCGATGACGCCCGGCTTTCTGCACCAGTTCGATGCGGTCGTCTTCAACAACGTCAGCGGCGACGTGCTGACGCTGTCGCAGCGCGCGGCGTTCCGGGCCTACGTCGAGGGCGGTGGCGGCTTCGTGGGCCTGCACGGCTCGGGCGGCGACCCCGAGAGCTTCTGGCCCTGGTACGTGGACACGCTGGTCGGCGCGCGCTTCAAGGGCCACCCGATGAAGCCGCAGTTCCAGGACGCCCGCATCGTCATCCAGGACCGCGCCCACCCCATCGTCGCGGGCCTGGGCGACGGCTGGACGATGAGCGACGAGTGGTACTCGTTCAAGAACAACCCGCGCACCGGCGGCGCGCGCATCCTGGCCACGCTGGACGAAGCCAGCTACGCGCCCGGCGACCTGGCCATGGACGCCGATCACCCCATCGCCTGGACCCGCTGCGTGGGCCGCGGGCGCTCGTTCTACTCGGCCATCGGTCACCGGCCCGAGGCCTATGCGGTGCCGCAGCACCTGCAGCTGCTGGAGCAGGCGGTGACATGGGCGGCAGGCCAGCGCTGCACGCCCTAACTTTCACCTCACCTTGGCCTCATCCAGCGCTCACCCGCGCTGCCTAGAGTGACCTCGTCGGCTGCGCTGTTGCAGCCCCTGATGAGGAGCACGCCATGACCCAGACCACCAAGTTCACGCTGACCGCCACAGCCGCCGCGCTGCTGGGCGCCGGCGTGACGCTGACCACCTCGGCGTCCGGCTGGACCCTGCCCGCGCTGTTCAAGGACAAGGCGCCGGCCGCGACCGCCCCCACGGACGCTCCCGTTGCCGCAGCCACCGCCGTGCCGGCCGCCCCGCCGGCACCGGTGCTGCTGCCCGCCGGCGCACCGCAGCCCAACTACCGCGCCATCGTGCAGAGCCAGGGCCCGGCCGTCGTCGGCATCACGGTGGCCGGCCTGCACAAGACCGAGGGCCCGACCGTCATGCAGCAAGGCCCCGGCATGGAGGACGACCCGTTCTTCCGCTTCTTCCGCGGCATCCCCAACCTGCGCATGCCGCAGCAGGGCGCGCAGCCCTTCCGCGGCCAGGGCTCGGGCTTCATCATCAGCCCCGACGGCCTGATCCTGACCAACGCCCATGTGGTGCGCGAGGCCAAGCAGGTCACCGTCAAGCTCAGCGACCGGCGCGAGTACTCGGCCCAGGTGCTGGGCAGCGACCCGGCCACCGACATCGCCGTGCTGAAGGTGGACGCCAAGGACCTGCCCACCGTGCGGCTGGGCGACCCCAAGCAGGTGCAGGTGGGTGACTACGTGCTGGCCATCGGCGCGCCCTACGGCTTCGAGCAGACGGCCACGCAGGGCATCGTCAGCGCCAAGGGCCGCTCGCTGCCGGGCGACAGCGTCGTGCCCTTCATCCAGACCGACGCGGCGGTGAACCCCGGCAACTCGGGCGGTCCGCTGTTCGACGCGTCGGGCCGCGTCATCGGCGTGAACGCACAGATCTACTCGCAAAGCGGCGGCTTCCAGGGCCTGGCCTTCTCCATCCCGGTGGACGTGGCGCTGAAGGTCAAGGACCAGATCGTGGCCCACGGCAAGGTGGAGCACGCGCGGCTGGGCGTGACGCTGCAGGACTTGTCCGCGCCGCTGGCCTCGTCCTTCGGGCTGGAGGCGCCGGACGGCGCGCTGGTGTCCAGCGTGCAGCCGGGCAGCGCCGCGGCCAAGGCCGGGCTGAAGGCGGGCGATGTCATCACGCACATCGACGGCGAGCCGGTGCGCGTGGCGGGCGACGTGTCCAGCCGCGTAGGCCTGGCGCGGCCGGGCGACAAGCTGAAGCTGGAGCTGTGGCGCGACAAGAAGCGCGTGGCCGAGACCGTGGCGCTGGGCCGCGCCGACAAGGATGTGCAGGAAGCCGCCGCCACGCCGCAGGGTGGCCAGCTGGGCCTGGCGCTGCGCCCGCTGCAGCCGCAGGAGCTGCGCGGCTCGGGGCTGGACGGCGGCCTGCTGATCGAACGCGTGAGCGGCCCGGCCCAGCTGGCCGGCGTGCAGGCGGGCGACGTGCTGCTGGCGCTGAACGGCAAGCCGGTGCAGAGCGTGGACGAGGTGCGCGCGGCGATGAAGGACGCACCGAAGTCGGTGGCCTTGCTGGTGGCGCGCGACGGGCAGCAGATCTTCGTGCCGGTGCGGCTGGGTTGAGGCCCACGGCCTGACCGCGCAGTGGCAGGGCATGCCGCAGAATGGCGGCCCCACGGCTCGTCATCTGCCGCATGCCCAAGCTGCCCCCGGCCACCCTGGTCGATGTCGACGGCCATGCCGTCGAGTTGGTGCGTGCCGGCTCCGGCGCGCCCACCGTCGTACTGATCAACGGCTCCGGCGGCCCCCTGGCGGGCTGGATGCGCGTGTTCGAAGGCATCGCGGCGCGCACCACGACGCTGGCCTACAACCGCCCCGGCATCGGCCGAAGCGCGCGCCCTGCCAAGGACCAGACCGCGAGCGCGATGGTGACCGCGCTGCACCGCCTGCTCGCCACGCTGCAGCTCTCACCGCCCTATGTGCTGGTGGGGCATTCGTTCGGCGGGCTGGCGGCGCAGCTGTTCGCGCGGCGGCACCCATCGGACGTGGCTGGCGTCGTGCTGCTGGAAGCCACGGCGCCGCAAGACCTGACGGCGCTGGAGGCGCACGAGAACGCACTGCAGAAAGGCCTGGCCTGGCTGATGCGCCGACTGGTGCCGCCGCCGCACTGGCACGAGACCGAGCACACCTCGCGCTCGGCTGCCGAACTGGCTGCGGCGCCACCCTTTCCGCCGGTCCCCCTGCGCGTCGTTACTGGCACGAAGCCGGCGATGAGCTGGGCCACCAGGCCTGCGCTGCTGCAGGCCCGTGCCGCGCACCAGCGCGGGCTGGTGGCCTTGTCGCCCCTGGGCCGCCAGGTGCTGGCCGAGGAGAGTGGGCACTTCCCGCAGTTCAGCGAGCCGGATCTCGTGGTGGCGACGGTGCTGGATGTGCTCGAAGTCCTTGGCTGCGCGGCACGGGACGGGCAGCAGCCCTTCGCGCCGGTGCAGCTGGACTGATACCGTAGGGATGGCTGCGCGAGGTCGGCGCTGCTGCAATGCCACGCCTCTTCGCTTGCCAGCGGCCACGCGGCCGCCCCACCCATGCCTCACCGTGTCTCTGGCCTGCAGGCCGCCTGCATCGCCGCCGCCCTTTTCGGCGTCACCCCCCCTGGCCATGGCGAGTGAGCCCGCGCCCAGGACGCTGGAGTTTCCCAAGGCCAGCCCCCTGCCTGCCAGCGTGACGCTGCTGACCCGGCAAGGCCAGGTCGGCCGGGACACCCCCTTCTACAGCGGCTACCGACCGCAGCTGCGCTTTGCGGGACTGAAGGAAGACGTCACGTGTGCGCTGAAGCTGCCGCCGCCGCGCGACAAGGTCGATCCCGGCGAGACGACCGATCTGACGGCCACCTGTCTGGACACCTTGAGGCTGCGCGAGGACCGGCTGGAGTTCGGCATCTACGAGGGCGGCCGCCAGGTGGGACGGGGCATGCTCAAGCCTGCGGGCTGAGCGCCTCTCATCAGTCCCTCAGGCCATGCCGTTGCCCACGTAGTCCGCAAACCCCGGTCGGGCCGCGAGGCGCTGCAGCCAGGCCTCCACCGCCGACAGCTCGACGCGTTCGATGGGCGCGTTCTTCCAGCGCTGGGCGGACAGGCCCAGCACCACGTCGGCCAGCGTGAAGCCGGCGCCGCAGACATGGGCGCCGGTACGCGCGAGCTGCGCGTCCAGCATGGCCATGTGGCGGTTCCAGTTCGCCACGCTGGCGGCGACGGCCTCGGGCGCGGCCGGCTGGCCGCGCACCAGCGCCATGAAGGCCACGCGCCACGAGTTGTTCAGCTCACCGGCCTGCCAGTCCATCCACTGCTCGACCTTGGCACGCGCCCGCGGCTCGGCGGGCAGCAGGCCGGTGTCGCCCTGCCTGGCGGCCAGGTAGCGGCAGATGCTGTTGCTCTCCCACAGCACGAAGTCGCCGTCGATGAGCACGGGGATCAGCGCATTGGGGTTGAGCGCGAGGTAGTCCGGCTCCTGCGTGGAGCGGAAACCCGCGCCCCAGTCCTCGCGCGGCAGGTCCAGGCCCAGCAGGCGAGCGGTCCAGGCGACCTTGCGGACATTGATGGAGGTGAGGCGGCCCAGCAGTTTCATGGCGCGGAAGTCCTTTGGCGTGCGGCCTCGCGGCCAGTGGGAGTGAGGTGGGCGGTCCAGCGGCCGGCGTCATCGCAGGCCATGCGCAGCCAGCCGGGCCCCGGGAGGCCGCCGACGACGGCATCGCTCAGCCCCGTGCCCAGGCGCAGCAGCACGCTGACGCGCTGATCCAGCCGCTTGGCCAGCCGCGCCAGCGCGACGCCCTCGCCCTGGTCCAGTTCCAGCAGCAGGCTCAGCAGCGCGTCCTCATCGCGCATGCGGGCTCAGCACGACCGGGATGGACTTGGACGTGGGCGTGCGCGCCACCAGCGAGAAGCTCTCCAGCGGCACCAGCGGGTTGGTCTCGGGGTAGTAGCTGGCCAGGCAGCCGCGCGGGATGTCGTAGGCCACCAGCAGGAAGCGTTCGGCGCGGCGCTGCTGCACGTCGTCGCTGCCTTCGCCGACGTAGAGGCTGGTGATGTCCACCCAGTCGCCGGCCTTCAGGCCCAGGTCGCGGATGTCGTCGGCGTGGATGAAGACCACGCGGCGGTGGCCGTAGACGCCGCGGTAGCGGTCGTCGTGGCCGTAGATGGTGGTGTTGTACTGGTCGTGCGAGCGCAGCGTGGTCAGCGTGAACACGCGCACGTCGCGCTGCCGCTCGGCGACGCGCTCGACGGCGAGGTCGGTGGGCAGGCCATGCGTGCTGAACTGGGCCTTGCCGGATGCCGTCACCCATTCGCGCTCGCTCGCCGTGTTGCGTAGCCGGAAGCCGCCCGGCACCTTGAGCTTCTCGTTGAAGCCGGCGAAGTCGGGCAGCACGGCGGCTATCTTGTCGCGGATGGCGGCGTAGTCGCCGGCCAACGCCAGCCACGGCGTGCGGCTGTTCGGCAGCGTGGCCGCGGCCATGCGCGCCACCAGCATGGGCTCGGACAGCAGATGCTCCGACGCCGGCGCGTTCATGCCGGCGGACAGATGCACCATGCTCATCGAGTCCTCCACCGTGACGCCCTGCGGGCCGCTGGCCTGCACGTCGATCTCGGTGCGCCCCAGCACCGGCAGCACCAGCGCCTGCCGGCCATGCACGACATGGCTGCGGTTGAACTTGGTCGTGATGTGCACGGTCAGCTCGCAGCGGCGCAGCGCGCGCCACGTGGCCGCCGTGTCGGGCGTGGCCGCGGCGAAGTTGCCACCCATCGCGATGAAGACCTTGCCCTTGCCGTCCAGCATGGCCTGGATGGCACCCACCGTGTCATAGCCGTGCTCGCGCGGCGGCTCGAAGCCGAACACCTCGCCCAGCTTGTCCAGGAAGGCTGCTGCTGGCTTCTCGTAGATGCCCATCGTGCGGTCGCCCTGCACATTGCTGTGGCCGCGCACCGGGCACACGCCCGCGCCGGGGCGGCCCAGGTTGCCGCGCAGC
The DNA here is from genome assembly GCA_965650725.1 of uncultured Comamonadaceae bacterium. Taxonomy (GTDB): domain Bacteria; phylum Pseudomonadota; class Gammaproteobacteria; order Burkholderiales; family Burkholderiaceae_C; genus Pelomonas. Next base: position 8,771 of record CBFGPX010000004.1, on the reverse strand, counting down.
AGCAGCAGGTTGACGATCATCTGGATGGTCGCCACCGAATGCCGGTGCTGCGTGATGCCCATGCCCCAGCAGACGATGGCGCGCTCGGCGGCGACGTAGAGGTCGGCGGCCTGTTCGATCTGCTCGCGCGTCAGGCCCGAGGCTTCGACCAGCGGCTCCCACGGCTGCTCGCGCAGTTCGGCGACGAAGGTGTCGAATCCCGCCGTGTGCTGCGCGATGAACTCGCGGTCCAGCGCCTCGCGCTCGACCACGCGCTTGCACATGCCCTTCAGCAGCGCGAAGTCGCCACCCACCTTGAGCTGGAAGTAGTGGCTGCTGATCGGCGAATCGCCCAGCGTCGCCATCTCCAGCGCGTTCTGCGGGTCGGCAAAGCGCTCCAGCCCGCGCTCGCGCAGCGGGTTGAAGCTGACGATGCGCGCACCACGCTTGCGGGCCGCGCGCAGCTCGCCCAGCATGCGCGGGTGGTTGGTGCCGGGGTTCTGGCCGAACACGAGGATGCAGTCCGCCTGCTCGAAGTCCGCCAACGTCACCGTGCCCTTGCCGACGCCTATGGTGGGCTTCAGCGCCGAGCCGCTGGGCTCGTGGCACATGTTGGAGCAGTCGGGAAAGTTGTTGGTGCCGTACTCGCGCACGAACAACTGGTACAGAAAGGCCGCCTCGTTGCTGGTGCGACCCGACGTGTAGAAGATGGCCTGGTTGGGATCGGGCAGTGCCTGCAGTTCGCGGGCGATCAGCGCGAAAGCGGCGTCCCAGGTGGTGCGCTGGTAACGGTCGGTCTGCGCGTCGTAGACCATGGGTTCGGTCAGGCGGCCGGTGGCTTCCAGCTCGTAGTCCGACGCCTCGGCCCACTCGGCCAGCGTCTTCGCGCCAATGACCTCGGGCGTCGCCCGCCGCGCCGTCGCCTCGGCGGCCACGGCCTTGGCGCCGTTCTCGCAGAATTCGAAGGTCGAGCGGTGGTCGCGGTCGGGCCAGGCGCAGCCGGGGCAGTCGAAGCCGTCGGTCTGGTTGGCGTGCAGGAGAGTCTTTGCACCCTTCACGGCCACGCCCTGCTCGTGCAAGTGGTGGGCGACGCTCTTCAACGCACCCCAGCCGCCGGCTGGGCCGTCGTACAGCTCGATCTTTTGCTCGCTCATGGTGTCAGCCTACTATCCTCCGCCGCCATGCGACGAGTTCTGATCATCGACGACCACCCCGGCGTATGCCAGGCGCTGGAGTTATTGCTGTCCCTGCACGACATCGAAGCCAGCGTCGCCACCAGCCCTGAAGCCGGCCTGGCGCTGCTGGAGGCGCGGCCGTTCGGCCTGGTCATCCAGGACATGAACTTCACGGCGGACACGACCTCCGGCGAAGAGGGCGAACAGCTGTTCCGCGCGATACGCGCGAAGCGCCCCGACCTGCCCATCATCCTGCTGACCGCCTGGACGCGGCTGGACGCGGCCGTGGCGCTGGTGAAGGCCGGCGCGGCCGACTACCTGGCCAAGCCCTGGGACGACGCCAAGTTGGTGGCCACCGTCGAGAACCTGCTGGAACTGGGCGAGGCCAACCGCGAGATCGCGCAGCTGCGCGAGGCACGCGCCGCGCGGCGCACGGCGCTGGCGCGCAAGCACGACCTGGCCGGCGTCGTGTTCGCGTCGGACGCCATGGCCAACCTGCTGGAGCTGGCCGGCCAGATCGCCGCGGCGCCGGTGCCGGTACTGATCACCGGGCCCAACGGCGCCGGCAAGGAGCGCATCGCGGCCTTCGTGCATGCGAACTCGGCGGCTTCGGCCGGCCCGTTCGTCGCGCTGAACTGCGGCGCGCTGCCGGCCGACCTGATCGAGGCGGAACTGTTCGGCAGCGACAGCGGCGCCTACACCGGTGCGGCCAAGGCGCGCGTGGGCCGCTTCGAGGCGGCGGACGGCGGCACGCTGTTCCTGGACGAGATCGCCAACCTGCCGCTGGCCGGCCAGATGAAGCTGCTGCGCGTGCTGGAGACCGGCCAGTTCGAGCGGCTGGGTTCCAGCAAGACGCGCCAGACCCGCGTGCGCGTGCTGAGCGCGACGAACGCGGACCTGCGCGCGATGGTCAAGGCCGGCGGCTTCCGCGAGGACTTGTTCTACCGGCTCAACCTCATCGAGCTGAAGCTGCCGGCGCTGGCCGAACGCCGCGACGACGTGCTGCCGCTGGCCGAGCATTTCCTGGCCGGCCGCGCGCGGCTGAGCGACGCGGCCCGCGACGCGCTGCTGGCGCACCGCTGGCCCGGCAATGTGCGCGAGCTGAAGAACGCGCTGGAGCGCGCGGCGCTGCTGTGCCAGGGCGGCGAGATCACGCCCGCGCTGCTGGGGCTGGAAGAGGCCAACGGCAACGGCGGTGGTGCCTGGCGCAACCTGGACGAGCCCAGCCGCGACGCCGTCGTCGCGGCGCTGGCCGCTGCGGGCGGCATCGTCAGCCGCGCGGCGACGCAGCTGGGCCTGTCGCGCCAGGCGCTGTACCGCCGGCTGGAACGCTACGGCATCAACCCATGAAGCTGCTGGCGCCGCTGTCGCTGCGGGCGCGCGCACTGCTGTCGCTGGCGACGGCGGCGGCCGTGCCGCCGCTGGTCATCCTGGGCGTGCGCCGGCTGGGTCTGACGGACGCCGTCGCGCTGGGCGCCGCCGTCGCGGTGATGCTGCCGCTGCTGGCCTGGCTGGCCTCGCGCTGGCTGGCGCCGCTGCGGCGGCTGACGCGCGCGCTGGAGGGCGCGGTGCTGAGCTACCGCGACGGCGACTTCAGCCTCAACCTGGTGGCCGACGGCCCGCGCGAGCTGGCCGGGCTGGCGCGCCTGCACGCCGAGCTGGGCCTGGCCCTGCGCGAGCAGCGCCAGCATCTGGCCCAGCGCGAGCTGCTGCTGGACACCGTGGTGCAGAACACGCCCACCGCGCTGGTGCTGACCGGCCCCGGCGGCAGGATCGCCATCGCCAACCTGGCCGCGCGCCAGTTGCTGGGCGACGGGCGCAGCCTGGTCGGCCTGGACTTCGCGCAGGTCGTCGCGGCACTGCCCGAGCCGCTGCGCGAGGCGCTGGCCGGCGAGGCCGACCGCCTGTTCGCCGTCAAGCTGGACGAGGACGGTGCGGAGGAGACCTTCCACCACAGCACGCACGCCTTCCGGCTGCAGGGCCAGCCGCACCGGCTGCGGCTGCTGCGGCGCATGACGCGCGAGCTGTCGCGCGCCGAGGTCGCGACATGGAAGCGCGTCATCCGCGTGCTGAGCCACGAGCTGAACAACTCGCTGGCGCCGATCTCGTCGCTGGCCCACAGCGGCGCCGAACTGGCCCGGCGCGGCGACACCGAGCGGCTGCCGCAGGTGCTGGCCAGCATAGCCTCGCGTGCGGCCCACCTGCATGGCTTCCTGAGCGGCTATGCCAGCTTCGCCAAGCTGCCCGCGCCGCGACGCGAGGCGGTGGGCTGGCAGGCCTTCCTCGACCGGCTGGCGACGCTGGGCGAGTTCAAGCGCGACGGCGACCTGCCCGCCGAGCCGGGCTGGTTCGACGCGGCGCAGATCGAGCAGGCGCTGCTCAACCTCATCAAGAACGCGCACGAGTCCGGCAGCGACCCCGACGAGATCACGCTACGGCTGGCCACGGCCGGCGGCGAGCTGCGCATCGAGGTGCTGGACCGCGGCCCCGGCATGAGCGAGGCGGTGCTGGCGCAGGCGCTGCTGCCCTTTTATTCCACCAAGCGCGCCGAGCCGGGCGCGCCGGGCGGCACCGGCCTGGGGCTGGCGCTGGTACGCGAGATCGCCGAGGCGCACGACGGCCGCGTGGCGCTGGCCAACCGAGACGGCGGCGGGCTGCGCGTGATGGTCAGCCTGCCGCTGGAGCGATCAGCAGCGTCGCCAGCGCACTGAAGCTCAGGAAGGCCGCCGCCGTCGACGCCAGGATGATGCGGGCGATGCGCCCGTTGTCGGCGCCGTAGCGCTCGGCCAGCAGCGACACATTGCTGGCACTGGGCAGCGCGGCCGCCAGCGTCAGCGCGACGAGCTGGCCCTGCGACAGCGGCGCGCCCAGCCAGCGGGCCGCCGCCGCCAGCCCGAACACCAGCGCCGGGTGCAGCAGCAGCTTGATGGCCGCCACCGGCAGGTACTGGCGCAGCGGCGTCGTGCGGCCGGCGGCGCGGTTGGCGCGGCCCGAGCGGCTCAGCACCGCGCCGATGGTGAACAAGGCCACCGGCGAGGCCGCGTCACCCAGCATCGCGATCGCCTTGTTCAGCGGCCCGGGCAGTTCCAGCCCGCTGCCGCCGAGCAAGGCGCCGACCGCGATGGCCCAGGGCAGCGGGTTGGAGCCGGCCGCCTTCAGCGCCTGCACGAAGGCGGCGCGCTCGGCGCGCAGGTTGGTGCCGGCCTGGGCCAGCGCGATGCAGACCGAGCTGGTGACGAACAGGTCGGCCAGGATGGTGCTGACGACGACGCCACCGGCCGGGGCGCCCAGCAGCGCGACGATGAGCGGCACGCCCATGAAGCCGGTGTTGGGGAATGCCGCCACCAGCGCGCCCAGGGCCGCGTCCTTCATGCCGAGCTGCGGCGACCGCGTCACCGCGATCGTGAAGAACACGATGAGCAGCGCCGCCGCGAGGTAGACGCCCAGCAGCGCCGGGTTCAGCAGCTCCAGCAGCGGCGTGTCGCGCCCGAAGCGGAACAGCAGGCAGGGCAGCGCAAAGAACAGCACGAAGCCGTTCAGCCCCGGGATGGCGGCGTCCGGCAGCCGCCCGCTCTCGGCGGCCAGCCAGCCGCACAGCACCAGCGCGAAGAAGGGGAAGGTCGTGGCGAGGACGGCGAGCATGGGATGGCGTGGGTATGGCTATTGCGTGCCCGAGATCCAGTATCCCGGAGGCCGCCCGCCCCAGCTTTCGACAACGACCACCGTCGCGGTCGCCGTGAGCGAATGCGCGGGCGTACCCGGTTTGTGACAGCGTGGGATGGCCGCCTCCTCCGGGTCACCCCTAATATGCGGTGCATGCGCATGCCCAACGTCAAGCTGCCACCTCCCGCCGCCGCCGCCCCGCTGGACGAGGGCCAGGTGCTGGGCGTCTGGCGGCTGGAGAAACCGCTGCCGGACGGCGAGCAGGCCCACGCCGGCCAGTGGTACGGCGCGCACCACGGCATGGCCACGGAGCAGAAGGCGGCCGTGCTGGTGCTGGACCGCAGCGACCAGGGCGCGGGCGTCATGCTGCGCTATGCCGACCAGGCCGGCGACCTGGCCCGGCTGCAGCACCCGCACATCGCCGTGCCCAGCGACAGCGGCGTGACGCCCGACGCCCATCCCTATCTGATCATCGAAGGCGAGCACGGCGAGCCGCTGCTGCCCCAGCTGCATCAGTTGGGCCTGCGCCAGCGCATCGAGCTGCTGGTGCAGCTTTGCGAGGCGCTGCGCTCCGCCCACCAGCAGGGCTGGCTGCTGGCCGAGCTGGACCCCTCCATGGTGTGGCTGGGCCCCAAGGGCCAGGTGCGGCTGATGGGCCTGGGCCTGGCGCGCATTCCCGACCCCACCGATCCCTTCGACCGCGGCCTCAGCCTGGGCGCCGCGCCGGCCTTCGTCGCGCCCGAGCGCCGCGCCGGCGGCCCGCCCAGCCTGGCCAGCGAGGTCTACGGCCTGGGCGCCTTCGCCCGCGTGCTGATCTGCGGCTGGGAAGACACGCCCAAGGGCCCCGCGCCGCTGCGCGGCAGCGCCGGCGACCTGTGGCCGCTGCTGCGCGAGGAGCAACAGCTCAAGCTGGACGCGCTGCTGCGCGCGGCGATGGCCGAGTCGCCCGAGCTGCGCACGCGCGGCGCCGAGGGTATGGCCGACGAGCTGCGCGAATGGCTGGGCCTGGCCCCGCCGCGCAGCGCCGCCGCGGACCGTCCGGCGGCCAAGGCCGCCAGCCGCCCGGCGTGGTGGCGCCGCCTGCTGGGCCTGGGCACCGCCACGTCCTGAGCCGGCCTGCGTTCCGGGGGATTGTTTGGGGGTGCGCCGCGCACGGCGCTCGGCAACAATGCGGCCCCCATCCCGGAGGTTCGCCATGGTCCGTTCGCTGCCCGCATTCCTGACCGCCGCCTGCCTGACCCTGCCGCTGGCCGCCGCGGCCGCGGGTTTCGACTCCGGTGACGAGGGCTGGACGGCCCTCAACGGAGGTGCCCAGGTCTGGGTCGCCACAGGCGGCAACGGCGGTGGCTGGCTGCGGGTGACCGACACCAGCAACGACGACTTCCTGCTGCAGGCGCCGACGCCCTGGCTGGGCAACTGGTCGGGCTTCCTGGGCGGCACGCTGTCCTTCGATGCGCTGAACGTCAACAACGAGTCGCCCGACTGGGGGCCGTTCGGCGAGGTGGTCATCACCGGCACTACCGGCTCGGTGACTCTGGACATGGTGGCCGCCAACCATCCGCCGGCCGACGGCCAGTGGCATCGCTACAGCGTGCTGCTGGCGCCCGCCGCCGGTTGGAGCGGTGCGCCACTGGCCAGCGTGCTGGCCAACGTGACCAGCCTGACGCTCAAGGGCGAGTTCCACGCCGGTGTGACCGAGATCGTGGGCATAGACAACATCCAGGTCACCGCCGTGCCCGAGCCGGCCAGCGCCGTGCTGCTGCTGGGCGGGCTGGGGCTGCTGGCCGCACTGCGGCGCAAGCGCTGATGGCCGCCGTCGGCGCCACGCCGGCCGCCGGCCTGCTGGGCCTGGGCGAGCTGCAGCTCAGGCTGCCCAGCACCCGCACGCAATGGCTGGCGCTGGTCGGGGGGCTGAGCCTGGGCCTGGTCGGCGCCGAGCTGGCCTGGCACCACCCGCTGTCCGGCCCGCTGGCGCTTGCCGCCTGGGGCCTGGCCGTGCTGGCCGCGGCGCTGTTCTGGGTCAAGACGCCGCTGCTGCTGTTCGCGCCGCTGCCGCTGATCGGCCTGGCGCCCTGGAGCGGCTGGATCAGCTTCGAGGAGATGGACCTGCTGGTCACCGCCTGCGGTTGCGGCGGCTATCTGGCCTATGCGCTGCAGCTGAATGCCCGCGACCGCGCGCCGGCCTGGCGCCACGGCCTGGTCTATTCGCCGCTGGCCCTCCTGCTGGTGCTGGCGCTGGCGCTGTCCACGCTGTGGAGCGTCAAGCGCGGCTTTGCCGACGCCGGCGGCTTCCAGTTCGGCTGGTTCCATGGCTATCACGAGGCCATGAACTCGGTGCGCAACGCCAAGGCCCTGTTCCTGGTGCTGGCGCTGCTGCCGCTGTGGACGGCCGCGGCCGCCGCGCGGCCCCGCGGCTTCTCGCGCGGGCTGCTGCTGGGTCTGGTGCTGGCGCTGGCCGGTGGCTGCGCCGCGGCGCTGTGGGAGCGCCTGGCTTACACGGGTCTGCTGGACTTCTCCACCGACTACCGCACGACCGCGCTGTTCTGGGAGATGCACGTGGGCGGCGCGGCACTGGACGGCTTCCTGGTGCTGACACTGCCGTTCGCGCTGCTGGCGCTGCTGCGCACGCGCTCGCCCTGGCACTTCGCCATCGGCATGGGCATCACGCTGCTGGCGGTCTACGCGGTGCTGACGACGTTCTCGCGCGGCGTGTATCTCGCGCTGCCGCTGGCGTTGCTGCCCATGGTCATGCTGGCCGACGCGCAGCGCCGCCGCGCGGCCGGCTCCGGCCCGGAGAGCAGCAGCCACCCCGACAGCACGCTGGGCGCCGTGGACGAGCCGCTGCCGCGCCTGGCCAAGATGGGCGCGCTGGCCATGGCCGCGGCCTTTGCGCTGGCCGCAACACTGGTGTTCGGCGGTGGCGGCTACCGCGGCCTGCTGGCGCTGTTCTTCGTCATGGTGGTGCTGCTGATGCTGCCCGCCAGCCTGTGGCGACCCAGGCTGGGGCAACGGCTGACGGCACTGATCATGGGGGGCCTGCTGGCGCTGCTGCTGGGCGCGGCGAGCTGGGCGCTGTCCACGGCCGTGCCCAAGGCCGCCTATGTGCTGAACGTCGTCGCACTGCTGTGCTGCGCGGCGCTGCGCTGGCTGGACAAGCCCGACCAGACCCGGCCCATCCATGTGATGCTGGTGACCACGGCCTGGTTCTGGCTGCTGGCGACCATGGTCATCGTGGCCGACTACTGGGGCGGCACGACCGGTCGCTGGACCTCGCTGGCCGCGGGCCTGGCGCTGGCCGGCGTGTTCGCAGCCATGTTGCTGGAGCAACGGCTGTGGCCCCTGCAAGGTCGCGGCAGCACCGGCGCCGCCGGCTGGCGCAAGCGCGCGCTGCTGGTGGCCGGGCTGCTGCTGGTGATGGCCGTCGTGGCGGCACTGGGGGGCGGCGCCTATCTGCGTGACCGCGTCGCGACCTGGAAGGAGGACGGCCAGACCCGGCTGACGCATTGGCACGATGGCCTGCGCCTGCTGCACGGCGGGCGGCAATGGCTGCTGGGCAAGGGGTCCGGCCGCTTCGTGGCCAGCAACCTGTACGAGGGACCCGAGAACTATCAGGTGGGCGACTACCGGCTGCGCACCGACGAGAGTGAGGCCTTTCTGGCGCTGACCGCGGGCAAGCACATCCTGGGTCGCGGCGAGCAGTTCCGCGTGAGCCAGCGCATCGCTGCGCCGGCGCCGGGCCCGGTCACGGTGACGCTGGTCAGCCGCACGGCGCAGGACGCCGTCCTCGCCCTGCATCTGTGCGAGAAAAACCTGCTGTATCCGGACAACTGCGTCGGTGCCGAGACCCTGCTGAAGCCGCAGCGCGCCGCGAATGCGCCCGCGGATGCCCCCGCGTCCTGGCAGACCCAGCAGTTCACGCTGGGGCCGGTGGCGGCCATGGGTGGCGACTGGTGG
>CBFGPX010000003.1:0-74286 GCA_965650725.1 uncultured Comamonadaceae bacterium | reverse complement strand
CGGGCGGGTCCCCTGCCCGGCCGGCGGCGTAGTTGTTCAGGCCCACATGGATCTTGCCGTCCAGAAAGGTGCCCGCCGTGAGCACCACGGTGCGGCTGCGGAAGCGGATGCCCACCTGCGTCACGGCGCCCACCACGCGGTCGCCTTCCACCATCAGGTCGTCCACCGCCTGCTGGAAGAGCTGCAGGTTGGGCTGGTTCTCCAGCCGGCGGCGGATGGCGGCCTTGTAGAGGATGCGGTCGGCCTGGGCACGGGTGGCGCGCACGGCCGGGCCCTTGGAGCCATTCAGGATGCGGAAATGGATGCCGCCTTCGTCCGTGGCCAGCGCCATCGCGCCGCCCAGCGCGTCGACCTCCTTGACCAGATGGCCCTTGCCGATGCCGCCGATGCTGGGATTGCAGCTCATCGCGCCGAGGGTCTCGATGTTGTGGGTCAGCAGCAGCGTCTGCGCACCCATGCGCGCGGCGGCCAGCGCCGCCTCGGTGCCGGCATGGCCGCCGCCGACGACGATGACATCGAATTCCTTGGGGTAGAGCATCTCGGTCCTGGAAGAGCAGATCGCTTGGACGGGGCGCCCAGGCGAACCGCGAATTTTACGAAGGGGCTGTGGATAAGTCACCCCGTCCGGTAGGGCGGCGCAGGGACAATTCCGCCCTATGGATTGCCGCCCGCACTGCGCCGCTTGCTGCATCGCCCCATCGATCAGCTCGCCCATCCCCGGTCACCCCAACGGCAAACCGGCGGGTGTGCGCTGCGTGCAGCTGGACGACGAGCTGCGCTGCCGCATCTTTGGCCGGCCCGAGCGTCCGGCCGTCTGTGGCTCGCTGCCGCCGCACGAGGAAATGTGCGGCGACAGCCGCGGGCAGGCGATGCGCTGGCTGGGCTGGATGGAGGAGCAGACCGCCCCGAGCCAGCCGGCTCACAGCTCGTAACCCAGGCTCCCTAGAACGGCGGCCAGTGCCGTGGGCCGTCCCTCCTAGACTGCCGCCGCGCCGGTCGACGGCGACACATCAGGGAGCGACATGAGATTCACACGCCGCCACGGCGCCAGCCTGCTGGCCGCCGCCGCGCTGCTGGGCGCCTTGCAGGCCCAGGCCACCGAACTGCGACCCTATCCGCGGGCGCAGGAGCTGGGCCGCTACGACAACCCGCTGGAGGCCGGCGCGCTGCCGATCTCTCCGCCCGAACGGACCCAGGGCAAGAACGAGAGCCGCTGGCGCCTGCCTTACGAGGGCAAGGTGTCCATGCAGCAGTACAAGCATCCGTCCGACGACAGTCCGCTGCTGATCGGCCGCCATTACGCCGGCCAGCTGCGTGAGCAGGGCTTCGAGCTGGTCACCATCTGCGACATCCCCTGCAAGCCTCCCCGTGGCGGCAGAGATGCGTCGGTCTACTGGTTCCACGAGTTGGACCTGGCCAAGAAGCTGAGCTACAGCGCCTTTGGCGACTTGGGGCTGTACCTGATCGGCCACCGGCCGGACGCCGTCGTGGCCGTCCGTGTGGGCCAGGGGCAGGGGGCCTATGTGTCGGTGGTCAAGACCGTGACCGCCGCTCAGCTGGACCGCGCGCCCCTGCTGGCCTACGTCGAGCAGCAGCGTGCCCCGGCGGCCGATGCGCCGCTGCCGCCGCCGCCCGACCGTACCCGCGCGAGCCCTGCCGCACCTCCCGCGGTGGTCGCTGTGCCGGGCGTGGAGAACATCGCCCCTGCCGCCCTCGGCGCATGGGTTCGTGAGACCAAGGGCTGGGTGGTCGTGCAGCTCAGCTCCTTCGATCCCGGTTGCAGCTACTGCGTGCGCTCGAACCCGGTCTTCAACAGCCTGGCTGCGGCCGAGGCGCCCAAGGGTGGCTTTGCGTTTGCACGCACGGTCTTCCATCCCTGGGGGACGTTGACCCAGAACGACTTCGTCAACCAGTACGGCGTCGGCGGGCTGCCCGCCTTCTTCACCTTCAAGGATGGCCAGCTGATGCGCCGCCAGAACGGCATTGCCGACGAGGCCACGCTGCGACGCAATCTGCTGGACGGCTTGCGCTGAAACTCAGCCGGCGGGCTGCGGCTGGCGGTTGCCGGCGCTCCAGCGCGCCCGGAAGGCTTGGGCGCGCGGGTGGTCCCAGTACTTGTCGAAGAAATAGTGCAGCACCGTGTTGGCCAGCGGTTCGATGAAGGTCACCGCGCCGGCAATGGTGACGCTGCCGGTCAACGCATAGGTGACGCTGAAGGCTGTGATCAGGTGCATGACGCCGAAGCTGAGGGTCTTGGCCATGATGTCTATCGATTCTCAAGATTGAATAGCCAAATGCTAATTATTCGCATCGAGGCTGGCCATTCGCTTGTCGCTATCGCAGCGATGGCGGTTCGCTCGCACGAGGCTTCGTGCCCATGACGCCAACCGAGAGCACACCGCCGCCGGACAGTCTGCTGGCCCTTCTCGCGGCCGAGCGCCGGGCCTTTGCCGATGCCTACACGCTGGACCTTCCGCGCGTCGTCTCGCTGGCCGATTTCGTCGAGGCCTTCTACACGACGCGGCTGTTCAAGCTGGAGCGCTGGGTGCTGACGCTGCTGGGCCGGCCGTCCAGCGATAGGGCTGCAAGGGAACTGGCGCAAGGCCGGGGCCAGCGCTTTGCGGCGTGGACCACCCAGGCGCGCACCGACCACGAGCTGCTGATGCACGAGGACACGTGAGCCACGCGGTCCTGGTTCAAGACCGAGGTGGCCGAAGGTGGCGGCACGCGGCTGTGGTTCGGCTCGGCCGTCGTGCCGCGGCGCACGGGGCCGGATGGCGAGGCGCGCATGGGCTGGGCGTTCCATGCGCTGCTGGGTGTGCGCCGCGCCTACTCGCGGGCGCTGCTGGCCGCCGCGGCCCGGCGGCTCCAGGCTAGGACTTCGTGCCCTTGCCGCTGACCTTGTCGGTCACGGGCCGCTGTGTCGCCAGGTCCTCGATCCACGCCTCACAGGCGTCGGCCGCGATGCGGCCCGCCACCCGGTAGGCCTTGCCGGCCGCGGGCGTGAACAGCACCTCGCCGTCGACCTGGCAGGTCGGGTTCGTCATGGCGAGGATGGGTGCACCGTATTGCGTGACCGCCTTCAGGCGCACGCGCGCCGGGCGCAGCGGCACGTCGTTGGTCAGCGCGACCGGTGTCACCGAGAAGCCGCGGCCCTGGTTGGCGCGCACGGTGGCCATGCTGGTGGTGGCCAGGCGGCGTCCGTCCACCTGCGTCATCTCGAACACGTGCAGCAGTTGGCCGTTGACCTGCACCGCCTGGTCCGCCACGTTGACGGTGGGACCGGTGTAGTCGGCCGGCGCCGCGGGCTCCAGGCTGGCGCAGCCGGCCAGGGCGAGGGCGAGAGGGGCGATGAACTTCATTCGGAGACCGTGTGCCATGGGCGGAGCCTAGCGTGTGCGGGCCGGGCGCCGGGCCGCCCCAAGCCGGCCCGCCTTGGGCGACCGGGCACGCCTGCGTTCAGCAGAGCGCGACCGGGCGAGGGGCTCACCTCATCGCGCCACTGCAGCGCGCATGGAGCGCGCCACGTAGGCCAGCGCCACGGCCGCCAGCGCGAAGCCGATGACCACGCCCGGCAGCACCTGCTGCCAGCGCAGCGCTTCACCCTTCAGCACGGCCAGCATCAGCGTGTTCTGCGCCAGGCCTGGCACCCACAGGTACCAGGGCGCGTCGCCGCCGGGGTTCAGCAGGCTGACCATGGGCGCCAGGCTGACGGCCGTGACGATCAGCGTGCTGCTGGCCTGCGCCTCCTTGAAGGTCTTGGAGCGGATGGCCAGCGCCATCAGCAGGCCCGACAGGCCGGCCGCCAGCGGGATCTGCAGCAGCCAGAAGGCCAGCACCTCGCCCATGCCGAACTGGAACATGGCCTGCAGGCTGTCGCTCTTCAGCAGCCATTGCGCCGGCACGAAGCTCAAGCTCGACAGCAGCGCCACCACCATGCCCATCAGCGCGACGGCGCCCCACTTGCCCCACACCAGCGCGCTGTGCGGCACCGGGTTCATCAGCAGCGGCTCCAGCGAGCCGCGCTCGCGCTCGCCGGCGGTGCTGTCCAGCGCCGCGGTCAGCGCGCCGTACAGCACGGCCATGATGATGAACATGGGGATCATGGCGGTCATGCGCGTGGCGCGGGCCTGGGCGCTGGCGAGGTCGCGCTCCTCGACGTCGACGGGCTTGAGCAGTTCCATCGACACGCCGCGCATCGCCAGGTTCAGCGCGGCGCGCTCCTGGTTGAAGCCACCCAGCAGGCGGTGCAGGGAGCCCACGCCCGCGCCGGCGCGCTGGTTGGCGCTGTCGCTGACGATCTCCACCGTCGGCGCCTCGCCGGCCAGCAGCTTGGCCTCGAAATCGGCCGGCACCACCATGACCGGCTCCAGCAACGTCGTGGTGCGCAGCCGGGCTTCGTAGTCGGCGGGCGCGGCCTTGACCGTGAAGGTCTGGCGCTCGATGAAGTTCTTCAGCGTGGGCGCGGCCTCGATGCCCACGGCCAGTACCTCGCGCTTCTCGGCACGCTCCTCGAACGACGCGATCAGACCGGACAGCGCCATCAGCATCACCGGCCCCATCAGCAGCGCCGGGATCAGCATGCGCAGCAGTGTGCGCCGGTCGCGCAGCGCGTCGGCCAGCTCCTTGGCAAAGACGATCAAAGCCTGTTTCATGCTGCCACCTCGGCGGGGAAAGCCAGTTTCACGAACGCGTCCTCGAAGCGGGTCTCGCCCGCCTGTTCCAGCAACTGCGGCACGCTGCCGTGCGTCACGCTGCGACCCTTGGACACCACCACCACTTCGTCACATAACTGCTCGACTTCCTGCATGATGTGCGTCGAGAAGACGATGCACTTGGCTCCGCCCTCGGGGCTGCGCAGCCAGCGCAAGGCCTCGCGCAGCGCCCGGGTGGCCAGCACGTCCAGGCCGTTGGTGGGCTCGTCCAGCACGATGTTGGCGGGGTCGTGCACGAGGGCCCGGGCCAGTGCCGTCTTCATGCGCTCGCCCTGGCTGAAGCCGTCGGCGCGGCGGTCCAGGATGGACTGCATCTCCAGCAGCCGCGCCAGCTCGTCGGCGCGCGCGTTGGCGGCGTCAGGCGCCATGCCTTGCAGCCGGCCGTAGTACACGATGTTCTCGCGCGCGGACAGCCGTGGATACAGGCCATGCGCGTCACCGAGGATGCCCATGCGGGCCAGCGCCTTCAGCGGCGCGTCCTTCACGACGATGCCGTCGACGGCGATATGGCCGCTGTCCGGCGCGAGCAGCCCGGCCAGCATGCGCAGCGTGGTGGTCTTGCCGGCGCCGTTGGCGCCCAGCAGGCCGGTGATGCGGCCGTTGGCGGCCGACACCGTGACGCCTTGCACCGCATGCACGATGCGCTTGTCACCGCGCTTGAACAGGCCCGCGCCGGTGCGCGAGACGAACTGCTTGTGAACGTCCTGGATCTCGATCATTGCGCCGCTCCGGTCGTCGGGGCCTGGATGGGTTGGAAGGCGGGGGGGCGAGGGATGCGCGTCGCACAGCTGCCGTCCTGGGGCAGGGCGGTGGCGTCGGTCTTGGCGTCGATGAAGCGGAACATCAGGTCGCGCACGCAGCCCACCGCCATGACGCCGTGGCCGGCCTGCGGCACCACGAGGTGTTGCACACGCTCCGGGTGGCCGGCGCCCAGCGCCTTGGCGATGCGTTCGCCGTGGCGAGGCGGCGTGGCCGGGTCGGCGCCGCCGCTCATGACCAGCACCGGGCTGGGTGCGGGCGGCACCTTGTAGAAGTCCGCCGGCACGTCGCCGCGGGGCCAGGTCTTGCATGCGCGGGCATACATGTGCTCGGCCGCACGGCCGAACTCGGCACCGGGCTGGTCGGCCGCATCCGCCAGGCGCGGTACGTCCTCGGCGCAGATGACCGAGAAATGCATGCCCATGGCCAGGCGCATGGCCTTGCCGCCGCCGAAGGCCGAGGTCAGCCCGAACAGGCCCTCGAAGCGGCCATCCTTCGCGGCAGCCTGGATGGCGGCCGGCAATGCGGAGGCCAGCATGGGCTGGTACAGCGGCGGGCGCACGGCGCGCAGCAGCAGCTCGCGGTCCAAGGTGAAGCGCTCGGGCTGGCCGGTCAGCGGCTGGGCCACCGTGATGGTGCGCGGCAGCGAGGCCAGCAGCGCCTGCCAGTCGGCGCGCAGCGTGGGGTGGGTGTTGGCGTGCGCGGCGAACAGCTGGTCCAGTGCGGCCTGGCCGTCGGTGGAGAAGCTGGCCGGCAGCACCATGTCCGGCGGCGCCACGCCGTCGATGACGGTGCGGCGCACCTTGGTCGGGAACTGGCGCAGGTACTCCAGCGCGGCACGCGTGCCGTAGCTGCCGCCGACGAGGTTCCACTGCGGCACGCCCAGCGTCTCGCGCACGGCGTCCATGTCCTGCATCGCGACGGTGGTCGTGAAGAAGCGCAGGTCCCCGTAGGGCAGCTTCTCCAGGCCGGCACGGCACGCCTCCAGTCGTGCCATCTGTGCGGCCTCGTCCAGCTGCTCGGTGATGGGCAGCTTGCTGTCGTCGGGGCAGTCCAGCGGCGCGGACTTGCCGGTGCCGCGCTGGTCGATGAAGACCAGGTCGCGCCGGTTGCCCAGCCGGGACAGCCGCGGCAGCACGCGTGAAGCCACGTTGATGGCGCTCTGGCCGGGGCCGCCGGCCAGCATCAAGACGGCGTCGGGCTGCTTGTTGCGGGCCATCGCCGGCACCACCAGGAAGTGCACCTCGATCTTGGCGCCGTCCGGCCGCGCCGGGTCCAGCGGGCGCTGGATGCTGCCGCACTGCAGCTCGTTGGGGATGCCGGAGATGCGGCAGGGTTTGAGCGGCGGTGTCGCCGCCGTGGCCGTGCCTCCCAGTCCCGCTGCCATCAGGAGCGCCAGCGCGCCCCTTTGCCAATCACGCATGCCAATCTCTTCTTGTCGTTGGGATGGCGCTCAGTATCAGCCGCTCGCCGGGGCCGCCTGCACGCACACGGGCGAGCGGCGAAGGCAGGCGCGCGAATGGCGTGCTGGCCGGGCGAATGGCGTCTATGCTGTCGTGACGCCTTCGTCGTGCAGCCTTGAGGGCCCAGCGTGCAGACACTCGATGAGATGCGGGATCGCGGCCTGCTCACTTGTTCGCAGCATGCCGAGATCGGCGCCTGGGTCGGCCGGGCGCGCACGCCCGAGGCCATCATGGCCATGCCCGAGTCGCTATGGCGCACGCTGGAGCTGGCCAGCGTGCTGATGGACGTGGACGCCGACCTGCGGCGCCCACCCCCGTTTTCCTGCTAGCGCCGCTCAGCTCGTCGCCAGCGCGCCGGCCATCGTCAGGGTGAGCAGGCCCAGCGTGATGATCACCCAGTGCAGCGCCGCCAGCAGCGCGGCGCGCAGTACCGTCGTCCCCCAGCCGGCCGCGTGGACGCGCTTCAGCGCCACGATGGGATAGAGGTTGGACCAGGCCCAGACGGCAACGGCCACGATGCCCCAGGGCAGCAGCACCGCCAGCAGCAGCATGCCGTACCAGGCCGCGTGCAGGTGCATGGCAAACACGAAGTGGGCGCCATAGGGTTGGCGCCAGAACAGCAGCTTGAGCAGGCCAGCAAAGAAGGGCAGGGAGCACAGCACCGCGTAGGGCGCCAGGCCCAGCATGGTCGAGCCCATGGCGCGCAGCGAGCCCTTGGGGTCGGCGCGCCAGTGTGCTTCGGCGCGGTGGATGCGGTCCTGCGCGCCCTGGGGCAGCTGGGCGGCCAGATCGGGGCTGAGGATGGTCATGTCCGCGGTGCTGCGCTCGGTGATCTTCTGCTTCACCTTGGCGAGCTTGGCGGAAGCCTTCGACACTGCGGACGCTGCCGATGCGGGTTCGGCGGGCACCGCCTGCGCCACTTCGTCGTCCACCCCCAGCGTGTGCGTGCTGCCGGGCACGAACTTCAGCGCCAGGAAGAACAGCAGGCCCAGCGTCAGCAGCAGGCGCAGCGGCAGCACGTAGCGCTGCTTGCGGCCGGCCAGGTACTCGCGCGTCAGGAAGCCGGGCCGGGCCATCAGGCCCCACAGGCTTTTCCACAGCTTGCCTTCGACGGCGATGTAGTGGCTGACGAACTCGTGCGTGAACTCCATCAGCGACGGCGGATGGTTGGCCGTGTCCTGGCCGCACTGGCTGCAAAAGCGCGCACCGGGCGCCAGCGCGGCCTGGCAGTTCAGGCAGGTGGTGCTGGCCGCGTGGTGGCCTTTGCCGGCAGGCGCCGCGTTGTCGGCGGCCAGGCCCGCGAGGTCGGCCGAGGCTGCCGCCGCGGCCGCACCTCCCGTGAGACCGCTGATTTCGTCCATGGGGCGTCAGGCCTTCTTCATCAGGCCCAGGCAGGCCGATTTCGCCTTGGCGTCGCTGCCGTCCAGCTTGCCGCAGACACCGTCCAGCTGGGCTCGCAGCCGACCCACGGCCGCCGCCTGCGGGGCGCCCCTGTTCCAGCCGGCGAGCAGGTCGGCCACCTTCTTCAGCGAGCGCTCGCTGCGTTCGTAGAACGCGCCGGGGTCCTTCTCGGCCTCGGCGAACAGCTGGGCCGCAGCCTTCTCGATGCGCGGCGTGTCCTCCGGGCTCAGCTCCACCAGCGCGCCCAGGTAGTTGGAGCCCCACTGCAGCCGCGTGGCCGGGCCCTCGCTCTTGTTGAAGGCTTCCTCGTACCAGCGCAGCGCATCGGCCTTGCGGCCCTGCTTGCGGGCGTTGCCGCCCAGCTGGCTCATCAGGTAGTAGGGCGAGTGGCTGCGGGCCAGCGCGGACTTCAGCAGATCGTCGCTGTCCTTCCACAGCCCGGCGCGGCCCAGCACGTAGGCGGCCTGGGTGATGACGGCCTGGCGCTCGTAGCCGTCGGTGATCTCGCGGTTGGCGCGGGCGGTCTGCTCGCGGGCCTCGGCCAGCAGGGCCGCTGGGATGCCGGTGGGATTCACCTCGTCCTTGGCGCTAGCCAGCCGGGCCAGCTCGATGCGGGCCTGCAGCGCATTCAGCCGGTCGGCACGGGACAGTGTCGCGTCCGCGTTCAGGCGCTTCAGCGCGGCGTCGAACTCGGCCACCAGCGCGTTGCGCGCATCGCCGGCCTGCGGCGTGAGCGCCTTGACGAGGTCGGCCGTCTCGTTGGTCAGCACATCGGCCTGCGAGCGGGCCTGGGCGGCGTCGGCCAGCACGGCGCGCAGCCGCGGCAGCTGGCTGGCGTCGGCCGTCTTGCCTTCACCCAGCGCGCCGATGGACTTCAGCCACAGCCGCGTGGCCGTCTCGGCATCGGCGCCCTCGCTGGCCTTGGCCAGCTGCGCCAGCGTGGCGGGGCGCTGGCCCACCGGCAGCAGTTGCTGCTCGTCGGTCTCCCAGCCGTAGAAGCCCAGCAGGCGCCATTCGTTGGCCGACAGCTTCTTGCCCGCCTTCGCGTCGGCCAGCACGGCCTTCACCGGGCGGCCGCTGGACATGCCCAGCTGCAGCACCGACATCACCTGGGCCGCATCGGCCTCGCCCGGCAGGCGCGTGATCTCGTGGCCGTTGGGGTTGAACAGGATCAGCGTCGGGTAGCCGCGCACCTTGAAGCGCGTGCCCAGCTTCTGCGCGCCGGGCGCGTCGCCGTCGATGCTCACGGCCACGAAGGACTTGCTCCGCTCGATGAAGTCCGCGCGGTTGAACAGCGTGGCCTTCAGCTGGTTGCACGGCGGGCACCACTTGGCGCCCCAGTACAGCAGCACGGGCTTCTTGTCGGCCTTGGCCCGCGCGAACGCGTGGTCGATGTCGGCGTCCGCCGCGGCGGCCTGCCAGGACACGCCCGGGCCGGGGCCCGCAGCTGCGTGGGCGAGGGGCGCGGTGGCCAGCAGGGCTGCGGCAGCCAGCGCGGCGAAGCGAGGGGTGAGCTTCATCGGTGCAGTGGGTCGATCGTGTCGAAGCCGTCATTCTGCTTCGGCCGCGCGCCGCAGAATCCGTGCATGCCGAATAAGAAGTACGGAACCCGGGTGGATGAAGCGCTGGCCGCGCTGCGCGCCCAGGCCCGCCCCGACCAGCTGGAAGGCATTGCCCGCTTCGGCCTGACCGGCGCGGGGCGGCTGGGCCTGGCCGTGCCCACGCTGCGCGCGCTGGGGCGCGAGTTCGGCCGTGACCACGAACTGGCGCTGGCGCTGTGGGACAGCGGCATTCCCGACGCGCAGATCCTGGCCGGCCTGGTGGCCGAGCCGGCGAAGCTGACCGTCGAGCAGATGGACCACTGGGTCGCCGGCATGCGGGCCTGGGACGTCTGCGACCAGGCCTGCCTGAACGCCTTCGTGAAGAGCCCGCTCGCCTGGGACGCCATCCCGCGCTGGGCGGCCCGTGAACCCGAGTTCGAGAAGCGCGCCGGCTTCGCGCTGCTGGCGGTCGCCGCGGTGCACCAGAAGACGCGGCCGGACGCCGACTTCCTGGCCCGCCTGCCGCTCGTCGAAGCCGCGGCCGGCGACGAGCGCAACTTCGTCAAGAAGGCCGTCAACTGGGCGCTGCGCCAGATCGGCAAGCGCAGCCCGGCTTTGCGTGAGCCCGCGCTCACATTGGCGCAAACGCTCGCGCAGCGATGCGAAAAGTCCGCTCGCTGGATAGGCAGCGATGCCCATCGTGAGCTGAGCCGCATGCGGGAGTAATTGACTCCGACCCCATTTTTAATCCCTCTTTTGGGGGGAGCCGGGGGGATGTGGGGCGCTGGCCCCCTCTTCGTTCCGCCCTCTGGGTGATGGGCGGGAAAAGGCCTGGCGCCGATGCTGAGGGTGTGACGTTTTCCACGACGTCGGCCCCCTCAAACCGGAGACCGCCATGCAATTCTTCAGCTCCTCGCAGTTCCCCTGGGTGAATTCCAAGCTGCCGCAGGTCGTGCCGACGCGTCCCGTGAATGGCGCCGCCAGCACGCCCAAGATCGACTGCGGCTGGTACGACTCCAGCTTCGACCTGTCCCGAGGCCTGGAAGTCTCCGAGCAGGACTGCGACACGCTGTACCAGCTGTGGGAGCTCTCCCAGAGCTGAAGCCGCCGGCGGTCACAGCCGGCAGGCCAACTCGGTGCCCTGGCGGATCGCCCGCTTGGCATCCAGCTCGCCGGCCTCCAGCGCGCCGCCGACCAGGTGCACGCTGACTCCAGCCGCCTTCAACGGCGCCTCCAGCTCGCGCAGCGGCTCCTGGCCCGCGCACAGCACGATGGTGTCGGCCTCGATCAGCTGAGCATCGGTCCGCTTCTCGCCGTAGCTGACCCACAGGCCCTCGGCCGTGATCTGCTCGTAGTTGACGCCGGCCAACATGTCCACGTTCTTCATCTTCAGCGCGGCGCGGTGGATCCAGCCGGTGGTCTTGCCCAACCCCGCGCCCGGCTTGCCGGTCTTGCGCTGCAGCAGCGTGACCTGGCGCGAGGCCGCCTCGGGCGCCGGCCGCAGCAGCCCGGCCCGTACTTGCTCCGGGTCACCGACGCCCCAGTGCTTGCGCCAGGCGGCCGGGTCCAGGGTCAGCGAGTGGCCGGCCTCCAGCAGGTACTCGGCCATGTCGAAGCCGATGCCACCCGCGCCCACGATGGCCACGCGCGCGCCCACCGGTCGGTCGTGGCGCAGCACGTCGATGTAGCTCAACACCTGGCCGCGTGCCTGGCCCTCGGCCTGGCCCTTGATCTTCGGGTCGCGCGCGCTGACGCCGGTGGCCAGCAGCACCTCGTCAAAGCCCTTCAGGTCGTCGGCTGAGACGCGGTACTCCAGCTTCAGCGCGACGCCGGTGATCGCTATGCGCCGCCGGAAGTAGCGCAGCGTCTCGCTGAACTCCTCCTTGCCCGGCACGCGTTTGGCCATGTTGAACTGGCCGCCGATCTCGGCCGCGGCATCGAACAGCGTCACCGCATGACCGCGCTCGGCCAGCGTCGTCGCCGCGGCCAGGCCGGCCGGGCCGGCGCCCACCACCGCGATGCGCTTCTTTTCGGCCTTGACGGGCCGCACCACCAGCAGCTGCTCGTAGGCCGCATGCGGGTTCACCAGGCAGGTGGAGATTTGCTGCTGGAAGGTGTGGTCCAGGCAGGCCTGGTTGCAGGCGATGCAGGTGTTGATCTCGTCGGCGCGGTTCTCGCGCGCCTTCTTCACGAAGTGCGGATCGGCCAGGAAGGGCCGCGCCATCGACACCATGTCGGCCGAGCCGTCCGCCAGCACGCCTTCGGCCACCTCCGGCGTGTTGATGCGGTTGCTGGTGATCAGCGGTGTCGTGATGCCTTCGGCCCGCAGCTGCGCGCGCAGCTTGGCAGTGACCCACGCGAAGCCCGCGCGCGGCACGCTGGTGGCGATGGTCGGGATGCGCGCCTCGTGCCAGCCGATGCCGGTGTTGATGATGGAGGCCCCTCCGCGCGCCACGCGCCGGGCCAGCTCCAGCACCTCGTCCCAGCTGCTGCCGTTGGGGATCAGGTCCAGCATGGACAGCCGGTAGATGATGATGAAGTCCGGCCCCACCGCCTCGCGCATGCGGGCCAGGATCTCCAGCGGCAGCCGCATGCGGTTCTCGTAGCTGCCGCCCCAGTCGTCCGTGCGCTGGTTGGTGTGCGTGACCAGAAACTGGTTGATGAAATAGCCCTCGCTGCCCATCACCTCCACGCCGTCGTAGCCGGCCTCGCGCGCCAGCTTCGCGCAGCGGATGAAGGCGCGGATCTGCCGTTCTATGCCTCTTGCCGACAGCTCGCGCGGCGTGAACGGCGTGATCGGGCTCTGGATGCGCGACGGCGCCACGCACAGCGGCGAGTAGCCGTAGCGGCCCGTGTGCAGGATCTGCAGCGCGATCTTGCCGCCCTCGGCGTGCACGGCATTCGTGATGAGCTGGTGGCGCCGCGCCGCGCCCGAGGTCGCCAGCGTGCCCGCGAACGGCTTGGCCCAGCCCTCGATGTTGGGCGCGAAGCCACCGGTCACGATCAGCCCCACCTCGCCGCGCGCGCGCTCGGCGAAATAGGCCGCCATGCGTTCGAAATGCTTGCGCCCATCCTCCAGGCCGGTGTGCATGCTGCCCATCAGCACGCGGTTCTTCAGCGTCGTGAAGCCGAGGTCCAGGGGCGCGAGGAGGTGCGGGTAGTTCATGCGCCCGATGCTAGCCAGCGGGGTGACGAATGGATTGGAGTGGGCGCTCCAACGAAGCTGCGGGTTTTCCAGCAACAGTTCTTCACCCGGCGATAGACGGCGGTAATGGCGAGTTGTCTGGCTTGAGTTCTAATCGCGAGTCCGCGTTTCAGGCGATCGGCCCGGCGGTTTGGTTTTTTCGGAGAGTTTTCGATGCGATTCACCCCCTGGACCACCCGTCTGGTCCTGACGCTGAGCCTGTCGGCCACGGCCTTCCTGACCGCCTGCGGCGGCGGCGGCGGTGGCGGCAGCAACACGCAGGTGCGCCTGCTCAACGCCACGCGTTCCTACGCGCAGTTGGACCTGACGGTCAACGACAAGACCATCAACAGCAAGGTCGCCTACGCCACCGCCGGCGAGTACGGCAGCGTGGACACCAACAACACGGCCACCAAGGTGCTGACCAGCGACGTCGGCACCAGCATCGCCGCGACGACGCCCTCGCTGAGTGGCGACACCAATTACACCTACATCACCTACGGCTTCGCCGGTGCCGTGCGCACCACGCTGCTGCAGGAAGCCGAGACGGTGCCCGAGGCCAACAAGGCCAAACTGCTGGTGCTGAACCTGGCCCCCGACGCCGGCGCGCTGGACGTCTACGTGACGACCGCCACCGACGCGCTGGACACCGCCACCGCGCTGACCACCAACCTGTCCGGCGGCGCCGGCAGCGGCTACATCCAGATCAACTCGGGCACCTTCCGTGTCCGCGTGACCGGCTACAACAAGCGCAGCGACCTGCGCCTGGACATCCCGGCCGTGACCCTGGACTCGGCCAGCGTCAACACGCTGATCCTGACCGCCTCCGATGGCGGCGTGCTGGTCAACGGCATCACGCTGGTGCAAAAGGGCGCGGTCAAGAACTTCGCCAACACGCAGAGCCGCGTGCGCACCGTCGCGGCGCTGGCCAACGGCGGCACCGTCGGCGCCACCATCAACGGCCAGCAGATGTTCAGCACGGCCATCAGCCCGCTGATCAGCGACTACGTGACGACCGCCTCCGGCGCCAGCACGCTGAACGTCAACGTCAACGGCGCTGCGCGCACGTTCACGGCGCCGACGCTGACCGCCGGCAAGGACACCACGCTGCTGGTCTGGGGCGACCCGGCCGACCCCAAGCTGTCGGTGCTGGACGACGACAACCGCCTGCCCACCGTCAGCGGCAACGTCAAGGTCCGCCTGGTCAACGCCATTGCCACGCAGACCTCGGGCGTGTCGCTGAACGTCGACTTCAGCTCCGTCGCGTCCAACGTGCTGCCCGGCACGGCCTCCACGCCCAACAGCATCGGCTCCACGGCCGGCTCGCAGGTGGACGTGACGGTGCCGACCTCGGCCACGCCCATCTACACCAACACCGCGCTGGCCTTCCCGGCCAACAGCGTCTGGACCTTCTTCGCGGTGCCCAACACCGCCACGACGGCCACGACCAACTCGCCGGTGCCGGGCATGAGCGCCCTGCCCAAGCGCGAGCGCCCGTAAGCCACGCCGCTTCGGCAAACAGCCCCCGCGCCCACCGGCCGGGGGCTTTTTCAATTCCGGCGCGAAGATCACGCCATGCCCTCGACACCTACCCGCCTGCACCTGCAGCGCCTGCGCCAGCTCTGGCGCAGCGCCGGCTGGCCCTGTCAGGACCTGGTCGAGGTCGAGCTGCTGGCGGCCGGCTGGGCGGAGCGGCTGCAGGAGGCCGACGGCCGCGAGCGCCTGCGTGTGACCGACACCGGCGTGGCGCTGATCGCCGAATCGCTGACCCGCAACCGCGCGGTGCGCGATGCGCACGAGGGCCTGGTCGAGCGCGTGGCCACGGAGATGCAGCGCGCCGGCCGCATCGCCTGGCGCGGCCTTGCGCTGCGTGCCGGGCTGCCCGGTGAGGACGGCAAGACGCTGTGGGTCAACGCCATGCCCGACGTCTACTCCATCCGCCACAGCACGGTGGAGGACTACCTCGAACCCGCCATCCACGAGATCAAGGTCAGCCGCGCCGACCTGCTGGGTGAGCTGCGCCGCCCGGCCAAGTCCGCCGCCTACCGCGCGCTGTGCGGCCAGTGCTGGTTCGTCATCAAGGCCGGCATCGCCGAGCCCGAGGAGATCCCGGCCGAGTACGGCGTGCTGATCGGCCACGACAGCCACCTGGAGCTTGCACGACCGGCGCCGCGGCAGGCGTGCAAGCCCGATTTCCCAACCTGGATGGCGCTGGCGCGGGCCACGCCGCTGCCCCCGTTCGACGATCCACAATCGCCGCTCTGACCCGGAGCGCAGCATGGCCAACAAGACCGTCCCGACCGACGCCGACGTCCAGGCCTACTGCGCGGCCCAGCCCGAGGCGCGCGCGGCCGACTGCCGGGCGCTGATCGCGCTGATGCAGCACGCCAGCGGCCAGCCGCCCGTCATGTGGGGCCGCATGGTGGGCTTCGGCCACCGCCACTACGTCTACGACAGCGGCCGCGAGGGCGACATCTTCCAGATCGGTTTCGCCAGTGGCAAGGCCGAGATCAGCCTCTACCTGAGCTGCGACGCCAGCACGCACGCGGCGCTGCTGGCACGGCTGGGCAAGCACCGCACCGGCAAGGGTTGCATCTACGTCAAGCGCCTGTCCGACATCGACATGGGCGTGCTGGGCGAGCTTTGCGACGCCGCGCTGCGCGAGAGCCGCGCATGAGCGGCGTGCCGCTGGCCACCAGTTGCCCGCGCTGCGGTGGCGGCTTTGAATGCGGCGCCAATGCCGGCCAATGCGATTGCTTCGGCATCCGCCTGACCGAGCCGCTGCGCGCGCAGCTGGCGCACGACTACCCCGGCCAGTGCCTGTGCCTGCGCTGCCTGCGCGAGCTGATCGCGGCCGATGACCAGCGCCCGGCTGGGGCGGCGCGGGCATGATGGCCGCATGTCCCTGCTCGACCGCCTCGCACCGCCGCTGTTCATCTTCATCTGGGCCACCGGCTACATCGTCGCCAAGCTGGCCGCGCCCTACGCCGACCCGCTGACCTTCCTGGCCTGGCGCTATGCCGGCGTGGTGGCGCTGATGCTGGGGCTGGCCTTGGCGGCGCGTGCGGCCTGGCCGCCGGTGCGCCACATGGCCCACCTGGCCCTCGCCGGCATCGCCATCCAGGCGATCTACCTGGGAGGCGTCTGGGTCTCCATCCGCCAGGGCCTGCCGGCCGGCACCGCAGCCCTCATCGTCAACCTGCAGCCGGTGCTGGTCGCGGCGCTGGCGCCGCTGATCGGCGAGCGCGTCGCGCCGCGTCAGTGGCTGGGCGTGGCCCTGGGACTGGCGGGCGTGCTGCTGGTCATCTGGCACAAGCTCAACCTCGGCGCCGGCCTGGGCACGCCGCTGCTGCTGTGCCTGATGGCGCTGCTGGCCATCACCGGCGGCACGCTGTACCAGAAGCGTTTCGTGCCGCACTTCGACCTGCGCACTGGCCAGGTGGTGCAGTTCGCGGCGTCGCTGGCCGTCACGCTGCCGCTGGCCTGGGCGCTGGAACCCATGCGCATCGAATGGATGCGCGACGTGTTCATCGCGATGGCCTGGAGCATCCTGGTGCTGACGGCCGGCGGCATCAGCCTGATGTTCTACATGCTGCGCCACGGCCGCGTGACGGCCGTGTCCAGCACCATGTACCTGGTGCCCTCTGTCACCTCGGTGATGGCGTGGCTGCTGTTCGGCGAGACACTCGGCGCACAAGCCATCGCCGGCATGGGCGTGACGCTGCTGGGCGTCTATCTCGTGGTGGCCCGCAAGACGGAGACGACTGCATGACCCGCGCCCATCACCGGTTCTGGCCCGCCCGCGTGCCCCACGCCATCGCGCCGCCCGCGACGGCGCTGCCCGACAACCTGGCGGTCAGCGCGCGGCGCTTCCCGCAGCGGCCGGCGCTGCACTTCCTGGGCCACGCGACCACCTACGCCGAACTGCTGGCGCAGGTGCAGCGGCTGGGCGCCTGGCTGTCCGAGCGCGGCATCGGCCGGGGTGACCGCGTGCTGGTGGGGCTGCAGAACTGCCCGCAGCTGGTCGTCGCGCACTACGCCATCCTCAGCGCCAATGCGGTGGTGGTGCCCGTCAATCCGATGAACCGCGCCGCGGAGCTGAAGCACCTCATCGCCGACAGCGGCGCCGTGCTGGCCATCACCAGCAGCGACCTCACGGCCGAGTGGCTGTCTGCCGGCATGGCGGCGCATGACCTGCTCGTCACGCGGCTGGCCGAGGTGCTGCCCGATGGGCGCGTCGACGGCGCGTCACTGCCGCCCGGCTGGGCCGACTGGCTGAGAGCCGATATCGCCCTGCCCGCCGGCGCCACGCCCTGGGCCGACGCGCTGGCCTGCACCGGCACACCCCCCGTCACCGAGGTGGGTGCCGACGACCTCGCCCTGCTGCCCTACACCAGCGGCACCACCGGCCACCCCAAGGGCTGCATGCACCGCCACAGCAGCCTGCAGCACAACGTGTTCGCGGGCAGCCTGTGGGCCAATGCCTGCCACGAGGACGTGGTGCTGGGCGTGCTGCCGATGTTCCACATCACCGGCATCGTCGTCGTCATGCACGGCGCGCTGGCCTGCGGCGCCGCGCTGGTGCTGATGCCGCGCTGGCAGCGCGAGTACGCGGCCCGCCTCATCGCGCAGTACCGCGTCACGCGCTGGACCAACATCCCCACCATGGTCATCGACATGCTGGCCAGCCCGCAGGTCGACCAGTTCGACCTGTCCAGCATCGTCACCATCGGTGGCGGCGGCGCGGCCATGCCGCAGGCGGTGGCCGAGCGCCTGTGGCAGCGCTGGGGCCTGCGCTACATGGAGGGCTACGGCCTCACCGAGACCGCCGCGCCCAGCCATGGCAACCCTTACGACGCGCCCAAGCAGCAGTGTCTGGGCGTGCCTTACCTGAGTTGCGACGCGCGCGTCATCGACCCCGACACGCGTCAGGAGCTGCCGCCCGGAGAAAGCGGCGAGATCATCGTGCACGGCCCCATGGTGTTCGACGGCTACTGGGGCCGGCCCGACGCGACCGAGGCCGCCTTCATGGACTTCGACGGCAAGCGCTTCTTCCGCACCGGCGACATCGGCTACGTGGACGCCGATGGCTATTTCTTCATGACCGACCGGCTCAAGCGCATGATCAACGCAAGCGGCTTCAAGGTCTGGCCCAGCGAGGTGGAGAACCTGATGCACGCCCACCCGGGCATCGCCGAGGCCTGCATCGTGTCGGCGCCCGACGCTTACCGCGGCGAGACGGTGAAGGCCATCGTCGTGCGGCGCGCGGGCCACGAAGCCTTGAGCGCCGACGCGCTGCGCGCCTGGTGCCGCGATCACATGGCCGCCTACAAGGTGCCCGCCGTCGTCGAGTTTGCCGACAGCCTGCCCAAGAGCGCCACCGGCAAGGTCATGTGGCGGGCGCTGCAGGAGCGCGAGAAAGCCTCTTGAGCGAGCAGGATCGCGTCAAGGCGCTGGTGCGCGCCACGCCCTGGTTCATGGCCGCGCTGCGCGCGGGCCGCGAGCTGGGCCTGGACTCCTGGTGCATCGGTGCCGGGGCGCTGCGCAACCTGGTGTGGGACGCGCTGCACGGCCATGTCCGGCCCAGCGCGCTGGCCGACGTGGATTTCGCCTACTTCTGCGCCGCCGACCTCGATCGCGCCCGTGACGCCGCGTTGCAGCAGCGCCTGCAGCGGCAGGGTCTCGACCTGCCCTGGGAGGTCACCAACCAGGCCGGCGTGCACCTGTGGTTCGAGCAGCATTTCGGCCATGCGGTGCCGCCGCTGCGCTCGCTGGACGAGGCCATTGCCAGCTGGCCCGAGCCCGCCACGGCCGTGGGCGTGTGGCTGGACGCGCGGGATGCGCTGCACGTCATTGCGCCGCTGGGCCTGGCCGACCTGCTGGGCATGCGCGTGCGGCGCAACCCGGCGCGCGTCAGCGTCCAGACCTACCGGCAGCGCTGCGCGAGCAAGCGCTACGCCGAGCGCTGGCCGCGCGTGGTCGTGGAGCCGGCCTGAGCGGGCGGGCCACGGTTCAGGCCGTCGCCTCGCGGCCCGGCCGCGCGCCGGCTTCGCGCGGTGCCAGCAGCAGGTACAGCAGCGGCCCGAACGAACCGGCCGTGAGCGTGACGAACGCGTAAGGCCACAGCGTGCGGCCGGTGTGCCGTGCGTCGCGGGCCATGTAGCCCACGAGCAGCAGCGACGTGATGACGAAGTCCAGCAGCAGCTGCCAGGTGCCGATGTTGGCCATGCCGGCCTGCCAGATGCCGAAGTAGCCGATCTCCCACATCGCGTACAGCGAGTAGGCACCGAAGGCGGCGAAGACGAGGATCAGTGCGGGTCGCATGGCTTTCTCCATGAGGGTTGAAGGTGGCGTCATGCTCGGCAACCGCGCGCATCGCCGCAATGACCTCGGAGGTCATCGCCGTCGCGCGCCCGCGCACCGCAGAATGCGCCGCATGACCGCCACCCTCGCCACCCTGCGCAAGTCGCGCCGCGTCAGCCAGCTGGAGCTGTCGCTGCGCGCCGGCGTGTCGCAGCGCCACCTCAGCTGCATCGAGACCGGCCGCGCCCGCGCCGGCCGCGAGACGCTGATCGCGCTGCTTGACGCGCTGGGCGCCTCGCTGGAAGAACGAAACCAGGCCTTGCTCGCGGCCGGCTACGCGCCCGCCCACGCCGAGCGCGCGCTGGACGCGCCCGAGATGGCGCCGGTGCGCGCCGCGCTGGAGCAGCTCATCCATGCCGACGGCGCCGCGCCGGCGCTGGTGCTGGATGGCGAGTACAACGTGGTCATGGCCAACGCCGGCGTGGCGCGGCTGCTGGCGCTGATGGGCCCGCAGGCGGAGGCGCTGCTGGGGCAGCCTATGAACCTGCTGCGTGCCATGTTCGTGCCCGGCGGCCTGCGCGCGCTGTGCGTGGACGAGGCCTGGCTGTGCAACGAGATGTGGGCCCGCGCCAGCCGCGAGGCCGAGCACCTGCCGCGGCTGCGCACGCTGCTGGACGAGTTGCGCCCCACGCTGCAGCCCTGGGCGGCGGCTGAAGGCAGCAGCAACCTGCCGGTGCTGGCCTTCCGCCTGCGCGCGGCCGACGGGCGGACCTTGAGCTTCTTCTCCACCATCACCAGCTTCGGCACGCCGCTGGACATCACGCTGGCGTCGCTGAAGGTGGAGCACCTGTTTCCGACGGATGACGAGACGCGGCGGGCGCTGGCCGATGTGGCACGGTCGTGAGTCCAGGCAATTCCGGCTGACAGTGCAGTTATCGTTCGGGCTTCATGGCATGACGACTGTTCGACGCATGGACCTTCTCCGCCGGCTTTTCAACCCTGTCCTCTACGTCCAGCTGTCACCGCGACGGCTGAGGGTCCGAGATCCCAACTCCGGTGCCATGTTCGACGACGTGCCCGAGGTGGCCATCCACCGGCCGCCTGGACGGCCGGCCACCATCCGAGCCGTGGGCGACGAGGCGCGCGCGCACGCGGCCGAAACCGATGTGGTGGTCGTCAATCCGTTGCTGCATCCGCGCACGCTGGTGGCTGACTTCGTCATTGCCGAACTGCTGCTGAAACATGCGGTCCGCAGCCTTTACGGTGGCCGCGCGTTCATGCCCTCGCCCGAGTTCGTCATGCATCCGATCGATGACTACGAGGGCGGGCTGACGCAGATCGAGATTCAGGCATTGCGGCAACTCGCGCTCGGCACCAGGGCGCGCAAGGCGCAGGTGTGGCAGGGCCCCACGTTGAATGACGAGGAGATTCGACATCGCCGCTATCCCGCCACGGGGAAGCTGCTGGCCTGACAGCGAGCAGCCGCCGGCGAATGCATGCGGCGTGTGAATTTCTCCAACCCTGCACCCGCCATGCCCCGCTACGTCGCCCTGCTCCGAGGTGTCAGCCCGATGAGCTGCCGCATGCCCGAGCTGCAGCGCAGTCTGGAGGCCGCCGGCTTCACCAACGTGAAGACGCTGCTGAGCAGCGGCAATGTCGCGTTCGACGCGCCGCGCGCCGCATCGGCTGCCACGCTGCGCAGGCGCGTCGAGACCGCGATGCAGCGAGGCATGGGCAAGCACTTCGAGACGCATGTGCGCTCCAGCCAGCACCTGCAGCAGCTGATCGCCGCCGATCCGTTCACCGCGTTTCAGCTGCGCGCCGGGTCCAAGCGTGTCGTGACCTTTCTGCGCGAGCCGCTGAAGGCCAGCCCCATCGAACTGCCGCACATGCACGGTGAAGCCTGCATCTGGGGCCTGGACGGCGCCGAGGTGTTCTGCAGTTATGTGCCCGAGGCCAAGGGGCCGGTCTTCATGCAGCTGCTTGAGAAGACCTTCGGCAAGGACATCACCACGCGCACCTGGGACACCGTCGCCAAGTGCGCCAAGGCCTGAAGGAGCCGCCATGCCCGCCCGGCTTCCAGGTCAACACCTCGGTGGGCGGGCGCATCGTCTGCTGGCGCGAGCCCGACGGCCACGCCTGGGAGGCGCTGACGCAGAGCCATGCGCGCCAGGCTTGAGGCTGCTTGCATCTGTTGCATTCGCGGCCCGCACCGTTGCGTGGCGGCACATCACCGCATCACCCGTCATGTAACGGTGGGGCAGGCGCGGCCTTCTCCTACGGGCCTGATTTGCCAGAGGCCTAAGGTGGGCATGGCGACGCCGCGAACCGGCGTCGTGCATGTCAACTGAAGGAGTTCTTCCATGTCCAACGTGAACCAGAACCAGCAGCCCGGCAACGGCAACAAGCAGCAGCAGCAGCAGCAGGACCAGGGTCCCGGGTCGCGGCAGAAGCAGCCGGGCGGGTCGCCCAGCCAGGTGTCGCAGCAGGGCGGTGGCCAGCGCGAGCCCTCGCGCGACCAGAACAACGACATCAGCCGCCAGGGCGGCCAGGGCAATCGCTGAAGCCGCTGACCGGGCGCCTGGCCCGCCGCTGAAGCGGTGACGCCATCGCCCCAGCCAGAACGCCATGCCGCGCGCATGGCGTTCGTTGGTGGCAGACATTTGAGTTCTGCGCTGGAGGGTTTACTAAGTTGTTGATTTTTATAGACAGGCGTGCAACTGCGAAAACGGCGCCAACAAATGGTTCTGCGCTGGGGGCATTACATCGTCCCTGAGGGACAGGCAAACGGTCCTGCGCTGCAGCCTGCGCGAACTACAAATGGTTCTGCGCCGGTCGGCCTTGCTGGCCGCCTTCAGCGCGAGTTCCCCATCTCGCGCATCCTCTGCAAAGTCTCCGGTAGCTGGGTCAGCTTGCCGCTCTTGCGCCAGACCTACGCGAGCTGATACGCAGCCTTGTGAGTGAGTCCCAAACGGCAGAGTTGGTGGAAGAACGCGTTCTTGCCAGCAAAACAAGCCATCTAAGTCTTTGTGTTTAAACACTTTCCACCGACCACGCGCAATTTTGTCCAAAGTCGGTGGAAAACGCAGCCCGCACCATTTTCGGGCAAAAGAGTACGTCGCCAACGGGAAGTGCTTCCCGACACCGAAGCGTGCCGGCGCTACCACTATGGAAAATTATGGCGGAAACCATAATTGTACTTTTGACCCATAACGCGCCTAAGTCATTGTCACAGCACACTTTCCATCATGTACGCGCAAATCCGTCCAAAGATGATGGAAAACGCAGTGCCGAGCCGTCCGGGCGTCCGTCATCACAGAAGCACTTGACATCAACGGAGTGCTTTTCATATACATATGTATATGTCAGACGACAAGCTCATCCTCCGGACCATCTACCTGGACCCTGCGGTGGATGACCTGCTTCGCGACCGCGCTGAAGAGCGCGCAGTCTCCAAGGCCGAGCTACTTCGCACGTACCTGCGGACTGGCATGAACGCGGTGAAGGCGGGAACGATGTCGCTCGATGACGCACCGCTGTCGGAGAACATCCTGGTACTGCGAACATGCCACATCGACCCCAAGGTCGACAGTCAACTCCGAGTCGAGGCGTTCCACACACCGACGAGCAAGAACGACTTGTACAGGCGCTACATCGCCCTCGGCATTCGTGTCGAAGCAGAGAGCGGGAAATCGCTCAAGACCGGGCCGAAGAAGGGGAGTGGACTGTCGTGACGACAATCAGCCGGTGAGGGCGGTTCAAGCGTCTCTCCAGGACGCAGTGCGCTACAGGCACTCGGCGGCGCGCAGATGTACGCGCATTCTCTGCAAAGCCTCCAGCAACTGGGCCAGCTTGCCGCTTTTGCGCCAAACGTACGCGAGCTGATACGCAGCTTTGTTCAGCGACGCTCCCTCGTACCGCTCAAGATTCCAGGGCTCACCAGTGAGCTCTCGCTGCAGGATGAAGTCGACTGACTCGCGCAGGTCGTACTTTCGATTTCTGTGCTGGCTTAGTCCGAGCCTACGCAAACTGGCCCACTCTTCATCGCTCAGGCGTGCGTAGCTCTTGGCCACGGCATCCCCAGACCGAGTCGGTACATGCGGCGCCCGGTCGCTGAGGTCAGCAGTTCGGGCCGATATCACGCGCACAACCGTGTCCCACTTACCGGTCTGGCGCCACGACGCCAGCTGGCGGCTTGCAGTGGAAAAGGTGCCAGCCTTGTAGACAACATCGCGCCATGGGATGCCCGTACATAACTTGGCAAGGATGCCGTCAAGTATTTCCCTTTCGTCGTATCTCGTTCTTCGCCTCGAGCGCAGGGTTGCCTCCAACTGCTCCCACTCGCAGTCAGAGACATCGCTCTGGCCATCGCGCAGGGGGAGTGACTGGCCAACTTCCAACTGCGGAGTCTCGTCTCCCAGCTCCGATGACTCGCTACGGAGGCGCTCTTTGCTGACAAAGGAAAAGTCGCGGGTTGTCAGGTGTTCAGCATGGGGCAGAGGCTCTTCTAGTGCCTCTACGGACGCTAGGTTGACGTGAGTGACCCAAAAGGCTGAGTCTGTTTCAACGCCTCGAACGGAGAGGCGGGCCTTCGCCCGCGGCAGCTGGATTGAAATCCGACCGGCCAGTGCGTGTTGGTACACGCTCCCTGCCATCTGCCTGGCAGAAAGGAACGAGTGCATCCACGTGAAGGGCTCCACGATTGCCGCCAACGTGGCGAGGTAGTTGGTAGACGTGAGGTGGTAGTTGAAGGCCACCCCGCCCGGGACAAGTCCACAAATTGCATCAAGCCCCTGGGCCTGGAACAGTCGAGGAAGCGCCTTTGTCTGTGGTCGGAAGACGGCCCGCATCAGCGCCAGTGCCGGTAGGACGTACCGGCGACCTCCGATGCTGAACGACCATGCCTCGTGCTGTGTGACGTCCAACGCTGGACCGCCGAGGACATGCACGAGCTCTCCAAAGTCAGCCGTCTCGAAGTCCGCGAAGTCCACCGAGATGAGTCGGAGACGAGGTTGTTTTGAGGGCAGCCCCTTTGTCAGAAGCGCGTCCAGCGGCGCCAACACTCTCGACTCGTCTTCACGCTGCATGACGGCACAGAGCCGCCCATCGCATCTCTCGATGCCCACCGCCCACCATGTGGCGTCCCCACCTTGCTTCCCACCCTCTGACATGCGCGCATTCTGGAGACACCTCGGATGGGCCTCAGGCGCGAGACCCCAGCGCAGAACCATTTGTTCACGAAATCAGCCATGCCTGTGGACAGTCGAGCTGAACGCTTCCAAGCCCTTGATTCGTCTGGGCCGGTTCTCTCACCAGCCACCGCTCAGACAAACGGTTCTGCGCCATATGGGGCGAGTTGCAATGAGTTCTGCGGCAGCGTCACCGCTCGCGCCGCTAGGCCCCAGCTACCGCGCGGGCGCCCGATTGCCTTGCTCGTCGTAGTTCAGCGAGCCTCTGAGTCCGCAAGAATGCGCCATCAAGTCAAACACTGGCTTCAGTGCGACCTCGGCTGCGACGTCCGTGGGCAGTTGAACATCGGGCAGCACGACATACTGCCTATCGAACAGCCCATTGCTTCCAATGTCGAAGTACATCTGCGACAGACCAACTCGAACGCGGTCCGCGAGCAGGAGCGTCAGCATTGACGTCATCTCCAGGCTATGGCCAAGCTGGGTCAGCGTGCAGCGGTATCCCCGCGGCCACGCGAAGCGCTGGACTCCTTGACGGCTACGGCACCACGCCCACCCCTTTGCCGCCATGCCACGTCTGATGCGCGGTACTCCTCAAGAGCCGCGACGGTCGCTGGGAACCGGTCACGATGTCTTTTGAACGAGTGCCAGTATCTGGTGTGCCCCATGACTTGGTCGACCGATAGCCGAACTTTCAGGCGTTGCGCCTCGGCCACCCGTGCGCGCATTCCCTTCGCGAGTTCTTGGTCAATCGCATTGAATTCGCGCCTTCGGCGGACCGGCGTTCTGTAGTCGAGCACCGCGCTCGCGGGCGACGCAGCGGCGAGGAAGCTTTGTAGAAGTACGTGACGGACAGTGGCGAATGCGACGTTCAATCCTGGCTGTACAAGGCGGGCCGGCCATGCTTGCTTCGCGGCGGTCGAGAACAAACACCCCAGTTGAGTGAGCACATCGACGCCGAAGTACAGCCGCACGTCACGAGCCAGCTGTCCCGTAGCTACGTTTCCTGATGACAACGCGTATCCCAAGTCGAGCGCCCGCGCACGATAGGCGCGACGCACGTTGGTGTGACATCCCCGGCTCGACAGGAGGTTGGCAGTTCTATCGGCGAGGTCTTCAAGAACCTTCGTCGGCATTTGCTGCGGCGTTCGATGTCCGCCCTGCTGATGAGGTAACGGCATCAGGAACGCGCGGTCGAAGCTTGTGACCGCGACCTCGAGCAAGTCGCAGCCGTGCCTACTGCAAACATGCACAGCAGGAAGGTTGTGGCTGCGGTGCCAGTACGACTCCCCCGCTTCTTCGACCTCCCGCGCGCAGCAGCGCGGACAGAAGCGCAGTGCGTTCAAGCCCAGCGTGCTCGACTGAACCAGTGAGCTCAACGAGCTGCATTCGGTGGTCGAGTCCTCCAGCGCCTTTGCCTTCAAGCGCTCGACCTCCGTCTGCGCCATGAACGCCGTCACGTAGGGGAAGACGGTGTGGCCCCAGAGCAGCTGCTCTGCGCTCATGTCCAAGGCCCGAGCATAGTGGGGCAGCCCGCTGGGAAGAAAGAACGACAGCGTCCCGATGCGTCGACCCAGGAAGCGGTTCACGAACGTCGTAGTTGGCAGCCCCATGTACACGAGGCCGCGGGCGACGACGCTGCCGAGCAGCTCGTCCTTGTAAGGACGTGGAAGCTTCATCAGTTCAGCGGCACCAGTTCGTCGGCCGGCTTCGCCATGCCCAGCTCAAACAGCTTGGCGAAGACAGTCCCGCCTTCTGTTCCTGCCTTCGATATCGCGTTTCGGTAGTCCATCGGGCGGTCGTCGAACGCGCCGGGTGTTGTACCGCCAGCCACTGAGGCCTTCGTTCTATGCGGCGCCGTCACCTTGGCCACCATCTGCTTGGCCGCGTCCAGCATGTTCTTCACCTTGCCCTCGGCCTCCACTTCGGCAGCGACCTTCGCAGCATCTTCGGCGTTGAGGCCAAGAGCGATGCCAGCTGTAGCCAGACGGGGCTTGAAGTCCTCATCGCCTGGGCGCACCGAGGCGGCAAACGTTCGCTTGCCCCGGTACCGACGAGCCATGTCGTTGACCAGGTCCTCAAGCTCAAGTGGTGCGATGTCCTCGAACTTTGCCAGCGCCTTCAAATCATTGCGCCACAGTGCGTTGACCATTGGGTGCACCAGCTTCATGTCCGTGGCGAACACGTCAGCGACCAGCTCCAAGCTCAGCGTCTCCGAGCCATCGACCATCGCCCGCGCCTGGGAAGCCACGAACAGCTTGATGGCCAAGTCGATAACGCCCTGAGTGCAGCTGTAGAACAGCTCCAGCATTTCTTCAACGAGCGGCACGGCGTTGCGCGTCCATTGGAACTCCCAGAGCACCTCGATGAACTCGACCCACTCCCCGGGCTTGCCGTCCTCGTCAAGCCTGCTGAGTGCATTCCAGTTGCCAATGCCGAAACCAAGGGAGCGCCGCGCCTGGCGGAAATCGAGGCTCAGCACCTTATGTGCCTTGTTTGTGCCGATGAAGAGGATGGGAACCTGAAGCTCGTTGCAGGCGCCGACAAGTTCCGTCATAAGAACCTGCTGGCCCTTCGGCGAGTTCCCCATGTTCTGTACCTCGTCGATGACCAGGAGGCCAACGCAGTGCATGTTCATCACGCGGGCGACACTGCGCATCAGGGCATCAGCCCCGGTGCGGCCATTGCAGAAGTAGTCCCGGTAGTAGTTCGCGTCCGGTATTAGCGCGTCAAGCTTTTGAAGGATGGCCGCGGCCAGGCCCTTGATGCTCTTGCCATCGCTCGACATCTCGATGTGCAGCCACGGCACCTGGTAAAGGTTCAGGTCGGGGTGATGAATGACCTGCGGAATCTGTGCCAGGAAGCGCTTGGCGGTTGTCGTCTTACCCATGCCAGACAGACCAATCAGCGCGGTCGACAGCTGCGGCGTAATCGTCGAGGCCTGCTGGCGGAAGGTCTCGCCGGCCATCTGCTTGCGATAGATTTCGTGGAAGATGGCCACGTGCTCCTTGGACATGGGTCGGCGTCCGACGTAGCCCTCGCGCATCATCGAGTCCAGCGCACGAGCCAGCCGCACATGCGACTCCATCGGAACCATGAAGTTGGTCAAGCTCACCAGTTGATGGAAGCGCTCATGAGTCTCCCATTCACGCTGGTCAGGCGTGAACTCAGGCTTCAGTGTCAGCGACTCCATCACTGCCAGGTCGCTCTTGGAATGGGGCAGCGCTTCGATGAGTTCGTTGCCTTTGTAGCGTGGAATGCGCTGCTCCTTGTAGTCAGCGACAACGATGGGACTGGAATGACCGTTGGTGTTCGATTGCAGGAGTGTTCTCCTTGGATAGTTAGGCGGCTGCTGCCAGCAGCTTCTTGCGTTGTTGCGCAGCAATTTCTTTCAGCGACAGCGAACGGGGTGCGGCCGCTGGGACTTCGATTTGGTTTGAGGCCACGACGGGTGCCGGACGCGTTGGCTGCTGTGCTGGCGGCATTGGTATCGGCGGTAGAGCCGGCATGCCAGCTTTGTTGGCCCGTTCCATCGACAGGTCATTCAAACGAGCGGAGCTAACGTCTTTCTTGCGGGCGCTTCTGCTGAGGCGATTACCACCAGTTGCGGCTTTCAGGCGCTCTTCTGCGGCCTTCACAATCGGCGCTGAGTGCTGATGCAGTTCGAACTGGTTTTGTCGTTTGATTGGCTCAGCATCGGCCGTTAGACGCGCCTTGGCATCGGTGTGTCGCTTGACGTCCGCGAACGACATGCCGCTGAACTTCTTACAGCCATCAACGAGTTCAGCGATATAGACCTTGCCCGGAGCGTCGGGGTCATGCACGATGACCTCATCGCACATTCGGTAGTCGAGTGAAACGTCGACGCTGAAGCGCTTGCGGCGGGCCTGGACGAACCAACCATTCTTCGCGCCCTCCGTGAACGTGTACAGGCAATTGCGCAGCACGATGCCTTCGAGCGTGACCGTCGCCTTCTCTTGGGGCAACAACTCCATCCGGACTGTGTTGGCATCGAAGCGTGCGAGTGCGCCAACTCGGTTGCGTGCTTCGAACGTCCACAGCTCCGTGGGGATGGGCCGGACGCCGGCGGCAACTTGCTCAATGGATGAGTCGAAGTTCACCTGCATCGTGTTGTTGTGGGTGACGATGGCCTTGACGATGAGCGCTGTGAAATCATCCAGAGTCAGGCAAGCATCTCGGTGATATGCCTTCCCGCGGCGGCGCTTCTGATTTGACGGGGGGTCGTATGCCGGAAGGCCAGGCGAAATCAGCTGATGAATCATCTTGAAGCCGCACTCCACCAGTGGCTTCCAATCCGGTCGCAGACCAGGCACGTTGCAGACCATCGAGCGTAGGCCCGAGGAGATGCGGCGCGCGTTCTTGGAAGCCATCTCGCCCTGGTCTGCAAGGAACAACTCAGGCTGGATACCGTGCGCTGGCCAATCTGCAGGGTCGTACTTCACCCCATACCGTTGACAAATCTCCTCCTTGTTCTCGGCGATGCTAAGAATGGCCTGCATGGCCGCTGACCAACACGCGTTCTCGAATCCCACATACCAGCCGACGATGAGCCGTGTTGCCCGGTCGATGATGAGATAGAGCGTGGGCTTGCCGACGATGGCAGTCGGGTCGCTGGATGAGACCAGGTACGAGTCCACAATCGTTGCGTCAATCTCGAACATGTGGCCCGCACCATGGCAGTCCAACTGGATGGAGCCGAGGCTGTGGCGGTGGTCGCGCTCGAAGTCCTTGTTGCCTTTGCGAGCACGCAGACGGTGCTCGAGCGAGTAGTTCTTCTTCAGCCACAGCTGAAGCTGACGCAGGGATGGGCGTTCCTCTGGAGCCTTGATGAACGAGTCGTTGTTGCCGTCCTTGAAGGTGTAGTGGCGCTCCAGCATCCATTGATAGGCGTCCGTGAGCGTGTGGTACTCCTTCTTCAGGTAGTAGCCGGTTATTGCCTTGTCCAGCGCCTTTCGGTCCGCGTCCGTGAGAGCAAAGGGTGCGCGGCCGTCGGCTGTTCGACGGCCGGCTGTTGCTTGACCGCGGTTCGAGTAGTCCGGCAGCAGCGCATCGAGGTTCTGTCCCCGCTGCCAGTAGCGACGCAGATTCAAGAGCAACGTGTTCTCAGAGCAGGCCAGTTCTCGGGCGCGCTGGCGAAGCAGTTGAGCTCGCGCGGTTGGTTCGAAGATGCGCGCATTGGCGACCAGGGGTGCGATGCGCTCCCAAGCAACGTCACGACGCTTCAGCGCCTTCGCAGATGCGGTTGCAGACTTGGTAGTGACAAGGGCGCTCGTCGCCTTATCCGAAGGCGTTACCTGCTTGCAGTTTGCAGAGAGCCACGTATAGCTGACCTTTGCAGGGAGCGCGCAGCGTTCCTCCGTAGCAATCACCCATGCGTCCTGGCCCGAGTTGGTCACAGCGAGGATGCGGTGGCGCAGGCCGTCGGGCATGACGACCAAGTCGTTCAGAAGCAGCGTGTTCATTTGGCACCTCGTTCTTGAACGGCCTTGGACCACGCAACGGTGAACTGCGAGATGTGCGCTCGTTCAGGCGCTGGTAGACCGAGGTCGAACCGGATGTGCCGGCGCGCCATCAGCATGCGGGCTATGCGCAACCCGGTTCCGCTGGCGATGCCGGCCTTGCTGTCGAACTGTTTGCAGTACTGCGCCAAGCTTCCGTCAAAGCGAGTTGCCGCAAGGTCGCTGGTCATTGCGAGCATCTGGTCGTCGAAGAAGCCTGGATAGAGCTCCTCCTCATTGGGCCGACGCTGGCCGCCTCGTGCCCACGCGATGTTCGTTACCTGTTGCGCTGGGATGAGCGTGTCGAAGACCAGGTGGTGGGGGATGCTCATGCGCGCCAGGGTCTCGCGTTGGACCTCCAACTTCAGCAGCGAGCCGACATCCTCAGCCTCCGACGTCGGCTTGACGTTGAAGGCCTCGAGGAACTCCTTGCCATCGCGGCGGCGCGTGACCATGAAGTCGACCGTCATCACGGTCGGAACGTGGGTGCCTGGGTAGAAGGGGTGCTGAATGCCCAGCTCCATTGCCACTTCCATCGTCTTGTCGCGAGGAAGCGGGAACTGCTCGCGGATGTCGATGACATCGTCTGACCATTCAAGCATCAAGAAGAAGTCCCGCTCGTTGTCTGAGAAGAGCTGATGCGGTCGGTTCGTCTTGATGCCGTGTGGGTCGTGAGTTCGACCCAGCGAAGAGAAGTCGCCGATGTAGAGCCACGGCTGGTAGCTGGCGCCTTCTCCTTTGCCGCGGCCTTCCTTCTCGAAGCGTTCGATAACCGCTTCAGTCCATTTCTGTATTCCTCGTCCCATATCGTTCTCCTGCATCTGTGGCGCACTGAATTTATTGTGAGACGTGTTTGGATGTATTACAAATACACAAACAAATGGTTACAAATTGGGCTGGCCGGGCGCTCATTTATGAGCGACGTTCTGTTTGTTTGTGCTTATGAGTGACGAGCATTCATGTAATACAAACAGACAATTCGCCTAGACTGCCGACAGGAGAAGTTCATACATGCCCAGAAAATCGCCAGGCGGAGCACGTGACGCCGTTCTCAACGTACGGGTTCCCGCCCGCCTCAAGTTCGGGCTCGACCTCATCTCGCGCCGCTACAGCGAGTCCATTTCCGACGTCATCATTCGCGCGCTTAACGAGAGCCTCACCTCGGAGAACGGCGGCTTGCTCGTGTATCTCGACGGGACCGACCATGCGGTGGACCTGCTGCGCCTCGTCTGGGACGACATCGAAGTCGTGCGCACCGTCAAGCTGGCTCTTCTTCAGCCGACCTTGCTGAACAGGACCGAGCAGCTTGTTTGGGCAGCGGTTAAGGCCGACGACAAGTATTGGGCCAAGACGCCAGGCTCCAAGAAGGCAAAGGACGGAGCTGCGCCGGCCCGCCAGTTGGAGGCTCTCCAAGTCGAGGTTCTCCAGGCCGATTGGGCTGAGCTCGTTCGGCGCGCATCGGCCTGACTTTTCGGTTTCGCGTCGGATTCATCGCTGAAAGTCTGAAAGCCCGATGTGGCCGGGAGCAGCTCTTCCCTCTTTCCTTCACCTGGGTCAAAATGTGTTTGCTCACAAAAGACAGCAAACATGTTCATCACCTTTGAAGGTCTTGAGGGTCGTGTCCCCGTGCAGGCTCGCGATGCCGGTTTTCAGTATTGGAGTGCCGCTGTGCTCCTGAGGGCGGTGCCTTGGTACCTTGTGAACATCCGGCGGCGCACCACCGACCGGCAAGAAACAGTCTTTGTCGCGTGTGAGTCCATGCTCGTGGACCTACTCAATGACCTTGAAGGCGACTCTGTCATCGGCCTTATGCGATTCGACACCGACGGGCCGACGAGTGACTGGAAGATTGCGCGGGTCGAGGAGGTGTGGTGGGACTACATGCTCGCCGAGGGCGAACGGTTGTTCTTCAAGTTGCATGACGAGCCAACGCTGCGAGACGCGCACCTGCAGTCCAGCGCGGCACGAGAGCGGGGGTGGCTGCTCGCCAGGGTTGCCCAGCCGACGCTGTTGGCGGCTTGAGCAGGTTGCGCGGAGCAGGGGCGATGGCGTGAGCACAAGGGTAAGCATCAAGTCGCGAGACCCATCCGCTGGACTCCCCAGCTTCCATCTTTACGAAGACGTCCTCGACAGCTTCGGGATGGAAACGGAAGTCGAGCAGCCTGTCTATCTACAGCTCGATGGGGTTGATGTTCGTTTCGAGACGACGAAGACCGGAGCCGCATCAGTGACCGTTGTACTGCCGCGAGCAGTTGCACGCGAACTCGGCTTGCTGGCCAGTGACACCCGCACCTCGAAGTTGCATACAGATGGGCCATGGGAAAGCTCGTAGTGCACGGACCACGAACCTCATGGAAGCTCGCTGCCCCATATACGTGGGCATCAGCTTGAGGCGGGGTGTTCGGCTCTCGGTGATATCACCTCGGGCAGCAGGCGGCCGTTCTTCACAACGGCGAAAGGCTTGCTCGCGGTTGCATCCAGTCGAGTGCGAACCGCTCCGGAGTCGCTGACGAATGGCGACGTGGAGGGAGCACTCCCGACCGCGGCCGGCCGGGCCAGCCTGGGTTGCCCGCCTAGCGCTGGCTCAGTTTGCGGGCGGATTCCCTTCAGCGCAGTCCGGGGTTCGGTGGCCATATCGGTGTTGGATGCGCGCGGTGAGGTCCGAGAGGCTGATATCGAGTCCATACGCCAATCGGTAAAGGACGCTCAGCGTTGGTTGCTTCTGGGCGACTTCAATCAGCGAAACATATCCACGGTCGAGTCCACTCTTTACCGCGAGGTCCTCTTGGGTGCAGCCCAGCTCAGCTCTTCGAGCCTTGATTTCAGCGGCGAGGGCTTCGACGAGGCCGGGAAGTCTGCTTGGTTTCATCGCGGGCGCAGTGTTCCCGCCTTGCTTTCAAAAGACACCTGTCAATTGTTAGCAAGGAATTACACCCTGTTGAGAAAACGCGGCTACTGAGCCTTGCGCGAAACCGCCCAAAGTCCGATGGCACAACCCGTGGACGGTGG
This sequence comes from uncultured Comamonadaceae bacterium, assembly GCA_965650725.1. Taxonomy (GTDB): domain Bacteria; phylum Pseudomonadota; class Gammaproteobacteria; order Burkholderiales; family Burkholderiaceae_C; genus Pelomonas. Next base: position 41,203 of record CBFGPX010000003.1, on the reverse strand, counting down.
TTGACCCGCCCATTGCAAGGATGCGGCTCGCTACCTATACTGTGAATATAAACAGCCATAGAGCTACCACGTCCGGGGAGAGGTGACGACGCATGCCAAAGAAGTCGACAACGCTGGAAGTGGCACTCCCGAGATGCCGGTTCTGTGGCCGCTTTTGGCAACCTGCGGAAGGGGTGTCCGCGAGCCACTCGTACTGCGATGCGTGTGCCGACGAGCGCCGCGCCGCTGCCTTCATTGCCTTTGGTGGCAACGCTCTGGACGCGAAGCAGACTATGGGCGCGTACCTGCTACCCCGTCATCTGCGTCGCAGTTAGCACCCGTCAAAGAACTCTTCGAGCTCCTTGATGGTCTGCCCTGCACCCTGCAACGAGGTACTTCCGCCTAAGGTCATCTTTCGGCCAGTCGCGCCCAGCGGCTCGGACCATGCTGACCATCGGTGTTTGCGTGCCGATTGCCACGCCCATTCAACGACCTTCCGTCTTTTGTCGGTCGTGAGTTCCCAGCGCACTGAGTCAGCATTCACCTGAAGTCGCCAGGCTGGTGTCTCAAGTTGAGATAGGGCGTTGAGTACTTGCTGCGCAGACTGATAGCGCAGCGTCGTGTCGTCGTTGAGCATCTTGCGAATCATGCGACGCCAGCCGCTGGGCACGTGCGGCAGCCATCGCAGCTTGTTTGCGTAGCCGCCGGCGGGAACGGTCGTGCGCGGCGCAGGGTCTGCCTGATACCACCGCTGGCCATGAAGCAGCCGGTACAGCGTCATACCGAGCGCCCAGATGTCGGACTTTGGGCTGGTCACCAAGGTCGCCCAAACTTCGAAGGCAATGTGGTCGCTGTAGCCGGCAGCGGAGCCGTAGCCAAGCAGGAGGCGGTCTGTCACCAGGCCAAAGTCGCCAAGCAAGGCAACGCCCTGAGCATCCAACAAGATGTTGCCGGGCTTGATGTCGCGATGAAGCATGCCTCGCGCGTGAAGCGCGTCCAGACCGAGCGTTACTTCAGTGGCAATCTTGCGCACCGCATCAAGCGAAAGAGGTCCATGCTCGTAGGCCGTTTGAAGTGAGCCGCCAGGGCAGTGCGCCATGCAGAGATGGATGCTGTCGCCGCCGTTGGTTTCGGAAATGCTATGAACCCGCACCACGTTCCGATGCTCAGCCGCAGAAAGTCTCTGCGCTTCAGCTAGCAGGCCGGCCTTTCGCTTGTCCCAATCCGCAGGTGTCTCGGTTGGAGACTGCGACATCACCTTGACGGCAACACGTCCGTGAACAACGTCCTTGCCCTCGAACACCTCGCCGAAAGCTCCTGCCCCTAACTTGCCCAAGAGCTGCAACGGCGGAACAACGGACGTAGCCATCAGAGTTCCCTAGCGGCAATGATGAGCATTGCGGCCTCGCGACTTCCAGTGCGCAACGACTCGCCCGACAGCTTGGAGCTCCAGAAGCTGTCGTCCTTCAAGTACTCGTCGACTTTGCGGTCGCCGTACTTGCGGCTGATGACGCCCTTGGCCAGAGAGCGAACTTCGGTTACAGAGGCTGCGGCGGCAATGACGACACCGCGGACCTCTGCGCTGTGCAATAGCGACAACGTGGCAGCTGAGCGAGGCGGTGCACTGGCCTTCAAGACTACCAATGCGACCTGCTTCTCCTTGAGGAAGCTGGCGCAGCGCTGGTGCAGCATGCAGAGGGCTGGCTCGCGCGCCCCAGATTGCAGCTTCCACGTCTGGTCGTATTCAATCGAGATGGGGTCGGCTGGGTCGGCGGGCACCTGAGCCACAACCACCTTGACGTCATCTCCCGAAACTACGAAACCCGCTAGTCTCTTGGACACTTTGTTCTCCTCCACTGACGCGCGGGATATTACCCAACGGAGCCGTTGCGCTGAGCACGCGACACGCTGAGCTTGGGGCGCTCCGAGGAGCCAGCCGGTCACTGCGCTGACTGCTGTTCCTGGTCGGCTTTCCTTCCTCCATCACCGTCGGGGCGCCCCTCAACGGCCTCGACCGCATCCGTGATTGCATTGAACCGCGCGAAGCCCATCAGCGCGTGGTTGATGCGCTCGAACTGGACTTGCCAATGGTTCCCCGCCTTTCCTCCCTGGGCGGGAGTCCTGACGTGATGACAGCGATGGGACTTTGCAGCCCCGGCCATCGAGCCGGGGTTTTGCTTTGGGCAAGTTGAAAGAAGCTTGAAGGTGTCACAGGTCTAAGCTAAGTTGTCGGCGCGACCGCGACTACCTTATTGACCTCATCCACTACCTAATTTGTGCGAACGACGGCTCGGCGTCGGCCTGGCCGTCGGCGTTGCCTCATCGCCTGGGCTTCGTCGGCAGGGTGAACTTCTGCACTGGCGCTCTTAAGCCAGTTTCAGTGGTGCACGAATGCCTGCGAGTGCGAGACACGCTCGCTGAGGCGCTGGCTGATGCTTGCAATGACGGCGAGAAACTGGTCGCGATGTGGTGCGACCAGGTTGGCATCGACGACTTGAACTGACGCAGGCGGTCCCCGGTCCAGAGGGCGAAAACCTGCCTCTGCGCCGGCGCTCGGTGTGGCGGCCGAACTAGCGAATGAGCGGCATGGGCTGCACGAGACATCAGCAGTTCCAGACCAAGACTAGACTGCCGAGCAACCAAACTCGGAGTGCCCGATGGCCAAGACCGTAGACCAAATTCGTGAGCAAATTGCCAAGCTGCAGGCGCAGGAGCAAGCTCTTCTGCAGAAAGAGGCGCAGGGCGTCATCGCGAAAATCAAAGAAGCGATAGCGCACTACGGCATCACGGCCGAGCAGATTTTTGGCTCCGGTAGCGGCCCCAAGTCTTCGGTAGGTAAGCGCGCAGTCGCACCGCGCAAGGCGGCCGCGAAGGCTGCGAAGAAGGTTGGCCGGGCAAAGCCGGTCAAAGCAGTGAAAACGTCAAAGCCGGCAAAGGCAGCTGCCCCGGCCAAGAAGGCTGCCACCGCAAAGGATGCAGGCACGACCGTCAAGAAGGTCAGCCCTGCAAAGGGCATCACCGTTGCTCCGAAGTACAAGGACGAGACCGGCAACACGTGGACCGGGCGAGGTAGTCAGCCGCGTTGGTTGCGAGCAGCTATCGAAGCCGGCAAGAAGCTCGAAGACTTCCTTCTCGCCTGACACTGCGCTCTTTGACTATCACGCGACGATGGCCCTGGACCTGTAGCTGTCCCCTTGGTCCCGCTTGAACGGCCGAAGGCTCAAGGAGCGGCGGAGGCAGCGGCGTGTACCCAGAGCGGGTGCCAGCTGAGACGCGCCATCCTCTGGCCGATTTCATCGCGGTACCGCTCCGGCTCTGGCGGCTGCTTTCGTGTGTGCCGCGTGTGATTGCAGTGATAGCAGGCGGCGACGATGTTGGCGGATGTGTTCTTGCCGCCATGACTGCGAGCAATCAGGTGCTCGGCCGTGCACCGAAGGCGATAAGCGGCGGCCTGGCTAGGGACGAACGTCTGGAGTTCGAGCGGCGACGCCAGCCACATGGGCGACCTGCAGTACCAGCACATGCCGTGCTGAAGGCGAAAAGCTTGTCGACGAAGGATGCAGATTCTTGATGGCATAAGGACTCCTGGTGGAAAGTCCCCGTGCTTGCTTTATCTGCATCGCTGCGGGCGCCAGTGCTCAGCTCCTGGCTATGCGGTCCGAATTGGTACACGCGGGTCGAACCTCCCGGTTCGACGCAGGTCGAGTTTGCCATCAGCCGGGGGCTCTTGCAACCCGATGCGCCGGAAGCGTGCAAGGGCGGCCGGCTGCGCTCACGAGACGGGAGCCAAAACGCTACTTCGCGTTCGACGGTGTGGCCCCGTCCTTATCCGACGCACAAGTCGTACCGTTCGTCAGGTCAATCAGCGTGGGCAGCTTGACCACATTGGCTTGGACTGCACCCATGAACGCCCCGACGAGCGTCAGAAGTCCAATGGCCAGCTGCAGCCGGAAGTTGTCGCGGTGCTTGCGGTCGGTGTCATCGCTCTCCTCAAGCGTTCGGTATGCCTGGCCGGTGGGGACGAAGCGAACACCGTCATCTGCCCGCCGGAGTTCTCCGGTATCAACGAGCCCATCCAGTTGGCGATTCAACGCGCGGTGATGCGCCTGCCAGCCAGGGTGCCCCGCCCACCTGTCTCCATGTCTGATGCTCATCAGTGCGAAGGCATCCATGCCTTGAGCCCCATCGCTTACGGCGTGAACCACCTGGCGCAGGACAGCCAACCGTGCACCGGCCTCAAGGTCGCGCTTGTTGAACAGCCATTGGCCTACGCGGTTTCGGCCGCGCCGCAGTCGTCGCAAGATGTATGGCAGCGGTAGTCGTCGTGCTCGCTGGAACGCGCGTAGCCCAACGAAATCCAACTCGTCCGTCCCCAGGTAGTGAGTCACCACGACTTGGTCAGCCTGAATGTCAGACATCGGCAACCGGCGAGGCGCGTCGAAGCTAGTGCCGCTCCATTCGTCCGCGGTTACCGAGCCATCCTCTACCGCGCGGAGCATGAGATACGGCTGGCCATCCATTGGAATCATTACGCAGTAGCAGTCAACCGCCTCGGCTCGTGGACCGGAACGAGGAATGCGGTCCGGTGCAACCCGCTCCGGCGTCAGCAGCCAGCCGAGCAACTCTTGAATCTGTTGTTCCTTCATGACGGCAGCATAGCCAGCGGCGAGGTCAAAAAGGGCGCTTGCAGCCGATGGTCGAGCATGTGGCCTGCCCTTCACCGTATTGCCGCCCCGGCACCCATCTAGCCCTTCCAGCGCTGTAGCAGTCGACTTATAGTCCGCCCGAAAATAACACCCAGGACTGGCGGTAAGAGGCACGGCAGCGTGGCCGGGGACGTTTGACCCGAGCTGCAGTAGCGCACCTGCTCGAAGACTGTGCGGTCTCTGGGGACAAATCAGTTCTCTCAGGGAGGAGCTGCATGGCGAGTAGTTCAGGTGACCAGTTTTCTGCGGGTGCGCAGGGGCTCGGCTATATCTTCCAACCGCGCTTTGCGCTGTTGCGGCTCATTGAGGCTCCTGGAGATACCTCGGTCTTCATCGAGAAGGACGACGACCTCGACTTCGTTGCAGCCGCAGGCGGGAAAACGCTTGCATCGCTGAAGCACAAAGCGGAGGGAGACCGCCTAGCGGACCTTTCGACCGACTTCTGGAAATCTGTGCGCATCTGGCTGTCGAGGTATGAGCGCGACGGCCGTGTTGCTGCAAACCTTCAGTTTTATCTGTTCACCACGGCGACGGTGTCCGACACATCTTTCCTGCAGCGGCTAGTTGATGGCGCTGCCGTTGAGGAACGAGGTGATGTGGCAGCGGAGGCGCTCAAAGCGCTAGCGTCGTCGGAATCAAAGCTAAGTGAATTGCTTCGCGAGGAGTTCAAGAAGCTGAGCGAACAAGAGCAGGAAGACTTTTTCGCTCGAATAGTCATCTTCGATGCCACGCCTCGCATCGGCGACATCCCGGCGCTTGTAAAGGCTCGCATGCGTAGCACTAGGCGCGAACACCGCGACGCCGTGTTCGAACGGCTCGAAGGCTGGTGGAACAATGAGATTGTGAGCTTGCTAGAAGGCAAGCGCATCGAAGCGCTTAGCGGCATAGAGCTAGACGACAAGCTCTCATCCATCTCAGCCGAATACCAAGCCGACAACCTGCCCATCACGTTCAGACGCGCAGAGCCAGCAGAAGGCGTGGATGCTGATAGCGACCCGCGACAGTTTGTGCGGCAGCTCAGAGCAATTGGCATCTCTTCTGAGCGAATTCGAAACGCGATTCTTGACTACTACAGGGCGTGGGAGCAACGCTCTTCCTGGGCGCGAGAGTACTTGCTGGTTACCGGAGAACTTGAGCAGCACGAGGAGCGCCTTGTCGACGAGTGGTCACGATATAGAGACGTGGTCTTCGAGGAGCTCGACGATGCAAGCGCAGAGGACGTGCTGCTGAAGGCAGGACGTGCGCTCTACCTTTGGGCGGACTTGGAAAGCGGCAACATCTCCTCGCTACGTATTCGCGAGCGGGTTGTAGAGCCCTATGTGGTGCGCGGTGGCTTCCACATTCTTGCCAACTTTGGACCGCCGCCGAAGGTGTATTGGCATCCGCACTTCTTGACGCGCCTTGAAAAGGCGATAGGGGCGACGAAGTGAGGCCGTGGAACGAGCGACCTTTCGAGGTAAGGAACCTATTCAATCCAGCGTTCTGCGGTCTTGTCCTGTTCAAGGCGCTGCATGGATACGAGGAAATCGACCTCCGAGGCATGCCTTTTTCTCTAGCGCTTTTGGTATTGCCGCTATGCCTGCACAAAGACTCACGGCAGACCCTCGAGAAGGGCAACAGAAGCTACTTTCTCAGAGTAGTTGAATCCAACCCGAAGCTCCTTGTCGGACTGCCTGCAAGGGCTACAAATCTCCTGCCATTTGCACTTGAGGCCTTCGGCATGCTCGTCGAGCGTGGGTGCATACGAATAGATGACAACGGTCGCGTCCAGACGGTACCCAATCTTGTGCGGAAGTCCGACGTGGGTACCTCGGAGTCCATTTCATGTCAGCGGGTTGCCCGCTTTATCGGCAAAGAGTTTGCACGCATTGACGACCGAGTCACTGTGTATACGACCCTGGGAGTTCGGCCTTGAAAATCAAGTCTCTGCACATCTACAGCAAGGAAGGTGACCGTCGCGATGTGACGTTTAAGTTGGACGGTCTGAACGTCATCACCGGTCGCTCTTCTACCGGCAAGTCAGCCCTCTCCGACATCATTGAATACTGCATGGGGCGGTCGACCTTCAATGTCCCGGAAGGCGTCATACGCGACAAGGTGGCGTGGTTTGCCGTGGTCTTTCAGTTCGCCCACGAGCAAGTTCTGGTCGCCAAGCCAACCCCGCCTAACGGAGGGGAGAGCTGTAGCTTGGCTATGTGCCGACGCGGTGCATCCGTCGCCATTCCGGAGATGAACGAGCTCGTCGCCAGCACCGACGATGAGGCGGTCGAGTCGCTTTTGTCCCGACTGCTTGGGATTCCAGAGAATCGGACCGACGTGCCTACCAACAGCTCGCGGGCGAGCTACGACGCCAACATCAAGCACACACACTTCTATCTGTTCCAGAAGCAGACACTTGTGGCGAACAAGGACCAGCTGTTCTATCGACAGAATGAGAGCTTCCAGCCGCAGACCATCCGCGACACGCTTCCGATTCTGCTTGGGGTTTCATCGAGCGAGCGCTTTGAACTTGAGGCAAAGCTGCGCGCTGCACAGCGGGACCTCAAAATCTCAACGAAGCTTCTAGAACAGGCACGCGAGACCATAGATGTCGCGCAGCAAAGGGCTATCAGCCTCTACTCGGAAGCGAAGGCAGTAGGTGTCTTGCAGAGTCTGACCGCGCAGACAGACAACAGCGACCTGGTGGCCATGCTGCGTCCTGCGCTTCAGTGGAAGCCTACATCGGTACCGGATGCCGACAGTGGTCGCATGGGTCGGTTGGAGCTGGAAATTGGGGACCTGCGGAGCGAGCGCCGCGAGTTGCAGGCTCGGGTTGATTCGGCGCGTCAGTACGCGAGGAAAGCCGGTGGCTTCGAGACTGAAGCCTCTGAGCAAAGGGACCGCCTCGCATCTATCAAGGCTTTTCCGAAGAATCCTTCCACGGGCGAGTGGCAATGGCCCTTTTGCGAGCAGAACCTGGCTATGGAATCGCCGCTGGCGGCAGTGCTGCTTGCGGAGCTGAGCAGTCTCGACGAGGAGCTAAAGGTTGTCGTGGGCGAGAAGCCAAAGCTGGATGCTTACGTCGTTGACCTCGAGAAGAACATTGGGGACCTTTCCCAACGCATCGAGAATAAGGAAGTGGAGCTTGCCGCTGCAATTTCTGCGAACGAGCTTCTGGCTCAGATGGGGTCTCGGAACAACGCGGCAGCTCGTGTCGTTGGACGCATCAGCCTGTTCCTTGAGAACCTGGTGTCGAACAAGGAACTACTGGAGCGGGAGGCCGAGCATCGCCGGCTCAAGGCAAAGGTAGACGACCTGGAGGGCAAGATTGATGCGGACAACAGCCAGGAGCGGCTGACATCTATCTTGAGCAACATCTCGGCGCAGGTCTTCCGATTCATTGCGCAGTTTGAAGCTGAGTTTAAGGACGTCCCTGTCAGGCTCGACCTTGCGCGGATGACCGTAGTTTTTGACCGACCAGAGCGATTCGTGCCAATGAGTCGCACTGGCGGCGGCGAGAACCACTTGGCCTATCACCTCTCGGCACTACTAGCGCTTCACTGGTTCGCCGCGAAGAACGACCGTCCCATCCCGCGCTTCCTCCTCATCGACCAGCCGACGCAGGTCTATTTCCCATCGGAGGACATCGAAAAGGGCGACGGCACTATCGAGAAGACCGAGGAAGACGCCGACTTGTCCGCGGTGCGACGCTTGTTCGCGTTCTTGCTGTACTTCACCCAAAAGGAAGTTCCAGGCTTCCAGATTATCGTCACGGAGCACGCCAATCTAAGGGATGACTGGTTTCAGAACGCCCTCGTTGAGAAGCCTTGGACCAAGCCACCGTCGCTGGTTCCGGAGGAGTGGCCAGACCTGTTGCCTCCCGTTAATCACTGATTGGAAGGTGGCGCCGTCGCAGGGGTTTGCTCGACCGTCGCTTGCGCGCCGCCCAGCCAGGGCAAGGCTTCAAGCCGCTGGAGTAACGGCGCGGCGTACACCGGGTCAACTGCGCGAGCATGGTCAAGCAGACCTCGAAGATGCCTATAGAGGCCACCTGCGGACTCGAACGCGCGCCTTCGAACATGCGCCTCAATGCCGCACTTCTCGAGGTAGTGAAGGTGCTGCCTCAGGTTGTCGCGAAACTCACGAGTCAGACGGGGCGCAAGCCCATCGACAAGTAGGCCCAAGACAAGTCTGCGAGCGCCGGGATGAACTACTGTGGTCTTGCCGCGGTTAGGGTATAGCCCACGTGCCTTCAGCACACCTGCTACCTCTTCCACAAGTGCGTAGGCACGGGCGCGGTCGAACTCTCCGACGGTCGAGAACGTGAGGTCATCGCTGTACCGGGTATAGACGAGCCCGAACCGTGAGGCAATCTCAGTCAACGTCTGGTCCGTGCCGACCATGGTGAGGTTCGCGAGCATCGGACTGCTGGGAGCTCCTTGGGGGAGGCGGCCAACGAACTGCTGGCTGTACTCTGGAATCGCATGCCGCAGGTAGTGGCGTTGCCAATTGCGAAGCGCGTACTTCGCGGATTGCGCCGGCAGCTCGGTACAGATTCTGGCGAGTTCCAGGGAGACCAGTCGGTTGTAGCCCAACCGCACGAAGACCCGAAAGACATCAATTTCGTTGACGCTGCCGAAGAAGTCGGCAATGTCCATCTTTATGAGCCAACGGGCGCCGGCATGCACCTCGGCGCAGCGCGCGATGCTGTCGCCCTTCTTGAAGGCGTGGCTTGCCAGGTGGACAGCCGCTCGCTGGAGGATGTGGTCCGCAATCCAGCTTTGCACCGCGCCTAGGGTCGGCTCCGGCACGCAGATGCGGCGGATGCCACCGGAGCGCTTCCGAATGCGAAACCGCCGATAAGGCTCAATGGCCTTTCGAGTGACGTACGCCCTCAACGAGGCGTAGGGAACGCCCGTGCGCTTGGCAAGATGACAAAGGGTAAAGAGTATCGGCAGAGCATCGGGTCGATGACTCGCCAGGCGCCGTCCCTGCTTGACGGCCTCCTGCAGCAAAACCGGGCTTCGACCGAGCTCGAGGCCACGCTTTAAATAGTGTTGAGATGACCACATTGCTAGCTACATCTACTCCGTCGAAAGGCGGAGGGGAGACGCAAGTCACGCCCGAGACTTCGAAGGTTGCTTGAGTTGCGTCTTGCATCCGCCAAAGCCTGGGCAATTTCAGAGGGCAGCGGCAATCCGCGCCCCAACCAGTGCCGCTGAAAACACGGGTCCAGGTCAGCGCTAACCAGCAATGCGGCCTCTCAACGAGCGTGGATAGTAGCTGTCTTCGCCAAGGGGGAGCTTGCGATATCCGCGCGCGGGCGCTGCGTGCGCCATCCCTGCCAGCTCTGCCGCACCCTTTTCAGTGAGCCTTCGCTTTGGTGACACAAGGCCTGCCTCAATGCATCGCTCAAGAAGAAGTGAGCATTCAGTCGAGGTCATTCCAGTGGCATCTGCGACAGCCTCCAAGCGATTCAAGCCTCGACGAAGGAGGGACAACAACACGACCATATCCGGCGCAAGTGGACGGTCTGCCACTGTCGGCAACGCCTCCGCCATTCGCTCGGCACCGGCGGCGAGAAGCACGCTCACCGGTTCTCGTGCAGCCAACTCGCTTGGAAAAACGCTTGCAATCTCTGCAGTAGCTGCCCTGCCAGGAAAAAGAGGTAGCCATGCCGATGGGTCCTGTGAATAGGCCCAGAAGATGTTCGGCACATTGTTGGGAATGCCGTGCTCGAACACGAGCAGCGCGCCAGTCTGCCCAAAGCCAAGCGGAGCCCCCCTGAGCTTCTTGGTCCTCGCGTACCTCATGCACAGGTCAGTGACCTTCCGTTTAAGCTCACGGCGCCAGGGTAGGTTCTTCAGCACAGGGCAGTGCCGATGTATCTCGACATGGGGCTTGCAGGGGTGCGACTGAACGCGACGAATACCTGCCTCCGTGGCTGCGTAGGCTAGAACAGTGAAGCGGACCTTCCCGTAGGACCACCAGGACTTGATGCTGGGGTCCTTCCAGAGCTCTTGCAGATAGGAAAGAGCTCGTTCACCGGAGCCAATGATGTCGTCCACGACGACGATGTTCCGAACTCGCTTCTTGAGCAGCGTGTCAATATCCGGCTGCCGTAGAAGCTGAGATGTTTGGGTACGGCAGATTTGGCGAGTGATGTGCGCAATACGACCTTCGCTACCTATGTCGCTTCCGGATGCAACGGCGTCCAGACCATTGCCTCCATGGCGGAAGTTGAGGCCGCCATTCTTGGGAACCTCGCGGACCGAATAGAGAGCCAGCGGGCCGGCGGAGTTGCTTGAAAAACGCTCGACCAATCTTTGAAGAGCGCGTTCGAGCTCCATGACTGATACGAGAGAGATGGCCTCAGTGAGCTGGCGTACAAGCGCACGGTCGTGCTCAGCAAACTGCTCAAGCCAGAGCATGCCGCGCTCGGTAAGCAGGAGGTGCGAGGACTGAGTGGCAGGCTGCATAGATGCTGTGCCTCTATCCGAGCCAGCGCGATGCAGGACGGAAGGCTTGGGGGTGAATCCAGATTTCGACGCCGTCGGAACCAGGCACGTTCGCGACTTGTTGTCGCACGCGACGAGCCATGTGTTCTGCCCGTTCTCCGTACAGAAGATAGATGGCCCTCTCGTAGCCAATTTCTTCAGTGGAGAACAGCGCCAACGTTGCAAGGTCTTTCCTGATGGCCTTCGCGCTTGCGTGGCAAGGCTTCACTTCGATGACGGCGAAGTTGCCATCCATATTTCCGGGGGTGTGCACCAAGAAGTCCGGCTTGCACCTGTCAGCCTGCCACTGTCGTAGAAGCCTATGGCCGGCCTTGTCTACCTCGCCGTTCAACTCGAAGGGCGAGCCATCGGGCCAATCCTTGCGAAGCTGGTGATAGAGCTCATAGCAATAGACGCGCTCACGGAACGCAGCAGGCTGTCCTTGAACAGGTAGCAATATGAACTGCGGGCATATGGCTGCGGTCGCATGCGCAATCCGTTGGTCCAGGTCGTCCATTTGATGCGGCAATGATGGCTTGCAACGATGCTAGCTTCGCTGAAGCCGTCTTGTGAACTTGCAGCGTGGATAGTGTGTGCAACCCATGAAGGGCCCCCATTTCCCCTTCCTCGGCACCAGGAAGCCGACCCCGCAGCTGGAGCACAACTCTGCGTTGCTTTCGTCCCCTTCGACGTTCAGCACCTTGATGGCGTGGTCGCGTATGAGCTCGGAGATGAAGGCCGACTCCTTGCGCTCGATGGTGACCAGCGTCACGGTCTTTCGGGCCCGGGTCAGACCCACGTAGAACAGCCGGCGCTCCTCTGCGAAGTCGTGGCTGTCACCGCCAGGCATCGCCAAGGTGAGCACGGGGTCGTCGACGATGCGGCAGGGGAAGCCCATGGTCTCGGAGCTGAGGCCTGGGATGATGATGTGGTCGGCCTCGAGTCCTTTTGCCGAGTGGACGGTCATGAACTGAAGGTCCACGCCATCCATCGCGTAGTGCGTCGGCAGGTGGGTCCGGTCGCGCTTGTAGCGGCCGAGGAGGTAGACCGACTGCTTCGCTCCAGGGTGGCTCTCGATGAGACGGCTGATTACTGTCTCGATGGCAGACTTGGTCTGCTGCTCGTGGGCGACGCGGACGATGCGGATGGGGTCAACGACCTGCTCCCGTGGGGAGCGGACGGTCTTTCGCAGTTGGCGTGGGTTCTTCTGGATGAACTTGCTGGTGATGTCGCAGAGGGACGGAGGGCAGCGGAAGGTGGTTTCGAGCTTGAGCGTGACGGCCTTGCCGAAGTGCCTCTCGAACTCGGCCATCACGCCAAGGTCGGCACCGGCAAAGCGGTTGATGGACTGCCAGTCATCGCCAACGGCGAATAGGTAGCGGCCGGGTTTGCTGACCAGCGCCGCGACCAGCCGCGCGCGGGCTTGGCTCGCGTCTTGGAACTCGTCGACCATGACGAGCTCGTAGGGGCTCTGCCATTGGCCGCGCTCCAGACAGTCGGTAGCCATGTTGAGCATGTCTTCGAAGTCGATGACTCGTTCCGCGCGCAGCCGTTCCTCCCAGCGCTCCCAAAGCTTCTCGAACAAGCCCAGGAACATCTGGTGGCGGAACCTGAAGGTGCCGGCGACACCGGTATCCAGGCGGCTTCGAAGCTCCGCCATGGAAAGGCGGTTGTTTTTGACGTGGGTGAGGAAGGCGCGAATGGTTCGAACCAGCCGAGGGCTCTCGATAGGCTGGCGACCAGGCGCCGGCCGGTCGGGATTGGGGTCGAGCTTGACGCCGAGGGAGGTGAGCTGACTCTCCAGCTTGCTGAAGAGCTGGCCCGACCAGAGGTCGGCCATCGTCGTCTCTAGAAGGCGAGTTCCGTTATCAGCATGAACCTGCCGCTTCCAGGCCATGCCTTCCTTGTAGCCAACAAACTCGGCCGGCGCCTCACCCTTTGCGTTGACGGCCCAATGCTCCAGGTAGGCATCCGCATCAGGGAGGTAGAAGTCGGGCACGTACTGGCGGTGCTGCGGTGTCGCCGTCTCGACTTGGTAGGGGGCCTCGTAGACGTAGCGGATGCCGTTGTAGAAGAGCCAGTTCGCTATGACGAGCTCGCCGCGGCTTCGGACCACTTCGTTGTTGAGGGTCCAGAAGCCATCCCGGTTGCCGGCGCGGTCCCAGGAGTCGGGGTTGGAAGCCTCTTTGCCGAACTCGGGAAGGTCTTGGCCGAAGACCAGTCGGAACATGTCCCACTGGGTTCGGAAGTCGGGGTCTGAGCCTTTGAGGTCGTCGACCATGCCGAGCAGCGCTTCAAGGTCCTGCCCATGGTCGAGCCAACTGGCCACGGAAGGCTTCCTGCCGGTGGCCTGGCCGATGATGCTGAGGCCGAAGGCGTGGAAGGTCTGGGCGGCGACTCTGTGGGCGGGAAGACCAAGAGGTCCCAGGCGGGCGTCAAGGCGCTTTCGCAGCTCGTCCGCGGCATCGCTGTTGAAGGCAAGAAGCAGGATGCGCTCAGGCTCGAAGTACTGGTTCTTGAGCGCGTAACCGGTCTTGGCGACCATAGTCGCGGTCTTGCCGGAGCCGGCTGCGGCGACCAGGAGGACGCGGTTGTCGAAGCAGATGACGGCCTCGGCCTGCTCTTTGGTCAGTGGCGACTTGTCGACTGTCGCCAGGAACTGGGCCGACGCTTCGAGCTGCCGCTCGCGCTGACGTGCGTTGATGGCAAGGGCTGTCGTCGAGAACGGCTGACGCCAGTCGCGGACGGCTTCCTGGACCTCGATGGTCTGCGCTCGCAGCAAGCCTTCGAGTTCGGGTTCTACGAGAAGGGCGGACAGGGCGGTGGGCTTGCTGGCGGAGAGCGCGTCGACAAGCTCGCGGTCGAGCCATCCACGTCGGCGCAGTCGGTCGACGCATGCCTTGTGGCTGTCCAGCTTCCAGGAAACCACCTCATCCAACGCCGGCGCAAGCTGCTTGGTGAGCGCTGCGATGTGATGTCGTCGGTGGATGACGGCCACTGTCGCCGCCAGCTGCTCTTTGAGATGCTGGGCACGTGCGTTGGGGATGCCATCGAGCGGGAAGACTGCATCGTCCGGACCAGGGACGTGCACCGTCGCCCAGAAGGCGCCAGGCACTACGTCCAGCTGGTCCAGTTGCAGAACATCGCCCGTACGCGCCCGTTCACCGACCTTCAGTGTGAAGGTCTCACCGTCGACTGCCAGCAGCCATGGCTGACTTCGGGTGAAAAACTGGCCGAGCGCGGTTGGTCCCCACGTTTGCCTCAAGGTCCTTCCCTCCCTGTTCTGGGACCGATTCCGGGGCGGGTTGGATTATGCGGATGAGCGCGGTCAAAGCGGTGGCGTGTGACGGCGCGCGCAAGGCCTTGGAGTTTCGGTTGTCAGGGTGCCTATACCTCGAAGGTCAACTTCGATGGATACACGATGCCTCGCAAACGGCGCACCGGGGGCAACGAGCTCACGGCAACACTATCTGTGCGCATCTCCAATCCCTGCCGGTTGGGCTTGCCGTCTTGAATTGCGCGGACCGCAGCGCCTAGCTCCTTGACGTAGCTGGTGCCGCCGTTGGAGATGAACGCTGGGGTGCCGCCGAGCTTGGGTTTTTGGTGTAAGGCTGCTCGTAGATGAGGCGCAGGAGCTGGTCGAGTCCCTCTCCATACCGCTCGTCCGACGAGACGTCGATATAGATGAGGCCTTTCATGAAGACCGGCAGGCACGGCTGGCCTTCGTCGTCGTGCTCGCAGACGATGGGGATGAACTTGGTCTGCTTGACCTTGCCGTAGAGCTCCTGGGAAATGATTTGCGACTCGGTGCCGACGCCGCTGGCTCGGCTGTTCGCCTTCTCCTGGTACTTGCGGTCGCACATGACGAGGACCTTGAGCACGTCGGCATCGACGACCATGGACTCCATGAAGACGTACTTGTCCTGGCCAGGCTTGAGGTCCCACTTGTCCAGGATTGCGTCCACACCGTGGTTTCTCAGGGACGTCGCCAGCTCCAGGACGAACTGCTCGTGCTCGACGCTGGTCCAGCTGTACGAGATGAAGACTTTCGGTTGCTCGGTCGTCGCGCTCATGTTGTCTCCCTCTTCTGTGTGCACTGATTCTGTCGTCACGACTAGACGACTGGTGGTGTCTTTGATGCCTTGAGCGGCTAGATTGGCTCGTCCAGCACTCCGGGGAATAGAACGCGGACGAGGTCATCGTGCGAACGGTCCGGGGTGAAGCGTTCGTCGTTGGCTTCAAGGAGAGGGGTGTACTGCTTCACCTTGTCCCGCCACCTCCGCTTTGTGTCCTCGAGCAGGATTTGCTCGCCGCGGTTGTAGACCTGCAGGGCGCGCCGGAAGATGCGGAAGTACTTCCTTTTGCTATGCACATGGTGGAGTACCTGCATGAAAGTCCCGAAGTACCACCCTATGGGCCGCCCATGCTTGGCCGAGTACAGCGTCTTGAGGAGGTTGTCCGGCAAGTCCATGGGATACCAGGGTAGCGGCACTCCTTCGGCCTCGAACAGGTCCCTGAGAGCTGCGTATGCCGGGTCTTCCGAGGACGTAGAACCGCGGTTCTCGATGTACCAGCGTTCGAAGCCGTCACGCAACGGCGCCAGGCGAGCGAGCTCATCGTCTCGGATGGCGTCCAACATCCGTTCACGGTCTGCATCGAAGTCAAAAAAGTAGGCGCGCTGCTGTTCCGTGTCCAGGGTGAGCTCTTCGAACGGCACTACCTGTCGCTGGAGGCCATGCGACGGGGGCGCGAAGGCATACGCCCAGATGCACTCAAGGTGGAACGACCAGCGCTCGATGGAAATGTTTCGGGTCGCCTCCGATACGACGAAGGCGTTGCGGTTGTTGTTGAAGAAGACGTCGTCTTGCGTCAGGCGTCGCGGGCCTTCGTCGAACTCCGCGAACACCCAAATCAGCATCGCGCCCTCGCGCTGGTAGAAGCTGCGCCTGGCCGTGATGACGTTGAGGTAGGTGGTCGAAAGCTGGATTTCGAAGACCACGGGCAGGCCCTTGTACAAGGCACGCACGTCGGGCTTGCGCCATTCGCCGTTGAACTTGCCAGTCCATCGCTGTTCAACTTCGACATGACTGAAGTCCAGGTCGGCACGCAGGCTTTCGGCGACCAGCTTCTTCATGTTGATGTGAGCCTGGCTCTCCTTCACCCCGTTGTAGCGCCTGGCGTTGATTTCGTCCTGGGACAGGAGCCCACGGGTCTTCGCGGAACATCGCCCGTCCTCCAGGGTGTGCCGGAAGTGGAACTTGCGCTCCTTCTGCCGCGATATCAGGTAGACCGACACTCCGCACATGGAGCAGGCGTATACCGGCGCGTCCCGCTGGATGCCATCTTGCAGCGCACTGCGCAGCTTGATGACGCCCTCGTAGTCAGTACCAATAGCCTGGTCGTGCCTGAGGATGGCGCCGGTACGAAGGTCGAGGACCTCCTCAACCTCGGGCTTGCCGACCCAGAACTCCCCGAACTCCATCGTTGGTGGCATGTGGTGTCAGCTCGTTTTCGGTTCTATGGAGCAAGCCAAGGGGCCGCTTCGCCGGATGAGAAGTAGCGCCGGGTTTCGGCGATGACGCCGACGCTGCGAAGCACGCTCAAGACTTCCTGCGGGTTGCCATCGGCGTTTTCGAAGGCCGCGCTCACCTCTTCGAACGAAGGCGGCACACGCCGGCGCAGAAGCCAGCCCACGAACCAGTCAGCGTCGAACCCATCTCCCCCGTCGCACGCCTCAGCCGCCCAGTGACGCAGCCGCTCTTCGTCCGGCCAGGTTCTGAGCCAACGGATGGGCGGGTAAGAGCTCGGGGCAACAGGCGGTTTGGCGACAGGTAACGCAGGCGCCGGTCGTGTCCTTGGCATAGGCGCGACCTGGTCACGCGTGACGAAGAAGTCGCCGTCTTGCCACTTCAAGAAGCCACACGCCTTCAGGTAGCCAAGGTAGGCACGCGCAGTCGTCCTGGCAGCTTGGTCGCCGCCTCTGGCTCCAAAGCGCTGCGCCAGCCAGACGGCGAGGGCTCCTTCGCGAGGCATGCGCTTCCCGACGTTGCTGTCAGGTGGTGTGCCAAGGATGAACTGCGCGAACACGGCGCCCTGCCAGAGGCCGTTGTCGGCAAGAACGATGCCTCCACCCTGGCGGAGCTCGACGCGAAGGTGGCTGGGAAACTGATTGCGTTGAAGGCCAAGCTGCTGTTCCAGCCGGCGCCACTTCTCTGGTTCGGGGAGCGCCCGGTACTTCGCGTTGGCGGCTCGGTAGACGTCGGTTTGGGTGGGGCGAGCTGCGGCCGGAGGTGATGGCGGTGGCCGGCGTGCCAGCTCGGCGAGGCGGGCTTGGCGCCATGCCTCGAAGCCTGAAAGCAGGAAGGCCTCCCACTCGGCTTGTCGCGGGTGGAAGAGCCAACGCTTGTTGACCGTGGACCTGATGACGGCCTGCTCCAGGGCTTCGAAGGTAAACAGTCGACCAACGAGTGGGGATAGGTCGACTTCAACGCTGGGGAGCCCGAGCTCCGCAAGGTGGGCCTGCTTGTCCTCGTCCACCGCGTGGGTCACGCGTATCTCGACGCCATGGGCGCTGTCGCCGATGAAGCCGATGGCATCCGGCCTTGTGGGGCCAAGAACCATCTCCAGGGCGACCCTGTCGAATTGCCAGGTCTCCGGGTCAGTGAACGAACGGGTGGCTGCAAAAAGCCCGCAGTTTGGGTCCGTCTTGGAGACGCGGACAGGGCATTCTGGAAGGCGAATCGAGAGGCTGTCGGCAACCAACTGCTTGGCTGCAAGATGCAAGGCAGTCTCGGCACCGGTCGCGCAGTCGGCGCCGGGAAGGTGGGAGAAGTGCTGGACGTTGACCGCGCCCTTCTTCGCCAACAGGGGCTCGCCGCACCCCGGGCAACGACAGTTGCAAGCAAGGCCTCGTTCGACCTGGCTGACCTCCACCAGCCGCCCGTCGGGTCGCATGCCAAAGGGGATTTGCGAGACGGCGGGCATGCCGGAGCGTTTTAGGCGTGTGGCGAATTGGGCGGGCCTGCTACTGGGCGTTCTTGATGAAGAGGTCCCAAAGGAACTCAGCTGCGCCTTCGGGCGATAGCTGCTTGTCCCGCCCGCCGCCTCCGAACGACATGCCCATGGTGGTCAGGAACAGGGATTGGTCGTCCGACTTCACGCTCAGAAGCTCATTGAACGAACCCTGGCGGACCGACGCGTCGTGCGAGAACGCGATGCCGTTGTCGCGGCCAAAGCCATCCAGTCGCACAGAGCATTCAGCGATTTTCTTGCCGCCCCGGTACAGGAAGGCGGCCATGCGCCTGGAGTCGATGCGTTCGAAGCGGCCTTTGACATCGGAGTTCCGTTCGCAAACAGCCTGAATTGACCCGTCGAAGAATTTGGCGACGTATTCGAAGGTAGACAGGAGGAACTCGTCGCCGTCTTGCTCGGTGAACTCCTTCTTCAGCCGCAAGTTGCTCGAGCGAGGCAGTGAAGCGATGGTGCTGGGGGCTGCCGCGCGTTGGGCGACCGGCGGCCTGGCGACGGTCTGCGAAGGTGACCCTCCGGCGCCGGCGGCTTCGACCGCCTTTCGAATCTGCTTGGCGACGTCGGCAAGCGCTTCGTCGCGGTCGGGCCACGATGTCACCGGCTTGCCATCCCGCGGAGCGGCCATGAGCTTGCCGAACGGGGCCACGTGCCAGTCGCAGTGGCGCAGGATGACCGGGATGACGCGGGCCTCGCCAGCGTCGTGGCGTTCCATCGCGCGTTGCATTTCCCGTGAGTAGCAGTAGGTGGAGCTGAGGAAGTCGGAGCTGACGAGCAGCAGGATGATGTCCGCGGTCTCGAGTTTCTCGAAGATGCTGTCGTCAACGTCGCTGCCAGCAATGATTCTGCGGTCGTACCAGGCGTCAATCAGTCCCTGGTTCTTCAGCATGGCCAGGTGGGTCTCAAGCTGGTCGCGCAGAGCTTCGTCTTTGTGGCTGTACGAGAAGAAAACGCTGGCCATTCCCTGCCTTCAAGTCTTTGTGGACTCGATTCTCGCGTAGCCCTTGGCCGCAAATAGTCAGTTATCCACAGGAACGAGGGTGTGCTGCCGATGGCTCTTCATCAGCTTGGCCGTCTGTCCTGGCTCAACCGTCCGTGTTCGTTGGGCTCGTCAACTTCTGCATCACTGCGGAAGAGACCGATTTGCGTTCGGACGAGTGCGTGTGCGTTCGCGGCACCCATGTCGAGGCCGTGGCCGACGCCCGAGCTGACGCCGAAAAGCTGGTCGCGAAGTAGAGCGACCATGTCAGGATTGGTGAGCTGGATTGACGGGCTCAGTGGTTCCAGCGGTCAGCGCAGAACTCAATGTTCGCCCGGACCGGCTGCTCGCAGGACTCAATGTCTGGAGCTGCGTTAAGTCATTGATTTGTCTGGGCGGGGAGGCGACCGTTACAACTCGGCCGGGCATCCGCATCGCGCTCCTCAGCGGGTGAGGCGAAGAGCCGGGCGGAGGGGGCGTTCAACGTGCTAGCCTGCACCGTCCCCGCCGCGAGGAAATTCCTCGTGAAATCAAGGGCTTGCGGAGGTCAGCGCAGAACCATTTGTCTGACGTCTAGGCACGCCTTGGGTCGCAGCGCAGAACTAGTTGTCCGAAGGCGTCCAGCGCAGAACTAGTTGTCTGGGCGCAGAACTCAAATGTCTGCGGGCATCGTCGTTTCACTCGAACAGGTGGCCCAGGTCGTGGTGGCCCATGGATTCGGCCTTGGTGCGCAGGTACTTCTCGTTCTCGGGGCCAGGCCGCGTCAGCGACGCCTCGCGCTCCACCACCTCGATGCCGAACTCGGCCAGCGCGGCCATCTTCAGCGGGTTGTTGGTCAGCAGCCGGACGCGGTTGACGCCCAGCGCGCGCAACATGCAGGCGGCGGCGTCGTAGCGGCGCGCGTCGATGGGCAGGCCCAGCGCCGCGTTGGCCTCGATGGTGTCGGCGCCGGCGTCCTGCTCGGCATAGG
This sequence comes from uncultured Comamonadaceae bacterium, assembly GCA_965650725.1. Taxonomy (GTDB): domain Bacteria; phylum Pseudomonadota; class Gammaproteobacteria; order Burkholderiales; family Burkholderiaceae_C; genus Pelomonas. Next base: position 21,067 of record CBFGPX010000003.1, on the reverse strand, counting down.
CGCGCAGCTTCTGCACCAGGCCGATGCCGCGGCCCTCGTGGCCGCGCATGTAGACGATGGCGCCACGGCCGACGGCCGCGATGCGCTTCATCGCGCTCTCCAGCTGTGGCCGGCAGTCGCAGCGCAGCGAGCCGAACACCTCGCCGGTCATGCACTCCGAGTGCACGCGCACCAGCGGCGGCTCGTCGCCGGTCAGATCGCCCAGGCTCAGCACCACGTGCTCCTGGCCCCCGTCGTCCTCCCGGAAACCGTGGATGACGAACTCGCCGTAGGGCGTGGGCAGGCGGGTGGAAACGATGTGTTCGATCTTCATGGCGGGCGCTGGCGAGGCCGGATTGTCGCCCCTCGGCAGAAACCCGCCCTTGCCGGGCCTGTTTGCGGCATTTTCCCGGGGCGGCCACCCGAATGCGGGTGAGGGTGGGGCAGGCACGCTCCCTAGAATGACAGCCTTGTCACCCTCTGGACTTTCCGGCACCGCCATGCGCCTTCCCGCCCTGCTTGCTGCCCTGGTTTCCGGTCTACTGCTGTGCAGCGGAGCGCAGGCCGCGTTCGCGCCGCTCAACGGCCAGCAGGTGCTGGAACAGTTCAATCTGGTGGCCTTGCGCGGTGGCACCAGCAGCACCCACGTGCATGGCCGTGGCTGGATGGGCGGCAACTTCGTCGGCAGCGGTGGCGCCGAGTTCGCCAACGACAGCCCCATCCCGGTCTCCAACTACGCGGCGCTGACCGTCTTCGGCACGGCCTCCAACGTGTCGGTCAACAACAACGGCTCTGCTGCCGTGGGCATCGTCGCGACGGGCAACCTCGGCAACGCCACCATCAACAACGGCGGTGGTGTCGTGCAGGGCTCGGCCAGCAACGTCAACTTCAACGGCAGCAGCGGTGGCGCTTTCGTGGCCGGCTCGACCAGCGGCGTCAACTTCAACAGCGGCAAGGTCACCAACCTGGCCGGCAATGCCAAGCTGCAGTCGGCGGTGGACGCGGCCAGCTCCACCAGCATGAGCGCGGTGCTGAACGGCCTGTCCAGCCAGTTGGCGGCGCTGACGGCCACCAGCTCGGTCAGCCTGCAGGGCAGCAAGGCGGTGTTCACCGCCGTGGCCGACGCCAGCGGCCGGGCGGTGTTCAACCTGAACGGCTCCTTCGGCGCGCAGGTGCTGGGGGCCAGCGAGTTCGAGTTCAAGCTCGGCAACGCGACCAGCTTCATCTTCAACAGCGACCTCAGCTCGGTCGTGGTCGGCGCGAACTTCCTGGGTGGCAGCGCGACCGGCAAGCTGGCCAATGCGGCGGTCTGGAACTTCAACCAGGCCACCAGCGTCGCCATCGACCGCCAGTTCGGCGGCAGCATCCTGGCCACGCATGCGGCGTTCAAGAACACGGCCGACATCGAGGGTTCGGTCATCGTCGACACGCTGAACAGCAGCGGCGCGCAGATCCACCTCTACGGCTTCACCGGCAACGTCACGACCACCACCAACCGCGTGCCCGAGCCCGCCTCGCTGGCGCTGGTGGCGGTGGCCTTGTGCGGTGCTGGCTGGGCGCGCCGCCGCCGGGCCGCGCGCTGACCGATGCGCCTGCCGGCCCTGTTGCTGGCCTGCTGGGCCGGCGCCGCGGTGGCGGCGCCACCGGCCGACGCCGCCAGCAAGAAGGAACAGGCCTACCGCTTCTTCGACGCCGCGGAGCGTTGCTACGCCAAGCGTGACCTGGTCTGCGCGCTGGAGCAGGTGCGCAAAGCGCTGATCACCGACGGCGACTTGTTGCTGGCCAGCGTGCTGCTCGGCAAGGTGCTGCTGGACGGCGGCAATGCGGCCGGCGCCGCGGCGGCTGCGGAGCGCGCGCTGGGCCATGGCGTGTCCATGGATGACCTGGCCGACACCTATGCCCGTGCCCAGCTGCTGCTGGGTCGTCACCGCCAATTGCTGGCCGATGCCCGGCTGGACCCGGCCCGGCTGCGCGGCCCGGCGCGGCGCCAGGTGCTGCTGGTGCGGGCCCAGGCGCAGGCCGAGCTGGGCCAGCCCGCGGCCGCGCTGGTCGAGCTGGGCCGGCTGCGCGCCGACGACCCCGACAACCTGGCCGCCGTGCTGGCCGAGCTGCCCTTGCGTCTGCAACTGGGCCAGTCGCGCGAGGCCGAGGCCGCCGCGGCCCATGCGCTGCGCCTGGCCCCCGACGCCGCCGACGCCCGCATGGCGCAGGTGCAGCTGCTGCAGGCCCGGGGCGCATCGGTGGACGCGCGCCTGGCCGCACTGGGCCGGGTGCTGGCCGTCGATGCCGGCCACCTGGAGGCCCGGCTGATGCAGGCCCAGCTCTGGCTGCAGCAGGAGCGCTGGGCCGAGCTGCGCGCCGAGCTGCCCCGCCTGGCGGCCGATCATGGCGTCGACCCGCGCGTGGCCTACCTGCAGGCGCTGGAGGCCGGCCAGCGTGGCGACAACGCCGCCATGGTGGCCGCCCTGCGCCGCGTGACCGCGCAGATCGACCCCCAGCCCGAGGCCCAGCTGCGTTTCAAGCCGCAGATGCTGCTGCTGGGCGGCATGGCGCATTTCGCGCTGGGCGAGGCCGACCTGGCCCGCAGCTACCTGGAGCGCTACCGCGACAGCCAGGGCGGCGGCAACGTCGGCGCCCAGCTGCTGGCGCGGCTCTACCTGAGCCAGCGCCAGACCAAGGCCGGCATCGCCGCGCTGGAGGCCTCGCTGGCCCGCAACCCCGGCCAGGCGCAGACGCTGGAGCTGCTGGGCCAGGCCCGCCTGGCCGCCGGCCAGCCCGAGCAGGCCGTGGCGCTGATGCGCGAGGCGCTGCGCAGCCAGGCCTCGCCGGGCTTCTACGCCACGCTGGGCCAGTCCTTGCAGCGCCAGGGTCAGACGGAGGCCGCCATCCAGGCCTACCAGGCGGCGCTGAAGGCCGACCCGCAGCGCGCCGACGCCGCCATGGGGCTGGCCCAGGCGCTGGCCGAGGGCGGCAACGCCGCCGCCCAGCAGCGCGCCAGCGCCGTGCTGGGCGATCAGCTCAAGCGCCAGCCGCGGAATGCGGCCGTGCGCCTGCTGCTCGCCCGGATGCTGCTCGACGCCGGTCGGGCCGCCGCCGTGCCGCCGCTGCTGGAAGAAGGTCTGAAGCTCGATCCCGGGCTGCATCAGGCCCGCCTCGTGCTGGCCGAGGCCGAGCGCCGCCTGGGGCGCACCGAAGCCGCGCTGGTCCGCCTGACCGCCATGGTCAAGGCCGAGCAACTGCCCGTGGACGCCTGCCTCGCGCTGGCGGCGCTGGAGGAGAACCGCGACCGCCCCGCCGAGGCCCAGGCCTGGCTGGAGCGGGCACTGGCCAAGACCAGTGCGAACGAACTGCGCCCGCAGGCGGCGCTGGTGGAATTCCTGCTGCGCCAGCGCCGTCCCGGCGAGGCGCGTACCGCCGCCAAGACGCTGCTGGGCCTGGCCCCCGACCACATCGGCGCGCTGCTGCTGTCGGCGCGCACGCTGCTGGCGCAGGGCGATGCCCAGGGCGCACGACCCCAGTTGGTGCAGGCCGGCCGGCTGGCCGGCAGTGACGTCACCACGCTGGTCGCCGTGGGCCGCCTGCAGATGGCGGCCGGCGATGCCCCCGGCGCCCGGCTGACCTTGGACAAGGCCCAGCAGCTGCAGCCCGACCAGCCCGCGCTGCTGCGCCTGGGCGTTGAGGCGGCGCTGCTGGGCGGCGACGCCGCCGAGGCCGAGGCGCGTGCGCGGCGGCTGCTGGCGCAGAGCCCCAGGTCCGCGCTGGGCTACAGCCTGCTGGGTCAGGCCGCGCTGGCACGCCACCAGACGGCCGCCGCCATCGAGGCCTTCACGCAGGCGCAGCGGCTGGCGCCCGGCACCGAGAACCTGCTGCGGCTGTACGCCGCCCAGGTCGGCCAGGTGGAGCCCGCGCGCAACCTGGCCCTGCTGGAGCAATGGCTGGTGCAGCGGCCGGACGACAGCCTGGTGCGCAACACGCTGGCCGAGAGCCTGGTCGCCCAGGGCCGCTGGGCCGAAGCCCGCCGCCACTACGAGCGGCTGCTGAAGCAGACCGACGCCAACGCCGTGCGCAACAACCTGGCCGAAGTGCTGCTGCAGCTGAAAGACCCCGGCGCGTTACCGCTGGTGCTGGAGGCGCTGAAGCGCGAGCCGGGCAACCCCAACATCATCGACACCGCCGGCTGGGCCCATGCCGCGCAGGGCCAGTACGACAAGGCCCTGCTGCTGCTGCGCGATGCCCGGCTGCGCCAGCCGTCCTCGGGCGTCATCCGCTACCACCTGGGCAGCGTGCTGGCCACCGTGGGCCGTCGCGACGAAGCGCAGCAGGAGCTGCGCGCCGCGCTGGCCGACCCGCAGGCCGCGTTCGACCGCGGCGCCGCCCAGGCCTTGCTGGACAAGCTGGCCGCCGGCCGCTGAGCGCCGCGCGAGAGCCACGGGGCCTGCGGCCGTCGCCGGGCTGGGTTAGCCTTTGCGGCCCAGTTCAAGCGGAAACTTGCCATGAGCCAGCACCTCCAGTTCCAGCGCCCCGACGGCGGCAGCGTTCCCGGCTATCTCGTCCAGGCCGAGCGCCCCGTGGGCGCCGTGGTCGTCATCCAGGAGTGGTGGGGCCTCAACGACCAGATCCGCGGTGTGGCGCGGCGCTGGGCCGGGGCCGGCTTCTCGGCGCTGGTGCCCGACCTGTACCGCGGCAAGAGCACGGTGGAGCAGGAGGAGGCCCACCACCTGATGACGGGCCTGGACTTCGGCGACGCCGCCTCGCAGGACCTGCGCGGCGCGGTGAACTACCTGAAGGGCCTGAAGCTGGGCAGCGGCAAGGTGGGCGTCACCGGCTACTGCATGGGCGGCGCGCTGACCGTGCTGGCCTCGACCGTGGTGCCCGAGGCCGACGCGGCCGTCGTCTGGTACGGCATGCCGCCGGTGGAGTACGTGGATGCGAGCAAGATCGGCATCCCGCTGCAGGCACACTGGGCCACGCAGGACGAGTTCTTCAAGATCGAGGGTGTGGACGCGCTGGAAGCGAAGCTGAAGCAGGCCGGTGTGCGCTACGAGGGCCACCGCTACCTGGCCCACCATGCGTTCGCCAACGAGGAGGCGCAGGGGCCGGGCCGCATCGCGCAGACGCAGTACGACGCCGTCTGGGCGCAGCAGGCCTGGGACCGGGCGATGCGCTTCTTCGGCCGGCACCTCGGCTGAACTCGCGCTAGCCCTGGGGCGCGCGCAGGCCTTCCAGCTGGGTCATCGAGGCCCGCAGCAGACCGTCCATCAGCCCCAGCACGCGGTCCCGCTCCTGGCCGAGTTGTGCGCTGTCGGTGGGGTCCAGCAACAGCCGGTGCAGGGGCAGCGCCAGCGACGCCCCTTCCATCAGGCCGCGCGACCCGTCGGGCAGGCCGCCCTGGGGTGTCGGTGCGCGCGCCGTCAGGTCCAGCATGGTGCCCACCATGCGCAGCATCCGGCCCTCGGCGCTGCGCTCGACGATGAGGCCGCGGGAGTGCATCAGGCGATAGCCCGAGCCGTTGCTGCGCAGCCGGAACCGGGCCTCGTAGCCGGGCTGGGCGCCACGCGCATGGGCCTGCATCGCGGCCAGCATGGGGCCGAGGTCCTCGGGATGGACCCGGCAGCGCCAGAAATGCGTGCTGTCGGCGCGCTGCGGCTCCGGGAAGCCCAGCCGCAGCTTCCATGGCGGCGAATGGTGAACGGTTTCGAGCTCGGGGCGCAGGTCCCAGATGCCCAGTTCGCCCGTCTCGATGGCCTCTCGCCAACGAGGCCGGGTCGCTTGATGCCGCATGTCCATGCGGGCGATTGTGGTGCCGGCCGCTGAATGCGGCCTTGCAGCAAGGCGCCGTGCCGCCGCCTTCAGATCGGCAGCGCGTTCGTCGACTTCACCTCCTCCATCACCGCATACGTGCGCGTCTCGCGCACGCCCGGCAGCGTCCAGATCACGCTGCCGATGAATTCGCGGTAGGCGCCCATGTCGCGCACGCGGGTCTTCAGCAGGTAGTCGAAGCCGCCGGCCACCAGGTGGCATTCCAGGATCTCGGGCCGGGCCTGCACGGCGGCCTTGAAGTTGTCCATCACGTCCTGCACCGTGCGGTCCAGCAGCACCTCGATGAACACCAGCATGGCCGCGCCCAGCTTGGCCGGGTTCAGCCGCGCCTCGTAGCCCAGGATGTAGCCGTCGCGGGTCAGCCGCTTCACGCGTTCCAGCACGGCGGTGGGCGACAGGTGCACGGCCTCGGCCAGCTTCAGGTTGGATATCCGCCCGTCCTCCTGCAGCACGCGCAAGATGCGGGCGTCGATCTTGTCGAGTCGGCTGGAGTCGTCGGTCATCTGGATTTCTATCTGTGCAATTGCGAATGCTTGGAATTTAATTCATCAACTGCCTGGATAAAGTGCCATTGCTCACAGGAGTCAGCCATGTCCACGCCTTTCACCAGCCCGCCCGAGTCGCCCCGCCTGCCCGACCCCTACCGGGCCGAAGGCCCCGTGGTGCAGGCGCTGGCCGAGCGCGTGAGCGCCGCGCTGGACTGGCCCGGCGTCCTCGCGATGGCGTCGCCCTGGGTGGAGCAGGTGCGGCGCAATCCAGCGCCGTTCTGGGCCATGGAGTCGCTGCTGCGCGAGTACCCCATCACCAGCAGCGAGGGCCTGGCGCTGATGCGGCTGGCCGAGGCGCTGCTGCGCGTGCCCGACGCGCCCACCGCCATCGCGCTGACGGCCGACCAGCTGGGCCGGGCCGACTTCGACGGCGCAAGCGTTGGCAGCCCGCACAAGATGCTGGCCGCGCTGTCGGCGTCGGCCATCTCCATGTCCAAGCGCTTCCTGCCGGGCGCCGAGGACGAGGGCGGCATATTCAAGCGCCTGGGCGCGCAGACCGTGGTGGCCGCCACCGTGCGCGCCATCCAGCTGCTGGGCCGGCAGTTCGTGCTGGGCCGCAACATCCAGGAAGCGCTGGGCGAGGCCCGCTCGGCGCGCAAGGAACAGCCGCGCCTGTCCTTCAGCTTCGACATGCTGGGCGAAGGCGCGCGCACCGCGCACGACGCCGAGCGCTACCTGCAGAGCTACCGCAACGCCATCCGCGTGATCGCCGAATCCACCAAGGGCGCCAGTCCGGCCGAGCGCGACGGCATCTCGATCAAGCTGTCCGCGCTTCATCCGCGTTATGAAGACGCGCAGCTCGACCGCGTGATCACCGAGCTGGTCCCGCGCGTGCAGGGCCTGATCGACATCGCCGCCGCTGCCGACATCAACCTGACCATCGACGCCGAGGAAAGCGACCGGCTGGAGCTGTCGCTGGAGGTCTTCGACCGCCTGGCCGCGCACGTGCAGGCCAGCGCCCCGCGCTGGACGGGCTTCGGCCTCGCGATCCAGGCCTACCAGACCCGGGCACTGGAGATGATCGACGCCATCGCGGCCATCGCCCGCACGCGCGGCCTGCGCTTCATGGTGCGGCTGGTCAAGGGCGCGTACTGGGACGGCGAGATCAAGCGGGCGCAGGAACTGGGCCTGGCCGGCTACCCGGTGTTCACGCACAAGCACCACACCGACATCTCCTACGTCGCCTGCGCGCAGCGGCTGATCCAGCACCACGAGGTCATCCTGCCGCAGTTCGCCACGCACAACGCCGGCACCATCGCCGGCATCGTCGAGATGGCCAAGCGCGCCGGCGCCCGGTTCGAGATGCAGCGCCTGCACGGCATGGGCGAAGGCGTGTACCGCGAGGTGCTGGCCGCGCTGCCGCAGGTCTCGCTGCGCGTCTACGCGCCGGTGGGCGAGCACCGCGACCTGCTGGCCTACCTGGTGCGCCGGCTGCTGGAGAACGGCGCCAACTCCTCCTTCGTGCACCAGCTGGCCGACCCCGCGGTGCAGGTGCCCGAGCTGCTGGGCTCGCCGCTGCTGGACGTGCGCGTCACGTCCGCGCTGCCGCTGCCTCCGGCGCTCTACCTGGACGGCGAGGGCCGCGGCCGGGCCAACTCCACCGGCGCCGACCTGACCGCGCCCGCGCAGCGCGCGCCGCTGCAGGCCGCGCTGGACAGCGTGCGCGTTGAGGTGGTGCCCGAAGCGTCGGCCGCCGACGTGGACGCCGCGATGACCCGCCTGCACGCCGGCTTCACCGCGTGGAACGGCACGCCCGTCGCCCAGCGCGCCGCCATCCTGCGCCGCGCCGCTGATGCGCTGGACGCGCGCCTGCCCGAGTTCTGCGCGCTGCTGGTCAAGGAGGCCTTCAAGACCCAGGCCGACTGCGTGGCCGAGGTCCGCGAGGCGGTGGACTTCCTGCGCTACTACGCCGACATCGCCGAACAGGACGCCGCACTGATGCAGGGCCGCGGCGTGTTCGTCTGCATCAGCCCGTGGAACTTCCCGCTGGCCATCTTCGCGGGCCAGGTCGTGGCCGCGCTGGTGGCCGGCAACACGGTGGCTGCCAAACCCGCCGAGCAGACGCCCTTTGTCGCGCTGAAGATGGTCGAGCTGCTGCACGACAGCGGCGTGCCGGCCGACGCGCTGGCGCTGCTGCACGGACCCGGCGAGACCGTGGGCGCCGGCCTCGTGGCCCATGCGCACACGGCCGGCGTCTGCTTCACCGGCTCTACCGCTGTCGCGCAGATCATCAACAGGGCGCTGGCCAAGAAGCCGAACTCGCCGATCCCGTTGATCGCCGAGACGGGTGGCCTGAACGCGATGGTGGTGGACTCCACCGCGTTGCCCGAGCAGGTCATCGACGCCGTCGTGCAGAGCGCCTTCCGCTCCGCCGGCCAGCGCTGCTCGGCGCTGCGCCTGCTGTGCGTTCAGGACAGCATCGCCGACGGCGTCATCGAGATGCTGCGCGGGGCGCTTGCGCAGCTGTGGGTGGGCCGGCCCGAGCAACTGGCCACCGATGTCGGCCCGGTCATCGACGACGAGGCCCACGTCAACATCGGCCAGCACGTCGAACGCCTGAAGCGCGAGGCGAAGCTGATTGCCGAGGCGCCCGTGCGCGACGCGCTGCCGCGCCAGATCCGCCCGGTCGCGTTCGAGATCCGGCGCATCGCCGACCTGGGCGAAGAAATCTTCGGCCCCGTGCTGCACGTCGTGCGCTTCACCGACTCGGTGGACGAGGTCATCGCCGACATCAACCGCCTGGGCTACGGCCTCACGCTGGGCATTCAGACCCGCATCGACAGCCGCGCCCAGCGCCTGGCCGACGAGGCCCGCATCGGCAACGTCTACGTGAACCGCAACATCATCGGCGCCGTGGTGGGCGTGCAGCCCTTCGGCGGCGAGGGCCTGTCCGGCACTGGCCCCAAGGCCGGCGGCCCCGACTACCTGCGCCGCTTCGTGGCCGAGCCACGCGTCGATGCGCCTGCCGCGCCGCTGCAGCTGGACGGCCCGGCCACGCCGCTGGCCCTGGGCGTGGATGCCAGCTGGCGCGACCTGCCGCTGGCCGACCGCATCACGCGCCTGCGCCGCGGCACCGACCTGCTGGACGCCCCGGCCGCCTTCGTGCTGCGCGACCTGTTCGCCGCCGCGCAGGCGCTGTTCGCCGACGCCGTGCTGCCCGGTCCCACCGGCGAGAGCAACACGCTGCGCCACCATGCACGCGGTGCCTTTGCCGTCATCGGCCGGGCCGAGCAGGGCCTGGCCGCGGTGGTCAGCGCGCTGCTGGCGGGCAACAGCGTGGTCTGGCTGGGCGGCGACGAACGCACGGCCCAGGCCCTGCTGCGTGCCGGCCTGCCGGCCCAGGCGCTGACGCTGCTGCCCGACACCGCCACCGCCGGCGTGCTCGCCGCACCTGCGCTGGCCGGCGTCGCGCTGGCGTCGTCAGACGCAGCGACCGCCCATCGTCTGGCGCAGATCCTCGCCGCGCGCCCCGGCGCCATCCTGCCGCTGGTGGTGGCGGCCGGCCATGTGCGCCAGCTCTACCGCTTCACGGCCGAGCAGACGCTGACGGTCAACACGGCGGCGGCGGGCGGGAATGCGGCGCTGCTGGCCGGCATGCACTGACGGGCGTCAGCGCCGCCTTCAGTAGAAGCCTTCGCGGCGGCCATAGCGCTCGGCGCGCGCACGGTCGTAACCCTCGACGTCGAAACCCTCGCCCTGGATGGCCCGGTGCACCTCGCCGCCGGTCGGCAGCGTGCCGGGCGCGACGAAGCGCGCCGCGTCCCACAGCTGCGAGCGCAGCAAGGCCTTGGAGCACTGGGTGTAGGCCTCCTCGATGTCCACGATCAGGCCCAGCACCGGCGCCTTGCCCTCGACGGCACAGGGCGCGAGCAGCGCCGCATCGGTCGTGATGACCGCGCGGCCGTTGATGCGGAAGGTGTCGGTCGCGCCGGGCACGATGAACAGCAGGCCCAGCCGCGGGTTGGCGAGCAGGTTGCGCAGCGAATCAGCCAGCCGGTTGCCCGGGCGCTCGGGGATCAGCAGCGTGCGGTCATCCAGGATGCGCACGAAGCCGGCGGGGTCGCCGCGCGGGCTGACATCGCAGCGGCCCTGGGCATCGCTGGTGGCCAGGCAGATGAAGGGCGATTGCTCGACGTAACGGCGCGTCGCCACGTTGAGCCGGTCGGCGATCTTGGCGCAGACGATGGCGGCGGGCTCGCCGATGAGGGCGCGCAGCTGGGTCTCGGTGTGGAGGATCTGGTCGGTCAGGCGGTGCGTCATGGGGCCGTGCGGTCGAGGGGGTGCGCCGATTGTGGGCGCCGCGCGGGGCGGCAGGCCGTCAGGCCCAGCGCGAGCGCGCCGGTGACGGCCAGCATCGCCCCCATGTGCACGGCCACGGCCGCCAGCGCCAGCACGAGCGACCCCGAGGCCGTGATCTCCCGCGCCGGCGACGCACCGAGGCATAACGGCAGCAGTGCTGGCACCAGCATCAGGCCGCTGCCCTGCAGCGTCGCGGCGACGAAGGACCACAGCGCCAGGCCGGTCGGGGCGTGACGGCGGCGCCAGAGCAGCAGCGCCGCGCCCAGGCCGGCCAACAGCGGCAGCGCCTGCATCGCCAGGCCCATCGCCACGGCCACGGCGACCACCCCGACCGACGCCGCATGGCCCAGCGCCAGCGGCCCCAGCGCGCGCAGCGCCGCACGGCCGTCTCGCGAGCGCCAGCCGCAGGCCGCCGCCAGCGCCCAGCCGTTGCAGGGGTTGAGCCCGTGCAGCGCGCCGGCGCCGGCCACGGCCAGCCAGGGCCACAGCGAGGACATGGCTCAGGCGCAGCCGCAGCCGGACACCGGCTTGGCGGCATCGCCGTAGCGGTCGTGATGCCGCACCCACTCCATGCCGTAGGCCAGGCCCTGCTCGTCGCGGCCCCTGGGCGTCAGGTCGATGAGCTGGTAAGCGCCCATCATCACCTCCACGCCGCGGCCGAAGGTGGAGTAGGTGTGGAAGACCTGGCCGTCGTCGCCGCGCCAGAAGCAGCTGATGCCGGGCGCCTCTTGTTGGGGAAAGGGCGTCATGTGGAAGTTGTAGAACACCTCGCCGCGCGCCTGCTCCTCGGGTGTGAAGCTGACGTGGAAGTCGCGGTTGAAGTCGTTGCCATGCGACGAGACCCAGTCGAACTTCCAGCCCATGCGCTGCCGAAAGCGCTCGATCTCGACCAGAGGCGCGCGCGAAACAGCCAGCCACGCGATGTCGCGCTGGGCCAGATGGATGGCGATGCCGTCCAGGTGATCGGCCATGAAGGAGCAGCTCTTGCAGCCCTGCTCCCAGCCCGGGCCCAGCATGAAGTGCTGTACCAGCAGCTGGCGCCTGCCCTGGAACAGCTCGCTCAGCCGGCGCGAGCCTTGCGTCGTGTCGAACACGTAGTCCTGCTCCAGCTTGACCCATGGCAGTGCGCGGCGCTCGCTGGCGACGTGGTCGCGCTGGCGGGTCAGCTCCTTCTCTTTGGCCAGCAAGGCCTTGCGCTGGGCCAGCCAGCGGTCGCGGGTGACGACGGGGTGGGACACGAGGGGTGGTGTGGTCATGGCAATCTCCTTGAGGGACGACAAAAGCGGCCATGCGGCGGCGCCACCCGAAGCTCGGGCGGACCGGGCAGGGCGGGGGGAACTGGTTAGGCGGCGCGCTTCGGGCGGCGGACCGCGCGGACCTTGCCGCTGCTGCCTCCACCCGCGTAGAACAACGCGGAGCCATCGGACTCCAGACCGCTGACGCCGGTGCCCGCAGGCATCTGCAGCGTCTCAAGCACGTCACCGGTGGCGGGGTCGATGTGGCGGATCTGGCTCTCGTCACCCTCCCAGGTGCCGTGCCACAGCTCGCCGTCCACCCAGGTCACGCCGGTGACGAAACGGTTGGTCGCGATGGTGCGCAGCACGGCGCCGGTGTCGGGGTCGATCTGCGCGATCTGGCGGTCGCGGTACCGGCCCACCCACAGGCTGCCCTCGGCCCAGGCCAGGCCCGAGCAGCTGTTGCCGGGCGCCGGGATGGTGGCGACGACGGCGCCCGTCGCGGGTTCGATCTTGGCGATGCGCGACTCGGTGATCTGCCACAGGTGGCGGCCGTCAAAGGCCGTGCCGGCATCGCAGGCGTGCGGCAGGCGCTGCACCACCGCGCCCTCGACCGGGGCAATGGCCAGCAACCCGTCATTCGTCGCGGCCCAGACGCACTCGCCGTCATGCGTGACGCCATGAATGGCGGGGTTGCCGTCGAAGGGGCCGTACTCGCGGACGATCTCGGCGGCTCGGGTCTTGGCGGTCATTGCAGGCTCCTTGTGTTGCAGCGCATGGCCGCCAATCTACGCAAGCGGCAGCGCGGCGGGGAGTAACAAGATCGTCGTGAAACCCGCCAGATCGACCAAGGGCGGCGCCACCCAGCGGCGCGCGCGCGTCTGGCCCACCCCGCGCACGCGGCCCGCGGCCTCCAGCCCGGCGAGCTCGCGCTGCACGTTGCGCTGGCTGCTGCCCAGCGCCAATGCCAGCGCCGAGGTGGACCAGGCCGCGCCGTCGGCCAGCAGGGCCAGCAACTCGCCGCCGTCCACGGGTGGTACCAGCACGGCCACCGTGCGGCCGGCCAGCGGCTGCAGCACGAAGCCGCGCGGCGTGGCGTCGATGCCGGCCAACCCCTTCAGCAGCGCGCGCAGCCGGCCGATCTCCACGCGCAGCCGCGCGCGGTGGGTCTCGTCGGGCTGGCGTTGGCGGAACGCGTGCGCGATGAGTGAATCACGGTCCACATCTCCCGGCCAGGTCTCGGCCAGCGCACGCATCAGCGTGAACAGCACGGGTCGGCGAGCCAGCGGCAGCCAGCTGCTGCCGGCGCGAATGCCGTGGCGGCAGGCGTCCACGACCAGCGCGCCGGAGTCCAGCAGCGCGGCAGCGTCGGCCAGGCGCAGCGATTCGCCGGCACCGGTCGCATCAACGCGCCGCGCGGCCGGTAGCTGCAGCAGTGCATGCGCATGCTGCACCTCGGCCTGCAGGGCCACGATGCCGGTGCGTTGCACGGCGACATCTGCACGCGCCAGCGCGGCCCGCGCGTCGGGAACGCGTAGCGAGCGCAGCGCCAGCTCGGCCTGGGTCAGCGCCGCAACAGCGGCGGGCAGCGGCGGCAGTCCTTGCGTGTCGAGGCCGTTCAGCAGCGCGCCAGCCGTGTCCAGCCGACCCAGCAGCAGCCAGCGGCGTGCCGCGATCAGCCGCGCCTGCAGTGCATTGCCGCGGTCGCCGCGCGCCTCCAGCGCCGCGCGCGCGACCTCCAGTGTGCGGGGAGGCTCGCCGAAGTCGCGCAGCGCCAGCGCCACCTCGGCCTCGGCGACGACACAGCGCGCCCGCGCCAGCACCTCATGCGCGCCGAAGCCACGCGCCGCCCGCCGCAGCAGCTCGCGCGAACGCGCCAGCTCGCCCAGCTGCGCCATCGCGATGCCGCGCAGCGCCAGCGACGGCGGGTCGTTGCGCAGGGCCACATGCTTCAGTGCCTGCAGCGCATCGCCGGCGGCAAGCGCGCGGGCGGCGGCGGAGATCAGCGAGTCCATCCCCAAAGGCTAACTTGCCGCGCCGCCGGCGCTGGGCCAGCATGTCCCCACGCGCCGCAAGCCTTGGCGCGAGGGAGGACGAGATGTTTCCTTGGTTCTGGCTCTGGGCGCCGCAAGTGCGCCTTCCCTTCAGCGGCGACGTGGCGCAGGACATCGAGCCGCGGCTGGACTGGTTCTTCAACGGCATCAAGCCGCAGGCCGGCGATGCGCGCGTCGAGCGCCAGGCCTTCGAGGTGGCCAGCTACGGCGACCAGCTGGGCGCCATCACCGCGCTGCTGCTGGAATGGGCCGAGCGGCTGCCGGCCGACGCGCAGCAGCGGTCCAAGCCGCTGCAGGAGCTGCGCGCCATCCACAAGCGCATCGAGGCGATCAAGGATGCGGTGCGGCCGGACAATCGCCGTCGATGACCGACGCTGCCCTGTCTGACCCCGACCCCAGGCCCCAGCCCCCGCCGCAGCCCGACCTGGACGCCTGCTGCGGCAATGGCTGCGACCCCTGCATCTTCGACCTGCACGACCTGGCAATGGACGAGTACCGCCAGGCGCTGCGGGCCTGGAAGCAGCGTCATCCGGACGCCAGCTGAAGGACCTCGCCCATGTGCCGCAACATCCGCACCCTGTTCAACTTCGAGCCGCCGGCCACCGAGGTCGAGATCCGCGACGCGGCACTGCAGTTCGTGCGCAAGCTCAGCGGCTTCAGCGTGCCGTCCCAGGCCAACGAGGCGGCGTTCGACCACGCCGTGAAGGCCATCGCCGACGAGGCCCGTGCGCTGATCGCCTCGTTGACGACGACGGCCGAACCCAGGAACCGCGAGGTGGAGGCGGCCAAGGCCAAGGCGCGCTCGGCCGAGCGCTTCGGACGGTCATCCGCCTGACGCACAATCGCCGCGCCCCCCGGCTACCCCGCCCCGCCATGCGCCTCAAGCTCGCCCTGTCCATCGTCGCCCTGCTGCTGCTGATCGCGGCCTGGTTCGTGTTCGCCTGGCACTGGAGCTACTCCGAGGGCGAGCGTGCCGGCTGGGTGCAGAAGTTCTCGCGCAAGGGCTGGATCTGCAAGACCTGGGAGGGCGAGCAAGCGCTGGTGTCGCTGCCGGGTTCCAGCACCGTCGAGAAGTTCAACTTCACCGTGCATGACGAGGCCACGGCCCAGGCCGTCAACAAGGTCATGGGCCGGCGCGTGAACCTGCACTACGAGGAGAAGGTCGGCCTGCCGACGAGTTGCTTCGGCGAGACGCGCTACTTCGTCACCGGCGTCACGCTGGTGGACGAGATCTCGCTGTCACCCGGCATCGTGGTGCCGGTGCCGGCACAGCAGCCGGCGTCGGCGGCCAGCCAGTAATCCGCGGTCGCCGGCGGCTCAGCCGCCCTCGGCGTCGCGCAGCAGGCTCTTCACCTTGGTGGTGATGATGTCCACCGCCGGGCCGTTGGCGCCGTGCGGCAGGATGACGTCGGCGTTGCGCTTGGTCGGCTCGATGAACTGCTTGTGCATGGGCCGCACGGTTTCCAGGTACTGGTTCACCACCGACTCGGTGCTGCGGCCACGCTCCGAGATGTCGCGCTGCAGCCGACGGATGAAGCGCACGTCCGAGGCCGTGTCCACATAGATCTTCAGCGACATCATGTTGCGCAGCTTGGCGTCGTACAGGGCGAACAGGCCCTCGACGACGATCACCGGCGCGGGGTTCACCGTGATGGTCTCGCTGGAACGGTTGTCGGCCGCGAAGTCGTACACCGGCATCGCTATCGCCTCGCCCTTGCGCAGCGCGGCCAGGTGCTGCGTCATCAGCGGCCAGTCAAAGGCGTCCGGGTGGTCGTAGTTCTGCTTGCGCCGGTCCTCCGGCGGCATGTGGGACTGATCGCGGTAGTAGTCGTCCTGCATCACCACCGCCACCTTGTCCGGCCCGATGGCGGCCAGCACCTGGCGCGTCACCGTCGACTTGCCGCTGCCGCTGCCTCCTGCGACGCCGATGACGAAAGGCTTGTGATGGGTTTTGGGCATGAGATCGTGGTGCAGGCTTGGGCGAAGCCCGTGAATTTACAAGCTGGCATGCAGGCTTGACCAGTTCATCTGCAGGTCTGTAATTGAAGCGGTCGTTGGCACAAGATGGCCGGCCTGCAGGGTCCTGGCTCTGGACAGTGATCGCCCAGATGCCGCGTATCCCGTTGCTGCGAATGGCCCTCACTCTGGCGGCCGTGCGTAGGCCGCCAACCCGATACGCTGCGCATTGCTCAGCCATATGCGTATGGCCACGCCCGTCACAACGGATTCCACATCGCGGTTGCGATACGCCGGCGGCAGACAGGTATCGCCCTTGGAGGGCAGCGCCTGACCTTCCATGGGATCGGATTGCAGCACCTTGCCCGAGGCCCAGCGCCGTTCGACGATGACGAAGTGGTACGGAACGCGAACCGGCAGGGAGAAGCCGTCCGCTGCCCACGTCGGGACCAGCTCGACAGCCGGCCTGGCCGGGTCGGCGGGTGACTCTGTCCAGTCGGAGCGCTGCAGGGCGTCTGCCGCATCGCGCCAGTACATTCGCCAGCGCGGGGCAGGCGTGGCAGCGGAGCGGAAGACATGGAAGTCCTCCCCGTCCCTGCAGACGATGCTGCCGGTGCTGTCGCCAGTCTGCAGGTATTGGCCGCCGAGCTCCCATTCCAAGCGCTCGACCCGGATTCCGGGCGGGGCACGCCAGTGCTCGCTGATCACTTCGCCGATATCGGGCAACAGAAGGCGCTGACGGTTCTGGATGCGGTGGGGGAGGGGCTGCTCGGCAGCCTGACTGCGTTGCATTTGCTGCGCACCCAGTTCCAGTCGATACACCCACGGCGAGGCCATGTTGGCCAGCAGTGCCGGAACGAGCGCCATCAGCAGGCCGCTGCCGCCAATGGACGCCGACTCGCCCGTATTCAGGGGCGGTGTCGCCATCCGACCCGCCAGACAGAGCAGCCCGAAATACACGAGCGGCCCCAGCGTAAACATCGACAGGTAGAACGCGGCCAGCGCTTCCGGGCCGCCGACCGACCGGGCCAGCAGGAACACGGCACCGGCGGCCAACAGTGCAGCGGGCAGGCTGGCGAGACGCACCCACAGCCAAGCTCCGGCCTTGCCCCGTGCTTCGAAGCGGCGGCGTTCGGCGCGCAGAGCCAGGCCGATCAAGAGCAGCGTGGTGAGCCCCAGCGTTCCCCAGATGACTCCCCTTGCAAGCATCTGACCTTTCTGTCGCGTTGGCGAATGGAACAGCGGCAATCTACCGGAACTGAATACCTGCCCCGTGAGGAGTCCGGCTGGGCACCGATTTCTGCGGACCTCCCGATGGCCGGACTGCGAGTTCGAGGCCGCTCCAGGAGGCCGACTTCCGATGTACCACGCAGAGCGGGCCCAGGTCAGCTCGACCAAGCCGGTTTCTCCGAGACATTGATTGACGGCAACGTTGCAAAGCGGCTGGCCGACGGACTTGACGGTGGTACTGGCGTCTGCACAGCACCACGGCGACCACGCCGGAGGCACCGGCCCCTGACCGCGCCACGCTGTTGCCATGCCCTGACAGCCTGGCCCGGCGACACTAGCGGCATGCCCCTGTTCCAACCCCTGGTCGCGCGCTTCGAGCGCCTCGTCGACCCCTATCCAGAAACCGCCGGCACGGCGCCGCCGGCGAGCTTCTTCGCCTTCCTGTGGCGCTGCGCCGATGGCGTGCGCCCGCACCTGGCCGCGGTCACGCTGTTCACGGCCGGCATCGCGGCGGCCGAGGCGCTGCTGTTCAGCCTGATGGCCTCGCTGGTGGACTGGCTGGCCGGGCAGAAGCCTGCCGAGCTGTGGAACCAGCCCCAGCCCGTGGTGCTGATGCTGCTGGGCGTGCTGGGCGTGTCCATCGTGCTGGCCGGCGTGCAGGCGCTGATGAAGTACCAGGGCGTGTTCGGCAACTTCCCGATGCGGCTGCGCTGGATCTTCCACCGCCGCATGCTGGCGCAGAGCCTGGCCTTCTTCGGCGACGAGTTCGCCGGCCGCATCGCCACCAAGGTCATGCAGACCGCGCTGGCGGTGCGCGACACCTGGCTCATCGTGGTGGACATCCTGGTCTACGTGGCGGTCTATTTCGGCACGCTGGTCGTCATCGTCGCCAGCTTCGACGCCTGGCTGATCCTGCCCTTCGCGGTCTGGCTGGCGCTGTATGTCGTGGCCCTGCGCTTCTTCGTGCCGCGGCTGGGCCGCATCGGCAAGGCCCAGGCCGATGCGCGCAGCCTGATGACCGGCCGCATCACCGACGCCTACACCAACATCGCCACCGTCAAGCTGTTCGCGCACGGCCGCCGCGAAGCCGGCTACGCTAAGTCGGCGATGCAGGACTTCATGGTCACGGCCTACGGCCAGATGCGGCTGGTGACGGGCTTCGAGGTCGTCAACACGCTGCTGTCGGCGCTGCTGGTGGGCAGCACGGCGCTGCTGTCGCTGTGGCTGTGGGGTGTGTCCGCCATCGGCGTCGGTGCGGTCGCGGCGGCCACGGCGATGGCGATGCGGCTGAACGGCATCTCGCACTGGATCATGTGGGAGATGGCGTCGCTGTTCGAGCACGTGGGCACCGTGCAGGACGGCCTGGCCACGCTGTCCAAGCCGCAGACGGTGCTGGACGCGCCGGGCGCCGTCGAGCTGAAGGTGACGCAGGGCGAGGTGCGCTTCGAGCAGCTGCGCTTCCACTACCCCAACGGAAAGGTCGTCGTGGACGGGCTGGATCTGACCATCAAGCCGGGCGAGAAGATCGGGCTGGTGGGCCGCAGTGGCGCGGGCAAGAGCACGCTGGTGAACCTGCTGCTGCGCCTGTACGACCTGCCGGAGAACGGCGGCCGCATCCTCATCGACGGGCAGGACATTGCCCACGTCACGCAGGACTCGTTGCGCAAGCACATCGGCATGGTCACGCAGGACACCTCGCTGCTGCACCGCTCGGTGGCCGACAACATCCTCTACGGCCGCCCCGATGCGACGCCGGACGACATGCAGCGCGCCGCCGTGCGGGCGCATGCCGACGAGTTCATCGCCACGTTGTCCGACCCCAAGGGCCGCACCGGCTTCGAGGCCTTCGTCGGCGAGCGCGGCGTGAAGCTGTCCGGCGGCCAGCGCCAGCGCATCGCCATCGCCCGCGTGATGCTGAAGGACGCGCCCATCCTGCTGCTGGACGAGGCCACCAGCGCGCTGGACAGCGAGGTCGAGGCCGCCATCCAGCAGAGCCTGTACACGCTGATGGAGGGCAAGACCGTCATCGCCATCGCGCACCGGCTGTCCACCATCGCGGCGCTGGACCGGCTCATCGTCATGGACGCCGGCCGCATCGTCGAACAAGGCTCGCACGCCGAGCTGCTGGCGCAGAACGGCATCTATGCGCGGCTGTGGGCACACCAGAGTGGCGGCTTCCTGGGGCTGGAAGACTAGGGCCTGCTTCCGTAGTGTGAACAGGCCCTAGATACGAGGGGAGGATCGTCATGTCGTTGACCCACATCCGGGCGCGCGCCGCCATCGCGGCGCTGGCGCTCGCCACCACCGCCCACGCCGTGGCGGCCCAGGACGGCGAGGCCGTGACGCCGGATCGCGCGCAGGCCAACTTCGCGCGCCCCATCATGTTGGCGGCCGACGACGTGCGCGCCTTCCCGCCACCACCTGCCGGCTTCGCGGATGCGCAGCCCGGCGTGCCGGCCGGCCGCGTGGAGGTGCTGGGCTACGCCTCCGGCGTGACGGGCACGCAGCGCGAGGCCCTCGTCTACCTGCCGCACGGCTACGAAGCCGGCCGCCGCTACCCCGTGCTCTACCTGCTGCACGGCATCGGTGGCAACGCGCACGAGTGGAACGGCTATGTGCGCGCCAACGTCGTGCTGGACCCGCTCATCGCCAGCGGCAAGGCCGTGCCGATGATCGTCGTCATGCCCAACGGCCGAGCCCTGCCCGACGACCGCGCCCCGTCCCCCGACCGCGTGTTCACGCCCGAGAACGCCGAGGGCTTCGCGAAGTTCGAGCGGGACCTGCTGGAGTTCCTGATTCCGGCCGTCGAGGCCAGGTACGCCGCGAGCAGCGACCGTCGCCAGCGCGCGTTGGCGGGGCTGTCCATGGGCGGCGGCCAGGCGCTGAACTTCGGGCTCGCGCATCTGGACCGCTTCGCCTGGGTGGCGGGCTTTTCATCCGCGCCCAACACCCGGGCCGACGCCGAGCTGCTGCGGGACCCGGCCGCGCTGCGGCGGGACCTGGCCTTGCTCTACCTGTCCTGCGGCAAGCGCGACGGGCTGATCAACGTGTCGCAGCGCGTCCACCGGGCGCTGAAGGCGCACGGCGTCGCGCATGTGTGGAACGTCGACGAGCATGGCCATGACCGCGACAGCTGGGCCGAGAACCTTTTCCACTTCGCGCAGCGGCTGTTCCGCTGAGGCCCTGGCGGTGAGCAGGCCTTAACGCGCCTGCAGCCGCGGCGCATCCAGCGCGCGGCCACGCAGCCGGGCGTCGAGGAAGGCGGCGCTGTCGCGCAGCGCGTCGCCCAGGTCGGCCTGCGCGGCCTCGGTCTGGCTGCCGCTGCGCGGGCCGCGGGCGCCGCCGCCCTGGGGCCCGCGCGGGCCGTCGCCGCGGCCGGCCATGCTGACGGCGGCCTTGCTGTGCTGCTGGTCCTGCTCGTGCCAGCCCGCGGGCGCCAGCGTGCCGGCCAGCCCCGAGTGGTTGATGCTGCCCAGGTTCAGCAGCCAGCCGCTGCCCGGCGCCAGCGCGTCGAAGACCTGGCGGCGCTCGGCCGGGCTGCGCAGCAGGCCCAGCGGGTCCTGGTCCAGCTCGCTGGTGACGACGAGCACCGGCGCGCCCTGGGCCGGGGCCTGCATGGCCGGCGGGCTGATCGCGACGACGGCCCGCCAGGCGGCGTCGCCACGCGCATCCAGCGCGGTCTGCGCACCGGTCTCGTAGCCGGCCAGCGCGGCGCGCTGCCAGTCCAGCCCGGGCTGCGCCGCCTGCAGCGCTGGCAGCAGCCGGCGCAGGGCCGCCAGCCGGTCGGCGCGCAGCGCGCCGCCGTAGTGCAGCAGGCCCAGCTCGCGGAACTCGCCGCTGCGGGCCAGCTCGGAGCGCCAGGCGGCGGCGTCCGCCTCCAGCGGCTGCACGCCCAGCACCGTGTAGCCGGCCTGCGCCCAGGCCGCCACCCAGCGCTGGCCGGCAT
>CBFGPX010000002.1:0-81821 GCA_965650725.1 uncultured Comamonadaceae bacterium | reverse complement strand
GCGGCCGCGCCCGACCAGGGCTGGCGCGTGGAGATGGCCGCGGCCGTCACCGTGCTGCTCAGCAGCGTGCACGCGGCCGGCCTGTCCGGCCCGCTGCGCGTGCGCATGGACGAGCTGCTGCTGCAGGACAAGCCCTTCCACCAGTTGCCTGCCGCCTGGGAGGCCGTCGAGCGCGCGCTGACGCAGCGCAGGGATGACGATGCCAGCGACGTGCCGGCGCCGGCGCTGCAATACCTGCGCGCGCTGCTGGACCGCTGCCGCGCTGCCGCGCAGACCGTGCCCGAGCACCTGGAGGCGCATGGCGTGTCGGTGGACCTGATGTTCTCCGTCGAGCAGCTGACCGCGCGGCTGGACCGCATCGAGGCGCTGCTGGCCTGCCTGGTTTCTGCCGCGCCGCAGCGCGAGCTGTTGCGCCTGGTGGCCGGCCTGGTGCGCGTGGTGCACGAGCGGCGCAGCCTGCGCACGCTGTTCGCGCGCCACTACTCGCTGCTGGCGCGCAAGGTGGCCGAGCGCAGCGCCGAGACCGGCGAGCACTACATCACCCGCAACCGCGCCGAGTACCGCGACATGCTGCAGCGCGCGGCCGGCGGCGGCGCCGTCATCGCCGGCACCACCTTCCTGAAGTTCCTCATCGGCCTGCTGGGCTTCACCGCCTTCTGGGGCGGCTTCTGGGCCGGCGTGAACTACGCGGCCAGCTTCGTGCTCATCCACCTGCTGCACTGGACGGTCGCGACCAAGCAGCCGGCCATGACCGCACCGGCCATGGCCGACAAGTTGCTGCACATCGACCGCGACGACGGCCTGCAGGGCTTCGTCGACGAGGTGACGCACCTGACCCGCTCACAGGTTGCCGGCATCATCGGCAACCTGGCGCTGGCCGCGCCGCTGGTGCTGGCGGTGCAGGGCCTGTGCTGGCTGGCTTTCGGCATGCCGCTGGTGGGCGAGAAGGACGCGCAGTACGTGCTGCACTCGCTGGGCCTGTTCGGGCCATCGCTGCTGTTCGCGGCCTTCACCGGCACGCTGCTGTTCGCATCCAGCCTCATCGCCGGCTGGGTGGAGAACTGGTTCGTCTTCCACCGGCTGGACAGCGCCATCGCCTGGAACCCGCGCATCGTGGGCCTGCTGGGCCGCGCGCGTGCGCAGCGCTGGTCGCAGTGGTGGCGCATCAACATCTCGGGGCTGACGGCCAACACCAGCCTGGGCCTGATGCTGGGCCTGGTGCCGGCGCTGTTCGGCTTCTTCGGCCTGGGCCTGGAGGTGCGGCACGTCACGCTGGCCACTGGCCAGCTGGCCGCCGCGGTGGGCGCCCTGGGCGTGGGCGTGATGGGCACCTGGGCGTTCTGGTCCTGCGTGCTGTGCATCGCCGGCATCGGTGCGCTCAACGTGGGCGTCAGTTTCTTCTGCGCGTTCAAGGTCGCGCTGCGCTCGCGCGGCGTGCGCCTGGCCGACCGCCGCCGCGTCTACGCCGCCATCCGCCAGCGGCTGCGGCACGAGCCACTCAGCTTTTTGGTGCCACCAAAGTGAACTGCCCAGCGGCCGCCGTGGAACCGGCTCTGCCGGGCCACCAGCGGCGCCCCCTTGAGGGGGCCGGCGAAGCCGGTAGGGGGTGGGCTAGTCATCCTTGCGCTCGCCCTTGTTGCGGCCCGAGAACATGGTCCACCAGATGATGAAGACGAAGATCAGCAGCGCGCCGAGCGCTTCGAGCAGGATGATGAGCATGGGCGGGGCGTGGACGCGTGGCGGGCTGGCGCTGATTCTAGGAACGCTGGCGGCCTGTTCGTCGCCGCCACCGCTGCCGCGGGAACCTGCAGTGCCCTCCGCTTCGAAAGCGCCCGCCACCCCCCAGGCACCCGTGCCACGCTGGTCGGCCGCGGACTGGCGCGACCTGCCCGGCTGGGGCGAGGACGACCTGCTGGCCGCCTGGCCTGCGTTGCTGGCCGGTTGCCAGCGGCCCGCGGCCGGCTGGGCCGAGTTCTGCGCGCGCGCCGCGCTGCAGACGCCGGCCGATGCGCTGGAGGCCGCGCTGCTGCTGATGAAACACCTGCGCCCCTGGCGGCTGGCGCTCGACGACGGCGACACCACCGGCCTGCTGACCGGCTACTTCGAGCCGCAGCTGCCCGCCAGCCGCACGCGCCAGGGCGCCTTCCAGTGGCCCGTGCATGCGCTGCCGGCCGACCCCGCGCTGCGCCGCCTGCCGCGCCGCGAGCTGGACGGCCACCCGCGCCTGCAGCCGCTGGCCTTCCTCGACGACCCCTTCGCCGTGCTGCAGCTGCAGATCCAGGGCTCGGGCCGGCTGCTGCTGCGCGACGGCGCGGGCGGCGAGCGCCTCGCCCGCGTCGCCTTCGCCGGACACAACGAACAGCCGTTCGAGTCAGTGGCCAAGGCCTTGCTGGCGCGCGGCGAGCTGACGGACGCGAGCTGGCCGGGCCTCTCCGACTGGGCCCGCCGCAATCCGGACAAGGTGCGCGACGCGCTGGCGGTGAACCCGCGCGTCGTCTACTTCCGCGAGGAGGCGCTGCCCGACGCCGCCCAGGGCCCGCGCGGCGCGCAGGGCGTGCCGCTGACGCCGGGGCGCTCGGTCGCCATCGACCGCAGCGTCATCGCCTTGGGCACGCCGCTGTGGCTGGACAGCACCGAGCCGCTGTCCACCACGCCCATGCGCCGCCTGGTGCTGGCGCAGGACACCGGCAGCGCCATCGTCGGCGCCGTGCGGGCCGACCTGTTCTGGGGCTGGGGCATGGAAGCCGGGCTGCAGGCGGGGCGCACCAAGCAGCCGCTGCGGCTGTGGGCGCTGCTGCCGCAGGGGGTCATTCCACGACCTTGACGCCTTTCCAGAACGCGTAGCGGCCCTTGATCTCCGCGGCGGCGGGCAGCGGGTCGGGATAGGTCCAGACCGCGTCGGGGTTCAGCTCGCCGTTCACGAGCAGGCTCAGGTACTTGGCCTCGCCCTTCCACGCGCAGCGCGTCACGTGGTTGCTGAAGCTCGTGTACTGCGTCTTCAGCGACTCGGCGGGGAAGTAGTGGTTGCCTTCGACGACCACCGTGTCGTCGCTCTCGGCCAGGGTGATGCCGTTCCACACAGCCTTCATGGTGTCTCCTTGGGACAATGGGTTGGATGAAACGCTACCACTCCCACCTCGGCCGCGACATCGTCGTCACCGGCGGCAGCGCCCGCGACCTGCAGCCGGGCCAGTTCGGCGTGCTCGCCATCGACGGCGGCGCGGGCGGCTGGTCGGTCGTGCACAAGGGGCCGGATGGCGAGGTCGTGGAGCTGAACAACGAGATGCATTTCGAGCTGCCGGAGGACGCGCTGGCGTTCACGAAGGAGCTGATCGACCTGCTGCCGCCGGCCGAGGGCGACGTGCCATGAAGGCGCTGGCCGCGCTGCTGGCGCTGTTGCCGCTGCTGGCCGCCGCGGCCGGCAATCCCGCCGCGGGCCGCCAGCTGTTCGCGTCCTGTGCCAGCTGCCACGCGGCAGGGCCCGCCGCGCGGCACGGCTTTGGCCCGCACCTCAACAGGCTGGCCGGCCGCACGGCGGGCAGCCTGGCCGGCTATGCCTACTCGCCCGCGCTGAAGGCCTCGGGCCTGGTCTGGGATACGGCCACGCTGACGGCCTATCTGCGCGACCCCGGCGCGCTGGTGCCGGGCACCAAGATGCGCTACTTTGGCCTGGGGATCAATGAGAAGAAGGTGGTGGACCTGCTGGCCTACCTGGCGGCGCAGGACGGGCGCTGAGCGCACGTATAAACGGGGCCGCCGCGGCCCAGTCGTCCGACGGGCGCGCGATGCATCGATTCAGGGAGAGAGACAACATGCCATTCAAACGAGTTTTCCGGCATCTGGCCCTGGCAGCGCTTGCCGCGGCCTCGGTGTCGTCGTGGGGGCAGCGGGCCGGTGACCCTTTGGCCCCCATCGTGCGCTGCATCGCCGCCGGCAAGTTCGGCGTGCTGGAGCAGGCGCGCCTGCCTGCCAGCGCCACGTCCCGTTCGGTCGAGACGGCTGCCGGCAACAAGACGGTCAGCGTGGCGGACGGCTACCGCGTCATCCTGGCCACCTCGCAAGGCCAGCCCTTCGTCAACCTCAAGGTCGAGCAGTCGTCACCGGCCGACGCCGCCGTGGACCGGGCCACGGTCGAGGCGCAGATGGCGCTGTTCTCGTCGCGCCGCAGCGGCGCCCAGCAGGCGCTGCAGCGCGTGGTGGATGGCGAGGTCGAGCTGCTGTCGCTGCACCAGCCCGACCTGGCACGCGGTGGCCCGATCAGCTTCTACAGCCTGTTCGTGCCGTCCAAGGCGCTGATCGCGAGCCTGTACGTGCTGAACCAACCGCCCGGCCAACGCGCGTTCTCGACCTACGCCGACTACGAAGCCCTGCGCAATGAGGCCGTGAAGCTCGTCCAGGGCTGCGCCGCCGCGGCCGGCGCGTGAGCTGCCATGCCGGCACAGCGCTTCAACGTTTACGGCCGCCTGTTCGACATCGAGCGCAGCGCTGACCGGTGGTTGGTGCTGGCGGTCGGCAACGACGGCAAGCGCGCGCCGGCCGGCTTCGTCATTCCCGAGTTCGTGACAGACGTGGAGCTGGAGCAGTTCCTGTTCGACCTGTTCCATGAGCAGGCGGGGTACAAGAAGGGCGGGATTTTTCGGGTGCACCGATAGATATGGACACGCCATTGGCAACCATAGGCCTGCAGGCGAAGGTTCGCCCCTTGCCAGGAACCATCGAGCACTACTGGTTCGAGAACAAGCATGTGGGCCTTAGTCGCACGCTCTTTCACCGCATTCGCGTTCCATTCGAGCCGTTTTATTCAGGCCTTGACTACATCTCGCAGCCCGAAACGACGGAACTGGTTGTCGAGTGGATCAACCTGGGCTTGGCCGATCCTGCTGCGCTCGACGGCGTCGAAATTGCCATGCACCGCACGCCGAACGTTGAGGCATCGATCTACCTTGGAGCAGCGCACAACTGGGTCCAGATCGAGAAGCTCACGTTGAGTCAGGAAGGCTCCTGCTACCGAGTCTCAGTTAGCGGCTTGGTTGAGCTCGCCCGTGAGGGCGTGGCATGCGACGAATGGCTCGCTTTCGAGGCAATTGCGGTTTACGGTGGTGCCGCTTAGTCCTTCGCAGCGCTCCTGCCAGGCTGATTCTTCAAACCTGCCCACCCGCCTTCGCCCCCTTCCCCTTCAGCACCGGCGCATCCGGCATGCCGAGCAGATCCGCTGCCAGCGCCTCGGCCACCTCGATGCCATCGACACCCGCCGACATGATGCCGCCCGCATAACCCGCCCCTTCACCCGCCGGGAACAGCCCGCGCACGTTGACGCTCTGGTAGTCGCGCCCCCGGTTGATGCGCAGCGGTGACGAAGTGCGTGTCTCCACGCCGGTCAGCACCGCGTCCGGGCGGTCGAAGCCGCGGATCTGGCGGGCGAAGGCGGGGAGCGCTTCGCGGATGGCTTCCAGCGCATAGGTCGGCAGCGATCCGCGGCCCTTTTCCTGCAGGTTGGTCAGCGTCACGCCAGGCTTGTAGCTGGGCAGCACATCGCCAAACTCCTTGCTGACCTGGCGCTTGATGAAGTCGCCCACCAGCGAGCCCGGCGCCAGGTAGCCGCCGCCGCCGAGTTCGTAGGCGCGGCTTTCCCACTGGCGCTGGAAGGCCATGCCGTCCAGCGGGTTCACGGGGCTGCCGTCGCGCTTGCCGTCTTGCCGGTAGTCCTCGGGCGTCAGGCCCACGACGATGCCGGCGTTGGCGTTGCGCTCGTTGCGCGAGTACTGGCTCATGCCGTTGGTGACGACGCGGTGCTCTTCGCTCGTCGCGGCCACCACCGTGCCGCCGGGGCACATGCAGAAGCTGTAGACCGCGCGGCCGTTCTTGGCGTGGTGCACCAGCTTGTAGTCGGCCGCGCCGAGGATGGGGTTGCCGGCATTGGGCCCGAAGCGCGCCGCGTCGATCAGGCTTTGCGGATGCTCTAGCCGAAAGCCGATGGAGAAGGGCTTGGCCTCCATGTGCACGCCGCGCGCATGCAGCATCTGGAAGGTGTCGCGCGCGCTGTGGCCGAGGGCAATGACGACGTGCGACGTGCTGATCTGCTCGCCCGATTCCAGCTGCACGCCGCGCACGGCGCCGTTCTCGATCAGCAGATCGGTCATCTTCTGCTGGAAGCGGATCTCGCCGCCCAGCGCCTCGATGTCGGCGCGCATCTTGATGATCATGCTGACCAGCCGGAAGGTGCCGATGTGCGGCTTGCTGACGAACAGGATCTCCTCCGGCGCGCCGGCCTTGACGAACTCTTGGAGAACCTTGCGGGTCAGGTGGCGCGGGTCGGAGATCTGGCTGTAGAGCTTGCCGTCGGAGAAGGTGCCGGCGCCGCCCTCGCCGAACTGCACGTTGCTCTCGGGGTGCAGCTTCTGCTCGCGCCACAGGCCCCAGGTGTCCTGCGTGCGTTCGCGCACGGCCTTGCCGCGTTCCAGCACGATGGGGCGCAGGCCCATCTGCGCCAGGATCAGCGCGGCGAACAGGCCGCAGGGGCCGAAGCCGACGACCACGGGCCGCGGGCCGGTGTACTCACCCACCTGGGCCAGGAAGTGGTAGCCGGTGTCGGGCGTGGGGCGCACTTGGTGGTCGCCGGCGAAGCGGGCCAGCACGGCGGCCTCGTCCACACCTTCGGCCAGCGTGCAGTCCAGCGTGTAGACGAGCTGGATGTCGGACCGTTTGCGCGCGTCGTAGCCGCGGCGGGCGATGTGCAGGGCGGCGAGTTCGGCGTCGGCCAGCTTCAGGCGGGCCAGCGCGGCGGGGCGCAGCTCGCTCTCGGCGTGGTTCAGCGGCAGGCGGAGTTCGTTGATGCGGATCATGGTCGTTTGGTCAGTGTCGAGCCGACAAAAACAAACAGGCCCCGAGGGGCCTGTGCGTGATGAACGTTCAGGCGGTCAGCCCGACGATCAGCCCGAATGCGGGCGCTTGCCCGGGTTCTTCTTCGAGCGGGTGTGCGCGCCGCGCTCCAGGCTGCACAGCTGGCCCTTGCCGGTCGTGAAGGTGACGCCCTTGGGGGCGGCGGGACGGGGAGTGGCCTTGCGGTCCGCTTCGGTGACGATCTTGTTGCCCATGAGTGGCTCCAGTAAAAACTTAGCCCACAGCAGGGGCGAAACGACGAAAAGCGGCGATTTTAGCGGCTGTCGCGTTCGCGGCCTAGTGTCCGCAAAACTGCCGATGCGCGGCCGGTGCCGCTTGGGGAACAGTGCGCCCAGGCTCAGGGAGAAGCGATGACGGCGGCACCGGACAAGACCCACACGATGACGGACGCCTTGAAACGCTGCGCCGGCGCCGTCGAGACCTTCATGGCGGGCGAGGCGTGCAAGGACCAGCCGCCCGACGAGAAACGGCTGCTGGACGAGCGCCGCCGGGCCATCGCCCCCTCAGAGTCGGGGCGCTTCACGGGGCTGGCGCTGTCCGGCGGCGGCATCCGCAGCGCCACCTTTGCGCTGGGCGTGCTGCAGGCGCTGGCGGGCCGCCGGCGCGATCCGGTCCAGCCGGGCAAAGCCGCCGGCTTCAGGGATTCGCTGCTGTCGCGCTTCGACTATCTGTCCACCGTCAGCGGCGGCGGCTTCATCGGCGCCTTCCTGGTGGGCCTGTTCGTGCCGGGGCGCCTGCGTGAGAACCCGGCGCCCGCGCCCGACGCTACGCCAGAAGAGAAAGAACAGGCCGCGCAGGCCGCCGTGGCGCGGTCCGCCGACGACGCGCAGGCGGTGCTGGCCGGCGGGCCGCCCGGCCGCATCCGTGCCGACGCCTGCAAGACCGACGAGTTCCGCCTGCGCGCGCCGCTGGCCTGGTTGCGCGAGAACGGCCGCTACCTGACGCCTACCGGCACCGGCGACCTGGTCTACGCGGCCGCCCTGGGCCTGCGCAACTGGATCTCGCTGCATGTGGTCATCGGCGTGGCGTTGCTGGCGGCGCTGACGCTGCTGGCGGCCGTGCGCAGTTGGCTGCTGCATCAGGCGTGGGCCGAGCCGCTGTACCTGCTGGAAGGCGCCTGGCTGAGCAACGCGCTGGCAGGCAGCGACCAGCCCTCGGACTCGGTCTGGTGGAGCACGCTGTTCCTCGTCGCGCTGGCACCGCTGGCGCTGTGGGTGCTGCCCGCCGGCATCGCCTACTGGACCACCAGCCGTCGCCCCGATGGGCTGAGCCTGCCCGTCAACCGCAGCATGGTGGGCATGACGGGCGCGGTGCTGGTGTTCGCCATGCTGGCCTGGCACGGCACGGGCGATGCGACGGCGCTGCGCGCCGTGTGGGGCGCCCTGGCCGGCGTCACGCTGCTGGGCGTGCTGGTACACGTGGTGCTGGCCATCTTCCAGCCCACTGCGCGCATGCAGGCCGTGCAGCTGACGCGCTGGCTG
Organism: uncultured Comamonadaceae bacterium; assembly: GCA_965650725.1. GTDB lineage: Bacteria > Pseudomonadota > Gammaproteobacteria > Burkholderiales > Burkholderiaceae_C > Pelomonas. Next base: position 73,440 of record CBFGPX010000002.1, on the reverse strand, counting down.
GCCAGCGGCCTGATCGCGGCCGGCGTGGTGGCGCTGCTGGCCGTCATCGAGACGCTGGGCCACACGCTCTACCTGCTGACCATCACCGGCCCGGCCTGGCTGCCCAGCCTGCCCGCTGCGCTGGGGGCGGCACTGGCCTGGCTGGGCAAGAAGATCGGCGCGTCCGGCAGCGCCAGCGCCCTGCCGGGCTGGATGCAGAAGATGCCGCTGACCACGCTGGGCGGCATCGCCGGCCTGGCGGCCCTGCTGCTGATCGCGACGCTGTGGGCCTGGGTCGTGCAGTGGCTGGCCTGGCAGGGCGGGCCGCCCAGCGTGGCGCGCATGGCCAGCGCCGAGCACCTGTGGCTGCTGCTGACGCATGCGGGGGCCTGGTGCCTGCTGGCCGCCGGCGTGGGCCAGTTCCCGGCGTTCATCAACCTGTCCAGCCTGCAGAGCTTCTATGCCGCGCGGCTGATCCGCACCTACCTGGGCGCCAGCAACCGTGAGCGCTTCGACGGCGATGCCCGCCACCTGTCGGCCGCCGAGCCGCTGCCGGGCGACAACCTGAGCTTCGACGCGCTTTACGACAAGAAGATCGGGCAGGAGAGGCTCAAGACCTGGGCGCCGCTGCACCTGGTCAACGTGACGGTCAACAAGACCATCGACCCTGCCGAGCAGCTGGTGCAGCGCGACCGCAAGGGCCAGCCCATGGCCGTCATGCCCTATGGCTTCGCCATCGACGGCTGGCGCAACCTGTTCAAGCCGGACGGCGGCAAGTTCCCGCTGAACCCGACCATGCACCTGGGCGACTGGGTCGGCACCTCGGGCGCGGCCTTCTCCACCGGCATCGGCCGCGAGACCACGCTGGGCATGTCGCTGCTGATGGGCGCGGCCAACGTGCGCCTGGGCGTGTGGTGGGCGTCGGGGCTGCACCGCAAGGATTTGCCGGCCTGGTGGCGCGTGCTGACCTGGGCGGGCCGCGGCCTGGGCACCGTGTTCCGCACGCAGACCTATTTGAGCTACGAGTTCAGCGCGCGCTTCTACGGCCTGCGCCGGCGCTGGCAATACCTGTCGGACGGCGGCCACTTCGAGAACACCGCGCTGTACGAGCTGCTGCGGCCGGAGCGCGACCTGGGCCTCATCGTCGCCAGCGACAACGGCGCCGACCCGGCCTACCGCTTCGACGACCTGGCCAACCTGATGCGCCTGGCGCGCATCGACCTGCGCGTGGAGGTCAGCGTCGTCAGCGATTTCGGCGAGCACGCGCTGCTGAAGACGGTCTTCGGCACCACGGCGGATTTCAGCGCCGATGGCGGCAAGACCAATCCCGCCGCGCTGCTGCTGAAGGCGCAGTCGCTGGACGACGGGGACGATGGAAGGAAGGCCCCGCCCTGCTGGATCGTGCTGCTCAAGCCCAGCCCGCAGGCCGGCGCGCCGGCCGACGTGCTGCAGTACGCCAAGACCCACCCGGCCTTCCCGCAGGAGCCCACGTCCGACCAGTTCTTCGACGAGGCGCAGTGGGAGAGCTACCGCAGCCTGGGCCAGTACATCGCGGGCCGCGTGCTGGATGCCAAGGTCTGGGCCGAGCTGGAGAAATTCATGCTTGGAGCCTGAGCCAGCGCTCGAAGTCCGGCAGGTCCATGGGTTTGGCCAGCAGGAAGCCCTGCAGCAGGTCGCAGCCGCAGGCCTGCACGATGGCCAGCTCGGCCTCGTTCTCGACGCCTTCGGCCGTGACCGTCAGGCCCAGGCCCAGGCCCACGCCGACGATGGAGCGCAGCAGCGCCTGGCGGCGCGCGTCGCGGTCCACGTCCTGGATGAAGCTGCGGTCGATCTTCAGCTCGTCCACCGGCAGGTGCTGCAGGTAGGCCAGCGAGGACTGGCCGGTGCCGAAGTCGTCGATGGCCAGCTTCACGCCCCAGCTCTTCAGCGCGTGCAGCACGGCGATGGGGTCGGCGCCGCTGGCCATCAGCCCGGTCTCGGTGACCTCCAGCTGCAGCTGGCTGGGGTCCACGCGGTACTCGGCCAGCAGCGCGGCCAGGCGCACGGGCAGGGACTGGTCCTGGATATCCAGCGTCGAGATGTTGACGGCGATGCTGATCGGCGCCAGCCCGGCGGCCTCGCGCTCGGCCAGCGTGCGCACGGCGCGCTCCAGCATCCAGTCGGTCACCTGGCGGATGCGGCCGCTGCGCTCGGCGAAGGGAATGAAGTCGCCCGGCGGCAGCCAGCCCCGCTGCGGGTGCTGCCAGCGCACCAGCGCCTCGGCGCCGGTGATGCGGCCGGTCTTCAGGTCGCGCTTGGGCTGCAGGAACTGGCGCAGCTGGTCCTGCGCGATGGCGGCGGCCAGGTCGGACAGCAGGCTCAGGTGCAGTGCACGCGCGGCCTCGGTGCCGGGGTTGTAGACGGCCACCGGCTGGCGCAGCCGCTTGGCCTCGAACATGGCCTGCTCGGCGCGGCGCAGCAGGGTCTCGGTGTCGGCCGCATGCTCGGGCCAGTGGGCCAGGCCCAGCGACACCGACAGGTCCAGCGCCTGGCCCTGCCACGACAGCTTGTGTTCCACCTCGGCGCGCAGCTGCACGGCCAGCGCGGTGCCGTGCTCCAGCCGCAGCACCGGTGCCAGCGCGGCGAAGGTGCCGCCGGCCAGCCGCCCGTAGGCGGCCGCGCCCTCGAACAGCGTGTGCAGCTTGGCCGCCGCGCCGCACAGCAACGCGTCGCCGGCGTCGAAGCCCAGCACGCTGTTGACGGCCTTCAGCCGGTCCACGTCGATGCAGATCAGTACCGCCAGCCGCTCGCCCTCGGGCAGCCCGGCCAGCAGGCGGTCGCCGTCGGCGATGAAGCGGCTGCGCTGCGGCAGGCCGGTCAGCAGGTCCACGTCGGCCAGGCGGCGCAGCTGGGCCTCGCGTTCACCGACCGCGGCGGCCATGGTGTTCATGGCCCGGGCCATGTGGCCCAGCTCGTCGTGCGAGCCCACCTCGATGCGGTGGCCGTACTGGCCCTGCGCGATCAGCTCGGCGCCGTCCTCGGCGCGCTTCAGCGGCGCGACGATGGAGCGCGTGACGCCCACCGCCAGCAGCCCGCCCGCCACCAGCGCGGCCGCGCACAGCGCCAGCACGCCGGTGCGGTCGGCGTCGATCTGCTCGCGCAGCTCGCGCGCCCTGGCCGTGCCGGCGCGGTCCTCGCTGGCCGCCAGCTGGTGGATGGCGCCGATGAACAGCGACAGCGCCGCCTCGGTGTCGCTGCCCAGCAGCGCGCGGGCCGACTCGAAGGCGCCGCGCTCGATGTGCTCGCGCACCTCCGCGAAGCTGCGCCGGTAGTCGTCCAGCTGCAGCCGCACCTCGCCCAGTCGCTCGCTGCGCGGGCCCGCCGGCAGCACCAGCGCCAGGCGCTGCATCGCGTCGTCCAGTCGGCCGTTGGCGGCGGCGATCTCCTGGTAGGCCGCCTCGCGCAGGTCGGGGTCGGGGTTCATCAGCACCAGCAGCTTGCGGGCCACGGCCTCGGCGCTGCGGTTGATCTCGTTGACCGAGTCGCGGATGGCGGCCTGCTCGTCGACGATCTGGTTCAGCGCGTCGGACAGGCTCTGCAGGCGGTAGACCGACAGCGCGGCCAGCGCCAGCAGCATCAGCAGCATCAGCCCGAAGGCCAGGCCCAGCCGCGTGCGGATGCGCAGCCGCCGCGACAAGGCCAGGGGGGCTGCTGCCGGTGCGTTCACGGGTGGCGGCAGCAGCCGGGCGTCACGCGGCGGTCCACTGCGCCAGCAGCAGCCGCGCGGTGGCGACGTTGGTGGCGCAGGGCACGTCGTGCACGTCGCAGGCGCGCACCAGGGCGTTGATGTCGGGTTCGTGGGGCTGCGGCGTCATCGGGTCGCGCAGGAAGATGACGCCGTCCAGCTCGCCCACCGCCAGCCGCGCGCCGATCTGCAGGTCGCCGCCCATGGGGCCGCTGAGCACGCGCTCGATCTCCAGCCCGTGCGCCGCCGCCAGCCGCGTGCCGGTGGTGCCGGTGGCCATCAGCGTGCAGCGCCGCAGCAGCGGCAGGAAGTCGCGGGCGAGGGCGATCATGGCGTCCTTGCGGCCGTCGTGGGCGATCAGGGCGAGTTTCATCGGGCGGGCCGGGTGCAAAAGCGGCGACGTTACACGCAGTCCGGCGGCCTCAGTGCGTAAGACTTCGCGCTTTCCTCATCGGACCGGTAACGCCCACTTCGCCGCCGCCGCCGATGCGGCTCAGAGCTGAATCGACACCCGCATCTGCAGCTCGCGCTCGGGCTGGCCCGCCGAGTCGCGGCTGCTGACGGTGCCGCGGGGGGGCGGCGCCAGCGGGGCGCCGCCCGTGCGGGCCGCGGCCTGCCAGCGCTCCATGGGCAGGCTCAGCGTGGACTGGTAGCTGTTGCCGCCGTCCTCGATGTCGAAGGTGACCCGCACCGGCGCGTCGCCGCCGGCCCAGGTGGGGGTGACGGTGAAGGCCTGCGCCACCTGGCGTTCCTGCGGGCGCGGGCTGGCGTGGATGCGCCGCGTGGCGCCGTCGGCCGTCAGCTCGACGGCGGCGCCGACCCATTGCAGCGGCTCGCGCGTGGTCAGCCGGGCACTGGCGCGTTCGCCGTTCTGCACCAGCAGGCGCTGGGTCGGCACCGAGACGGCCGGCACGGTGGTGGACGTCACGACGCCGGGCGCGCGCGGCGACACGCTGCCCGCCGTGCCGACGACGACGGCGCCGTCGCGCACGCCGGCCTGGGCCGACGGCGGCAGCGTGCTGTCCACCCAGCGCAGTTCCACCAAGAGTTGGACGGCCGGCGGTGCGGCATGGGCCAGCACCGGCAGCAGCAGGGACAAGAGGAGCAGGCGCTTCATGTCTGCAAGCTTAGGGCCTTCGCGCCGGCCACAGTCGCGCGCCGAACAGATTGATGGCCAGACCGGCCATCACCAGCGCGGCGGCGATGAGCTTCCAGGCCGGCAGCGGTTCGGCCAGCAGCAGCGCTGCGGCGCCCATGCCGAATACCGGCACCAGCAGCGCCAGGGGCACGATGCGCGCGGCCGGGTGGCGGGCCAACAGCCAGGCCCAGCAGCCGTAGCCGAACAGCGTGTTGGCGAAGCTTTGCCACAGCACCGCGCCCCAGGTGCCGGCATCGGCCGCCGCCAGCGCCGTGGCGATGCGGTCTGGCCCGTCCACCAGCAGGGCCAGCAGCAGCAGCGGCGGCACCGCGAACGCGCTGCTCCAGACCACGTAGGCCAGCATGTTGACCGGCCCGGCGCGCTTGCCGACGAGGTTGCCGCAGGCCCAGGAGAAGGCCGCGGCCAGCACCATGGCGAGGCCCAGCGGCGTGGTCGTGCCGTCGGTGTGCATGACGATGACGGCAATGCCCGCCACGGCCAGCGCCAGGCCCAGCCACTGCGCGGGCAGCACGCGTTCGCCGTTCAATCTCACAGCCAGCAGCAGCGTGAAGAACACCTGGGTCTGGATGACCAGCGAGGCCAGCCCCGGCGAGATTTCGCTGCGCATGGCCAGGTACAGCAGGCCGAACTGGCCCACCGCGACGAACAGGCCGTAGCCGGCGAGGTTCTGCCAGCGCACCGCCGGCCGTGCGAGGAAGAAGCAGGCCGGCACGAAGGCGATGACAAAGCGCAGCACGGCCAGCGTCATCGGCGGCAGCACCGCCAGCGCGTACTTGATGACGACGAAGTTGCTGCCCCAGATGGCGACGACGGCGAGGGCCAGCAGCAGGTGGCGTGGGGGCAATGTTGCACTCATGGTCGGAGGCATTTTGCGGGCCGAGCGCCGTGCCGCTCCCGCCAAGGCGAGTGTTCCAATTCAGCCGATGCAGATGCGGTCGCGGCCCTCGGCCTTGGCCTGGTAGAGCAGCCGGTCGGCGCGCTCCAGCGTCTGGGCCAGCGTGTCGCCGCGGTGGTGGCCGGTGAGGCCGATGGAGACGGTGACCGACACGGCCTGGCCGCCGCCCACGTCGACGCGCAGCGCGGCGATCTGCTGGCGCAGCCGCTCCATGCCGGCCAGCGCGGGCGGCATGGCGGTGTCGGGCAGCAGCACGAGGAATTCCTCGCCGCCCCAGCGGGCCAGCACGTCGGTGGCGCGCAGCGCGGCCTGGCCGGCCTGGGCGAAGGCGTGCAGCACCGCGTCGCCGGCCGCGTGGCCATGCCGGTCGTTGAAGCGCTTGAAGTGGTCCAGGTCCAGCGTGGCAATGCAGAAGTCGTGGTGGTGGCGCAGCGAGCGCAGCAGCTCCTGGTCCATCAGCGCCTGCATCTGGCGGCGGTTGGGCAGGCCGGTCAGCTCGTCGCGCGTGGCGATGGCCTGCAGTTGCGCCAGCGCGCGGGCCAGCTCCTCGCGCTGCTCCGACAGCCGGCGGCGGATGCGGCTGAGCCGCGCGGTCAGCATGGCGACGGCCGGCAGCATGCAGGCCAGCATCAGGAAGTGGCCGATCTCGACCTCGGGCGGGTAGCGGGCCGGCTGGACGATGGCCATGGCGCCCATGGCCAGGCCGAACCAGGCCAGCGCGAACAGGCTCAGCGCATAGGCGTTGCGGGCACGCAGCTGGAACATGCCGAACATCAGGATCAGCGTCAGCACCGGGAAGCAGGCGCCGCGCAGCGACCCGGCCTGCGCATAGCCCAGCGCCGCGGCGCTGATGGCGAAGGCGATCTGCTCGCGCGTCAGCGATGGGTCGGCGAAGCGCCGCGACCAGCCGCTGCGTATGGCGGCGTAGAACAGCGCCATGCCGCCGAGGCCGTAGGCCGTCCAGGCCCACAGCAGCGGGCCGCGCCGGCCCTGGTCGATGTGAACGGCGTAGTGCAGCGCGATGACGCTGATGCCCATCAGCAGCATGGCCAGCGAGGTCTGGCGCAGGCGCAGCCGCTGGGCGGAGTCGCTGCCCAGCCACAGGTCGATCAGCCGCCGAAGGTGGGACGCCGCCATGGCGCTAGCCTACCGCGACGCGCGGTGCCAGGGCTTGCCTGACGCAACGCTGCTGCGGTGCTTGTTCACGCGCGGCAGCAGCGGGCCCGACAGGTTGTCGCCCAGGCACGGCATGGCATCCGCGCCGCGCGGCGGATGTCGGCGGCCACGGCCTCCAGCGCGGGCGGGTTGCCGCGGATGTCGCAGACGAGGGCGAGGCGCATGGTGTTCAAGCCTTCAGATGCCCCAGCGGTAGCACGCCGCTGGCCTTGACCTCGCCCAGCGAGAAGCTGGTGTGGATGTCCTTCACGTTGGGCAGGTTCAGCAGCGTGTCGATGGAGAAGCGCGAGAAGGCGTCCAGGTCGGTGGCCATGACCTGCAGCTCGAAGGTGCCGGTGCCGGAGATGTAGTGGCAGGCGATGACCTCGGGCAGGCGGCGGATGGCGTCTTCCAGCGGCTTGGTGGCCGCTCCGGCGCTGCGCTCGGCGTCCAGCCGCACGAAGGCCAGCACGCCCAGGCCCAGCTTGCGGCGGTCGATCTCGGCGCGGTAGGCGGTGATGTAGCCCTGGTCTTCCAGCCACTTCACGCGCCGCCACGTGGGCGCGGCCGACAGGCCGATGCGCTGCGCCAGCTCGGCGTTGGACTGGCGCGCATCGCGCTGCAGCTCGGCCAGGATGGCGACGTGGTAGCGGTCCAGCGCTTCGGCGGTGAGATCCTCGGTGCTCATGGTTTGCCCTGGTCGGCAGGTCGCCGATATGAATTGGCGGAAATTCTGTCATTTTGAGAAACAACGTTGCCGAGATGGTCGAAATGCGGCCTGAATGAGAAAGCACCCCGCGCCCCGCTTTTCCTACACTGGCCGGCCGGGCCCAGTTGGACCACACTGAGCCTCAGCCCGCACGCCGCCTCACAAGGGCAGGCGCGCCAGCCAACCCCGAGGAGCACCGCCCCGATGAACGCCCCGCTGCCCGAGCACATCCTGAAAGCCCTTCAGACCGTGTCGCTCGACGACAAATACGCGCTGGACCATGGCCGCGCCTTCATGAGCGGCGTGCAGGCGCTGGTGCGGCTGCCCATGCTGCAGCGCACGCGTGACGCTCGTGTCGGCTTGAACACCGCCGGCTTCATCAGCGGCTACCGTGGCTCGCCGCTGGGCACCTACGACCAGGCGCTGTGGCAGGCCAAGAAGCACCTGGCCAGGCAGAACATCGTGTTCCAGCCCGGCGTCAACGAGGAGCTGGGCGCGACCGCCGTGTGGGGCACGCAGCAGCTGGACCTGTTCCCCGAGAAGGCGAAGTTCGACGGCGTGTTCGGTCTCTGGTACGGCAAGGGCCCAGGCGTGGACCGCTGCATCGACGTGTTCAAGCACGCCAACATGGCCGGCACGTCCAAGCACGGCGGCGTCATCGCCATCGCCGGTGATGACCACATCGCCAAGAGCTCGACGGCCGCGCACCAGAGCGACCACGTGTTCAAGGCGGTCGGCTTCCCGACCTTCTTCCCGAGCAGCGTGCAGGACATCCTGGACATGGGCCTCCACGCGTTCGCGATGAGCCGCTTCTCCGGCCTGTGGGCCGGCATGAAGACCATCCAGGAGATCGTCGAATCGTCGGCCTCGGTCAGCGTGGACCCGGACCGCGTCAGCATCATCCTGCCCGAGGACTTCGTCGTGCCGTCGGGCGGCCTGCACATCCGCTGGCCCGACCCGCCACTCGAACAGGAGTCGCGGATGATGAATTTCAAGTGGTACGCCGCGCTGGCCTACGTCCGCGCCAACCGGCTGAACTACAACGTCATCGAAGGCCCGAACGACCGCTTCGGCATCATCACCAGCGGCAAGGCCTTCAACGACACGCGCCAGGCGCTGCACGACCTGGGTCTGGACGACGACACCTGCCGGCGCATCGGCATCCGCCTGCACAAGGTCAACGTCGTGTGGCCGCTGGAGGCGCAGGTGGCGCGCGAGTTCGCCAAGGGGTTGCAGGAGATCCTCGTCGTCGAGGAGAAGCGCCAGATCATCGAGTACCAGGTCAAGGAGGAGCTATACAACTGGCGCTCCGACGTGCGGCCCAACGTGCTGGGCAAGTTCGACGCCGGCGACGCCGAGGGCGGCGAGTGGAGCGTGCCCAACCCCAGCGACCACTGGCTGCTGCGCCCGCAGGCCGACCTGACGCCGGCCATCATTGCCCGCGCCATCGCCAAGCGCTTGAAGAAGCTGGGCGTGGACGCCGACATCCGCGCCAGGCTGGATGCGCGGCTGGCGGTCATCGACGCCAAGGAGGCCTCGCTGAAGGCCGAGGAGCAGACCGCCGGCGGCGCCGACCGCACGCCCTGGTTCTGCTCGGGCTGCCCGCACAACACCAGCACCCGCGTGCCCGAGGGCTCGCGCGCCGTGGGCGGCATCGGCTGCCACTACATGGTGACCTGGATGCCCGGCCGCAACACGGCCACGTTCACGCAGATGGGCGGCGAGGGCGTGCCCTGGGTGGGCCAGGCGCCGTTCACCGACGAGAAGCACATCTTCAGCAACCTCGGCGACGGCACCTACTTCCACAGCGGCATCCTGGCGATCCGCCAGTCCATCGCCGCCGGCGTGAACATCACCTACAAGGTGCTCTACAACGACGCGGTCGCGATGACCGGCGGCCAGCAGGTCGGCGAGCGCCCCGAGGGCCACAGCGTCACGCAGATCATGAACAGCCTGATCAGCGAAGGCGTCGCCAAGCTGGTCATCGTCACCGACGAGCCGGAGAAGTACGACGGCAAGCCGCTCGCAGCCGGCGTGACCGTGCATCACCGCGACGAGCTCGACGCCCTCCAGCGCCAGTTCCGCGAGATCCCCGGCACCACGGTCATCATCTACGACCAGACCTGCGCCACCGAGAAGCGCCGCCGCCGCAAGCGCGGCACGATGGCGGACCCCGCCAAGCGCGTCGTCATCAACGAACTGGTGTGCGAAGGCTGCGGTGACTGCTCGGTGCAGAGCAACTGCCTGAGCGTGGAGCCGGTGGAAACCGAGTTCGGCCGCAAGCGCCGCATCAACCAGAGCACCTGCAACAAGGATTACTCCTGCGTGAGCGGCTTCTGCCCGAGCTTTGTGACGGTCGAAGGCGGCAAGCTCAAGAAGCCCAAGAAGGAAAAGAAGGGCGACCTGTCGGCGCTGCCCTCCATCCCTGAACCCGTGCTGCCGGTGGCCGAAACCGCCTGGGGCATCGTGGTCGGCGGCGTGGGCGGCACGGGCGTGATCACCATCGGCTCGCTGCTGGGCATGGCCGCGCACCTGGACGGCAAGGGCGTGATCACGCAGGACGCCGGGGGCCTGGCGCAAAAGGGCGGCGCCACCTGGAGCCACATCCAGATCGCCAACCGGCCCGAGGCCATCTACACCACCAAGGTCGACACCGCCAAGGCCGACCTCGTGATCGGCTGCGACGCCATCGTGGCCGCGCACAAGTACACGCTGGCCGTGATGCAGCCGGGCCGCACCTTCGTGGCGCTGAACACGCACAGCACGCCCACGGCGTCGTTCGTGAACAACCCCGACTGGCAGTTCCCGGGCGCCAACTGCGACAGCGCCATCGCCACCGCCGTGGGCGCGGGCGGCGTGGGCAGCTTTGACGCCGAGCAGGTCGCCACGCAGCTCCTGGGCGACAGCATCTACACCAACCCGCTGATGCTGGGCTACGCCTGGCAAAAGGGCCGCGTGCCGCTGACCTACGCATCGCTGATGCGCGCGATGGAGCTCAACGGCGTGCAGGTGGACAACAACAAGGCTGCCTTTGAATGGGGCCGCCGCTGCGCGCACGACCTCGCTGCGGTCCAGGCCTTGTTCCAGGCGGCGCAGGTGATCCAGTTCGTCAAGAAGCCTTCGCTGGCCGAAATGGTGGCCAAGCGCGTCGAATTCCTCACCGGCTACCAGAACGCTGCGTACGCTGCCGAGTACCAGGCCTTTGTCGAGAAGGTGAAGGCGGCAGAGGCCAAGCTGGGGACCAGCACCAAGCTCTCCGAAGCCGTGGCCCGCTACCTGTTCAAGCTGATGGCCTACAAGGACGAGTACGAGGTGGCGCGCCTGCACACCGACGCCGCGTTCACGGCCAAGATCGCCGGCATGTTCGAGGGCGACTACAAGGTCGTGCACCACCTGGCACCGCCGCTGCTGGCCAAGAAGAACGCCAAGGGCGAGCTGGTCAAGCGTCCGTTCGGCGGCTGGGTGCGCCCGGCCTTCGCGGCCTTGGCCCGGCTGAAGGGCCTGCGCGGCACGGCCTTCGACGTCTTCGGTCACACCGAGGAGCGCAGGATGGAGCGCCGCTGGATCGCCGACTACCGCGCCGGCATAGCCAAGGCGCTGGCCGGCCTGACGGCGGAATCTCTGCCCACTGCCGTCGAACTGGCCCGCGTGCCGGAGGACATCCGCGGCTACGGCCATGTGAAGGCGCGCCACGAACACGTGGCCCGGGCCCGGTGGGAGGCGCTGGTCGCCAAGCTTTGAGCGCATGGCCGACTGGTGAGGTGCGCGCACCTCGCCTACAGTGCTGGCCATGCGCCGCCGCCTCACCCTGCAACTCGGCTGGCTGCCTGGGTGGCTTGCGGCATCCCCGGCCGAGCCGCTGGTGCTGCGTTCGGCCGCGCAGGCCGGCTTCCCACACAAGTACAACCCGGGCGGCTCGGGGCCGCAGGGCTTCTGCATCGACTACATCCAGGCGCTCAGGCGCGTCGATGCCGGTCTGGATTTCACGGGCCTGCAGCAGATGCTGCCGACGCTGCGCATCGAGCAGGACCTGGCGGCCGGCCGCATCGACGTGTTCTTCGCGATGCTGAAGACGCCCGAACGCGAAGCGCTGTACCGCTTCGTCGACAGCCCGCGGCTGTACGCCATCCACCACCAGATCGCGGTGCTTGTCTCGGACACCCAGGCCGAGCAGGTGCGCGGCTTTGCCGACCTGCGCGCGCTGCGCGGCGACGGGCGCGTCCTCACCACCAAGGGCAGCGGCTATGCCGACTTCCTGCGCGACCAGGCCGGCTTGGACGTCGATGACGGCGCGACCAGCCTGGAGCAAAACCTGCGCAAGCTGCTGAGCGGCCGCGCGCGCTTTCTGTACGACTCGGAGTCGCTGCTGCAGCGCACGATCCAGTCCCTGGACCTGCAGGCGCAGGTGCGCATCCTTCCGACCGTCTTCCGCCGCCAGGACCTGCTGCTGGCCCACACGCCCGGGCTGCCGGCCGAGCGGCTGGCCCGTGTCGTCGCCGCGATGCAGGTGCTGGAGGCCAGCGGCGGGGCGGCTCGGCTGAGGGGGGCTTATGGGCTGCGCTGATCGACACGCCGGAGTTGCATCCGTGCCGCACCATTCGTTGCTCATCGTGCTGGGCCTGGCCATGGCGCTGGTGGCCGGTGCCGCCGCAGCCGACAAGCCCCTGCGCGGCTGCGCCCATCCGGCGGCCCAGCCCATGAGCTGGGAGCACCAGGGGCGGCTGCACGGCGTCTGCGTCGAGGCGGCGAAGCGCGCGTTCGCGGCGGCGGGCTGGACGCTGCAGGTCGACGACGTGGGTCCCTGGGCGCGCTGCCAGGCGCTGGTCGAGCGAGGCCAGGTCGATGCCATGGTCTGCGCCTTCGACACCCCCGCGCGGCGCGCGTTCGCCGTCGTGGTTGAACCGGCCCTGGCCCGCAACGAGGCGGCGCTGTTCGTGCGCCGCGACAGCCCGCTGCGCTTCGAGCGCTGGGCCGATCTGGACGGGCTGCGCATCGGCGTGGGCCACGGGGTCAGCCTGGGGGTGGAGGTGGACCGCCAGCTGGCCCGCCACGCACTGGTGGACAACGCGCTCAGCGAGGCGATGAACCTGCGCAAGCTGCTGGCCGGGCGGCTGGACGCGGTGGCCACGGCGCGCGAGGCGGGCGAGCAGATGCTGCGGACGCAGGGCTGCGAGCAGCAGGTGCGGGTGCTGCCGCGCACGCTGGGTGGCGCGCCGCTGTACCTGCAGATCTCGCGTCGCTCGCCCGCGGCCGCGGCCCTGCCCGGGGTGCGCGCCTACCTGCAGCGGCCGGAGTACGCCGCCGAGTTGCAGCAGCTGCATGACCAGCAGGCCGAGCTGTACCGCAGCCACAAGCCGCCGCCGCTGCCGCAGACGTCCTGCGCGCCCTGAGCGGCGCGAAAGCCAGGCTTCACCAGTCGAGAGCCGAGGTGCCGGGGCCTGCGCCTAGACTGGGCCGCGCCATGACGCCAGCCGCCTCCTCCCGCCCCACCACGTCCGACCGCCGCTGGACGGGCCTGCTGCTGGCGCTGCTGGGGGCCATCGGCTTCTCCGGCAAGGCCATCATCGTCAAGCTGGCCTACCGCCACGGCGTGGACGCGGTGACGCTGCTGATGTGGCGCATGCTGCTGGCCCTGCCCTTCTTCCTCGCCATGGCCTGGTGGGCCGGTCGCGGCAAACCGGCCCTGACGCGGCAGGACTGGCGCGACATCGGCGTGCTGGGCTTCACGGGCTATTACCTCGCGAGCTATCTGGACTTCGCCGGCCTGGCCTACATCTCGGCCAGCCTGGAGCGGCTCATCCTGTATCTCAACCCGACGCTGGTGCTGCTGATCTCGGTGCTGTGGTTCAAGCACCGGCTGCAGCCGCGGCAGGTCGTGGCGATGGCCGTCAGCTATGCGGGCGTGGTGGCGGTGTTCGCGCACGAGCTGAGCTTCGAGGGTGCGCACACGGCCCTCGGCGCGGCGCTGGTGTTCGCCAGCGCGGTCAGCTATGCGGTCTACCTGTCGCTGAGTGGCAAGGTGGTGCAGCGGCTGGGTTCGCTGCGGCTCGCGGGCCTGGCCAGCGTGGTGGCCTGCGCGCTGTGCATCGTGCAGTTCCTGCTGCTGAGGCCGCTGTCCGACTTTGCCGTGCCGGAGCCGGTGCTGTGGCTGTCGCTGCTGAACGCGACGGCCTGCACGGTGGCGCCGGTGCTGATGGTGATGCTGGCCATCGCGCGCATCGGCGCGCCGCTGGCCTCGCAGGTGGGCATGGTGGGTCCGATGAGCACGCTGATCATGGGCGTGGTCATCCTGGGCGAGCCGATGAACGCGTGGATCGCCGTCGGCACGGTGCTGGTGCTGGGCGGCGTCTTCCTGGTCAGCCGCCCCCGTCAACCATAGAGCACCTTGGGCAGCCACAGGCCGATCTCGGGCCACAGGTAGAGCAGCACGATGGCGATGACCTGGATGGTCATGAAGGGCAGCATGCCGGCGAAGATCTGGTTCAGCGTCACGTGCGGCGGGGCCACGCCCTTCAGGTAGAACGCCGCCATCGCCACCGGCGGGCTCAGGAAGGCGGTCTGCAGGTTCAGCGCGACAAGCAGGCCGAAGAACAGCGGGTCCACGCCGAAGTGGTCCAGCAGCGGGATGAAGATGGGCATGAAGATCACGATGATCTCGGTCCACTCCAGCGGCCAGCCGAGGATGAAGATGATGAGCTGGCTCAGCACCAGGAACTCGACCTTGCTGAGCTGCATGCCCAGCACCCATTGCTCGACCAGCTCCTGCCCGCCCAGCAGCGCGAAGGCGGCCGAAAAGATGGCCGAGCCGACGAACAGCCAGCAGACCATGGCGCTGGTCTTGGCGGTCAGCAGCACCGACTCCTTGACCTCGGTCTGCAGCCGCGCCTGGCGGTAGGCCATCAGCGCCCACAGCAGCACGCCGCCGGCCGCGACGGCGCCCAGCACGGGGCTGACGGGACCGGCCAGCCCCTCCTTGTGAGCGACGAACCAGGCCAGGCAGCCCAGCAGGGGCAGCCACAGCAGCAGCCAGACCAGGAAGACCGGCCGGCGCTGGCCCGGCGCCCGCTTGTTGATGACGGAGTAGATGGCCGCCAGCACATAACCGCCGAAGGCGCCGACGGCCGCCGCTTCGGTGGGCGTGGCCAGGCCGAACACGATGGAGCCCAGCACCGCGAGGATCATGACCAGCAGCGGGAAGAAGCTGGTCAGCAGCAGCTTGAAGATCTCCAGGCGCTGGAAGTTCAGCACGGCGTAGAAGCCGGCCAGCACCGCGGCGGTGACGGCCCAGCCTATCCAGCCGCGGCCGGCGTCGGGAGCCGCGGGCGCCGACGCGGCCGGCGCGACCGCCGAAGCGGGTTCGGCAACGCTGGCGGCGCTGTCTGTTGCAGGCGGTGCGGCCAGTGTGTCGGGTTCGCTGGACGCCTCGGCAGGCGGTTCGGCGAGCGCATCGGCATCTGCCGGCGGCTCGGCCAGGCCGCCCGTGTCGGCTGGCGGCTCCGCCAGGCCGCCTTCGCTGGGCGAAGGTGTTTCGCTGCCTATGGCCTGCATGGTCTCGGCCGGTGCCTGCGCCGGCAGCGGGTTGTGCGCATGCAGCCAGGCCACGCCGGCGATGAACAGCACCAGCGCCACCGGCAACAGCGCCACGCCCAGCTGGCGCAGCACGGGGCCTTTGCTCGGCTCGCGGCCCAGTGCGCCCAGCAGTGCCGGCAGCGCCGCGCGCGAGCGGCCACCGCTGAGCCGCTCGGCCAGCGGCGGCAGCGGCACGAAGCGGGCCTCGGCCGACAGCGGCGGCATCAGCGCCGGCTTCAGCTTGGCCAGCAACACCACGTAGAGCACGTACAGCGCGGCCAGCATCAGGCCGGGGAAGAAGGCGCCGGCATACAGCTGCACGACCGACACGCCGGCCGTCGCGCCGTAGACGATGAGCATGACCGAGGGCGGGATCAGGATGCCCAGGCAGCCGCCGGCCGTGATGGCGCCGGCCGACATGCGCACGTCGTAGCCGCCCTTGAGCATCTGCGGCAGCGCCAGCAGGCCCATCAGCGTGACGACCGCGCCGACGATGCCGGTGGCCGTGGCGAACACGGCGCAGGTGAAGATGGTGGCCACCGCCAGCGACCCCGGCACGCGCGCCATGGCCAGGTGCAGGCTCTTGAACAGCTTCTCGATCAGGTTGGCCCGCTCGACGAGGTAGCCCATGAAGACGAACAGCGGGATGGAGATGAGCACGTCGTTGCCCATCACCTTGAAGGCGCTCTGCACCATCAGCGTCAGCGTCTTGCCGGTGTCGAAGTCGTAGGCCAGCCAGGTGAACAGCATGCCCATGCCCATCAGCGTGAACGCCGTCGGGAAGCCCAGCATGATGGCCACGACGACCAGCGCCAGCATCATCAGCCCGAGGTGGCCGCGGGTCACCTGCTCGGCGCTGAGCAGCACGAAGGCCGTGCCGGCAATGATGATCGCCATCAGCACGAAGCCGAACCAGAGTTCCTTGCGCAGCTTCATCGTGCGGCTCCCGCTTCATCGGCGTGGACCATCTGCTTGAGCTTGTCGACGTCCACTTCCTCCACGTCCTGTTCGCGGCTGGGCCACTCGCCCACCTGCAGGCATTGCAAGCAGCGCACGATCTCCACCAGGCCCTGAAGCAGCAGCAGCAGGCCGGCCACCGGGATGACCGCCTTGAAGGGATAGATGGGCAGCGGTGTGGCGCTGAAGGTGGACTCGCGGATGGCGAGCGCGTCCTGGAAGAAGGTCCAGCCGGCCCAGGTCAGCGCGACGATGCCGGGCAGGAAGAACAGCACGTACAGCGCCAGGTCGATGGCGGCCTGCGTGCGCGGCTGGAAGAAGCCGTACAGCACGTCGCCGCGCACATGACCACTCTTGGCCAGCGTGTAGGCGCCGGCCATCATGAACAGCGTGCCGTAGCCCATCAGCTGGGCATCCAGGTTCCAGTCGTGCGGCGCGTTCAGGATGTAGCGTGAGAACACCTCCCAGCTGATCAGTGCGGTCAGCGCCACGATCAGCCAGGCGAAGGCCTGGCCTATCCAGGTGGACAGACGGTCCACCGCAAGCAGCAGTTTCTTCATGGCAGCAGGCAGAAGAAGAAAGGGGGCGCGAGGCCCCCTGGTTTTGTTGCCGGATCAGGCCTTCTTCGCCCCACGGAAGTAGTGGTTGTAGGCCATCTTGAAGTCCACCGTGTAGTCGTTCTGCCAGCCCCCGGCGCGCTGCGCGAAGGTACGCTGGCTGTCCAGCACCTTCTTGAACAGCGGGTTTTCGGCGGCCTTGGCGGCCGTGACCTTGTCCCACGCGGCGAGCTGCGCGCGCAGCACGCTGTCGGGCGTCTTGTAGAACTTCACGCCGGCCTTCTTCAGCTCGTTGTAGTCGGCGCTGTTGCGCTCGATGGCCTTCCAGCTCATGTCGGCGCTGGACGCCTGCACGGCGTAGTCGATGACGGCTTTCAGCTCGGCCGGCAGGCCGTCGTACTTGGCCTTGTTGAACAGGATCTCGAACTGCTCGCCGCTTTGGTGGAAGCTCTGCAGCATGCAGTTCTTGGCCACGTCGGCGAAGCCCAGCACGCGGTCGCTGGAGGCGTTGTTGAACTCGGCCGCGTCGATGAGTCCGCGGTCCAACGCCGGCACGATCTCGCCGCCGGGCAGCGGGTTGACGGCAGCGCCCAGCTCCTTGAACACGTCCACCGCCAGGCCCACCGTGCGGAACTTCAGGCCCTTGAGGTCTTCGGGCTTGGACACCGGCTTCTTGAACCAGCCCAGTGGTTGCGTGGGCATGGGGCCGTACAGGAAGGACACGACGTCGATGTTCAGCGCCGCGTAGACCTCGGCCAGCAGCGCCTTGCCGCCGCCGTAGTTGTGCCAGGCCAGCACCATGTTCGGGTCCATGCCGAAGGCCGGGCCCGAGCCCCACAGCGCCAGCGCCTTGTTCTTGCCGTAGTGGTAGGCCACCACGCCGTGGCCGCCGTCCAGCGTGCCCTTGTTGACGGCGTCCAGCAGCTGGAAGGCCGGCACGACGGAGCCGGAAGGCAGCACCTCGATCTTGAGTCGGCCTCCCGCCATGTCGTTGACCTTCTTGGCGAAATCTTGCGCGTACTCGTGGAAGATGTCCTTGGCCGGCCAGGTGGACTGGAAGCGCATGCTGATCGTCTGGGCCTTGGAGATCATCGGCATCGCCAATGCGCCGGCCCCGGCGGTGGCGGCGGCGGCGGTCTTGATGAAACGCCGACGCGCGGCGGGGGTCTGGGTCATGGCTGTCTCCTGGGTTTTCTGGGAAAGCGCCTCTAACAGAACCTGCGGCCGGCGCTGGCCGCTGCGCCGACTGTCTGGCGGCGGGCCGTTGCCGCGCAACTGGGTCAAACCCAGGCGCCGTGCCGGGCTGTTCAAAATCGCTGAACAATGGCGACAAGGCCGGTGAAACGCCTGACCCCTCGCGAGGAAGACACTGGAGCCCATGATGAGCCCTGCCATCCGCTACACCCCCGTCGCCATCGCGCTGCACTGGTTGCTCGCGTTGGCCATCGTCGGCGCCTTCGGCGTCGGGCTCTACATGACGAGCCTGCCGTTCTCGCCGGCCCGGCTCAAGCTCTACAACTGGCACAAGTGGGCCGGCGTCACCATCCTCGCGCTGTCGGCGCTGCGTCTGCTGTGGCGTCTGTCGCATCGCCCGCCGGCCGACCTGCCCATGGCCGCCTGGCAGGCCCGGGCCGCGCATCTGACCCATGGGCTGCTGTACGCGCTGTTCTTCGCCGTGCCGCTGTTCGGCTGGGCCTACAGCTCGGCAGCCGGCTTCCCCATCGTCTGGTTCGGCGTGCTGCCACTGCCCGACTTCGTGCCCAAGGACAAGGCGCTGGCCGACACGCTGAAGGAACTGCACAAGTTCGCCGCCTACGGCCTGGCCCTGCTGGTGCTGGCCCATGTGGGCGCCGCCCTCAAACACCATTTCATCGACCGCGACGGTTTGCTGGCCCGCATGGGCATCGGCCGCGCATGAAAAGAGGATTTCCAATGAAGCGTTTGTTCTCCGCCTTGCTGATCGCGACCAGCGCGTTCGCGGCTCACGCTGCCACGCTGCAGCCCGCCAAGAGCGAGCTGAGCTTCACCTTCAAGCAGATGGGCGTGCCGGTCGACGGCAAGTTCACCAAGTTCGAGGCCCAGCTGGACTTCGACGCCAAGAAGCCCGAGGCCGGCAAGATCGCGTTCACGGTGGACCTGGGCAGCGTGTCCCTGGGCGACGCCAGCTTCGACGCGGAGGTGGGCAAGGCCCCCTGGTTCGACACCAAGCGCAACGGCAAGGCCACATTTGTGTCCACCGGCATCAAGCCCACCGGCCCGGCCAAGTACGACGTGGCCGGCAAGCTGACCATCAAGGGCGCCAGCCGCGACGTGGTCGTGCCCATCACGCTGAACGCCGGCGTGGCCAGCGGCAGCGTGGCCATCAAGCGCCTGGATTTCAAGATCGGTGACGGCGAATGGGCCGACACCTCCATGGTCGCCAACGACGTGACCGTCAAGTTCAAGCTGGCCTTTGCGGGCCTTTGACCCCCACCTCTTGTCCCACCCCCCGGAGAACCTCCCGATGAAGAAATCCCTGCTGCTCACCGCCCTGCTCGCCGCTGCTGGCGCTGCCCAGGCCCAGAGCGCCACCTACGCGATCGACCCGACCCACACCCAGGTCGTCTTCGAAGCCAAGCACTACGGCGTCAGCACCAACCGTGGCCGCTGGGACAAGAAGGAGGGCACCGTCACGCTGGACAAGGCCGCCAAGACCGGCAAGGTCGAGCTGACCATCGACATGGCCTCCGTCTCCACCGGCATCGGCCCGTTCGATGGCCACCTGAAGAGCAAGGACTTCTTCGCCGCCGAGGAGTTCCCGACGGCCAAGTTCGTTGGCGACAAGTTCACGTTCAACGGCGACAAGGTGGCCAGCGTGGCGGGCGAGCTGACGCTGCGCGGCAAGACCAACCCGGTCACGCTGACCGCCACCAGCTTCGGCTGCTACGAGAACGCGCGCCTGAAGCGCGAGGTCTGCGGCGGCGACTTCGAGACCACCATCCAGCGCAGCCAGTGGGGCATGGGCTATGGCCTGCCGGGCATCCCCGACAGCGTGCGCCTGCTGATCCAGGTCGAAGCCATCAAGCAGTAAAGCCGACGGCTTGCCGAACCAGCCCGCCATCCGGCGGGCTTTTTCGTTTCAGGGCCGTGACGGCCTGTCGCGCGCCGGTGCAGTTCGTCCCCTGGGCTGGCCGGCGTGTCGCGCCGGCCCCACGCCGTGCCGGCCGCCTGCTTACAGTGCACCCAACGAAACCGGGCCTGTTGGCCCTACGAGGATCGGATGCGTTGCCACTCAAAAGCCTGCGAGCAAGGCGCGAAGTCGAAGCTGGGGTCATCCCCGGCGAGGCTTTGCAACGCCGCGCGCTGGCTTTTGAGTGACAACCCTTCGGGAGAGGGGCTGCGCGGGCGCATGGCGTCGTTGCGCGCCTTGCCCGGGCACCCAGCCCGGGCTTCAGCGCGTCGCCTAGCCCTGCACCCGCGCAGACCCTCTCGCACCGATTCTCGTAGGGCCAACAGGCCCGTCCGGCCATGACTCCCTCCTTCACACCCAGCCCCCAGCAAAAGCTCTGGATAGCGCGCTGGCAACGTTTTTCTGCCGGTGTGGTGCGCTATTTCCATGTTTACGCCGGCTGGCTGGTGGGCATCAGCTGGAAGCGCTTCGTGCTGCTGTCCGCCGCGCTGCTGATCGGCGTCAACGTGCTGAAGGACCTGCCGCCCTTCACCTGGCGCATCAGCCAGCAGATCGAGGAACACGACGATGGCTCGCTGTCGCGCCGCCAGGCCAAGCTGGAGGCGGATGCGAAGAAGGCCGTCGACAAGGCCCGCAAGGCCGCCAGCAAGGTGCCCTACGAACTGAAGGTCGACGAGCGCGGCGTGCGCATCGTGCCGGTGCGGCCGGCCTCCGGCGCCAGTGCCGCCAGCGCGGTCGACAGCGACGGCGAGCCCGTCAGCGAGCCGCACGAGATCGTCATCGACTTCCCCAAGAGCGCCAAGCCGGACGACATCCAGGCCGCGCTGGAGCAGGCGAAGGAAAAGCTGCAGGAGCTCAAGCATCAGGCCGAGGAGGTGCGTGAGGCCCAGCAGGCCGCCACCGAGGCCCAGCAGGCGCTGCAGGAGGCCGCCGTGGCGGTGGCCCGCGAGGCGCTCGACAGCCCGCCGCGCCGCCGCATCACCACCGTGCGCATGGGCGACTCGCTGGTCGACCTGGCCATCCTGTGGATCCTGGCGTCCGCCGTCATCAAGGCCATGTACAAGGGCCGCATCCAGGCCGAGGTCAAGGCCGCCCAGGCCGCGGAGAACGCCGAGAGCGAGGCGCTGAAGCGCCAGGTCGTCGAGGCCCGCATGGCCGCCATGCAGGCCCAGGTCGAGCCGCACTTCCTGTTCAACACGCTGGCCAGCATCGACCACCTCATCGAGGTCGACCCGCCGCGCGCCAGCCAGATGCAGAAGAACCTGATCGCGCTGCTGCGGGCGTCCATGCCGACGATGCGCGAGGCCAACGCCAACGGCGCCGTGCGCGACCTGGGCCGCGAGCTGGCCGTCATCCGCCCCTACCTCGAGATCCTGAAGATGCGCATGGAAGAGCGTCTGCAGACCGAGATCGACGTACCCGAGGGCCTGCTGTCGGCCGAGTTCCCGCCCATGATGATCCAGGGCCTGGTCGAGAACGCCATCAAGCATGGCCTGGAGCCCAAGGCCGAGGGCGGCATGCTCAAGGTCAAGGCGGAGATCCTGCACGGCAAGCTGGCCGTCACCGTGGCCGACACCGGCCTGGGCTTCGGCCGCGCCGCGACCAGCGGCACCGGCGTGGGCCTGGCCAACATCCGCGAGCGCCTGCAGCTGCTGCACGGCAGCAAGGCCAGCGTCACCGTCACCGAGAACCAACCCAGCGGCACCGTGGTGACCATCACCGTGCCCTATCGCAGCCGCAACGAGGAAGGAGCCTCCGCATGAAGACCTTGTTCAAGATCGTGATCGCCATCACCGCATTGATGCTGTTGCTGGCCATGCTGGGCGGCGTCGCGCTGCTGACCCACCATGACTCCGACATGCACATCGTGCTGAACGACGAGGAGATGTTCCTCGGCGGCTTCGGTGACTGGGTGGGCGCCACCATCGGCCTGTTCGTGGCCGGCCTGGTGTGCCTGGTGGTGGTGCCGCTGGTGGTGCTGCTGGGCGTGGCGCTGCCGCTGCTCATCGTGGGCGGCGTCATCACGCTGGTGGTCGCCAGCCTGCTGGGCGTGGGCGCCGTGCTGGGCTCGCCGCTGATCCTGCTGGGCCTGCTGCTGTTCGTCGTGCTGCGCAACCGCAGCCGCGCCAACGCCGCCAAATCGACCTCCGTCTGAACTAGCATCCGCGGCCATGAACACAGCAGCACCCATCCGCGCCGTTCTGGCCGACGACGAACGACTGATGCGCGAGCAATTGCGCGCCCGCCTGACCGAGGTCTGGCCCGAGCTGGACATCGTGGCCGAGGGCAAGAACGGCCTGGAGGCCGTCGAGCTGGTCAAGGAGCACCGGCCCGACCTGGTCTTCCTGGACATCCGCATGCCCGGCCTGACCGGCGTGGAGGCCGCGCGCCAGATCGCCCAGTTGCCGGACGACGACGACTGGCTGGTGCCCGAGATCGTCTTCATCACCGCCTACGACCAGTACGCGGTCGAGGCCTTCGAGCAGGGCGTGGCGGACTACGTGCTGAAGCCCGCCGAGCGCGACCGCCTGCAGCTGACCGTCGCGCGCATCAAGAAGCGCCTGGCCCAGCGCGAGGCGCCGTCCGCCGACTTCAGCGACAGCGCGCCCGTGCCGCTGCAGCAGCTGCTGCACCAGCTGTCGGCGGGCATGAATCCGGCGGCCAAGCCGACCTACCTGCAATGGATCCAGGCCACGGTGGGCCAAGCCATCCAGATGATCCCGGTCGAGGACGTGCTGTTCTTCATCAGCGACGAGAAGTACACGCGCGTGCAGACGGCCAAGGTCGAGGCGCTGATCCGCAAGCCCATCAAGGAGCTGGTGGACGAGCTGGACCCGCAGGTCTTCTGGCAGATCCACCGTTCCACGCTGGTGAATGCGCGCGCCATCGACGGCATCACCCGCGACTTCCGCGGCCGCCAGCTGGTGGGCGTGAAGGGGCTGACCGAGAAGCTGGAAGTCAGCCGCAGCTACACGCACCTGTTCAAGGGCATGTAGGGCCCGCCGGCTGCTCCATGCGGGCCGAGCCGTGGCCGGGCTTTTGGGTGATCATGCGGTTCACCCAGGCTCACCCGTCCTGCCCATGGAACCGAAACTGCCGAGCGTCGTCATGCCATGCGGCAGGGGCGTCCGCGTGAGCAGGCGGGCCGCGGCGCATCGCGCCGCCAAGGTGGCTTGCATGACCGTCCTGGCGCTGGCGGGCCTGGCTGCCGGCCCGTGCCGCGCGGCGGACGCAAGGCTGAACATCGTCACGGAGGAATGGGCGCCTTACAACTATGCCGAGAACGGCAGCGTGAAGGGCGTGTCGGTGGAGGTCGTCCAGGCGCTGGCCCGGGCGCTGCAGGTGCCGATCGACATCCGGCTGCTGCCCAGCATGCGTGCGACCGTGGCGTTGGACCACCAGCCCAGGACCATGTTGATCACCATGCTGAGGACGCCCGAGCGGGAGGCCCGCTACAAGTGGATAGGCCCGCTGGGTGACAGCTCGATCTACTTCTACAAGCGCAAGGGCAGTCCGCTGGCGATCGCCAGTCTCGAAGACGCCAAGAAGGTGCCCTTGATCTGTGCGCGCCAGGCGGGCCTGGCGGTCACCCGGCTGAGGGAGGCCGGCTTCACCAACCTCGACGCCAGCGCCTTCGAGGGCAAGGTCGTCTACCGGAAGCTGCTGTTCGGCCGCTGCGATCTGGCCATCAGCGATTCCCCACTGGGCGTGTCCCATGCCTTGCGGCAGCTGGGATTCCCACCGGATGCACTGGTCCAGACGCCCGTGAAGATCCTGTCGCTGCCCTTGTTCATCGCCTGCAGCAAGGACATCCCCGACGCCGAGATCGCGCGCTGGCAGGCGGCGCTGGAGGCGCTGAAGGCCTCGGGCGCCTTGCAGGGGATTCTCAGGAAGTACGGCGAATGAACCGGGCCGGTCGCGGTCGCCCCCCTGCTTGACCCAGGTCTGCATGTAGGCGCCGCTGTAGTCGAGGCGGTCCAGCAGGTCGTCGGCCTCCGGCGCCAGGCAGGCGCCTGCGGCCATCGCCCCGCAGCCTCCGCCGCGGGCCGCCCCTTACTTCTCGACGAACGCGCGCTCGATGACGTAGTCGCCCGGCGTCGTCGTGCTGCCTTCCTTGAAGCCGCGGATCTCCAACATCTCCTGCATGTCCTTCAGCAGCGCGGGGCTGCCGCACAGCATGATGCGGTCGGTCTCGGGGTTCAGCGGCGGCAGGCCCAGGTCGGCCTGCAGCTTGCCGGTCTGGATCAGGTCGGTGATGCGTCCCATGTTCTTGTAGGGCTCGCGCGTCACCGTCGGGTAGTACAGCAGCTGCTCGCTGGCGTACTCGCCCAGGAACTCGTGCTTGGGCAGGTCCACGGTGAGGTGGTCGTGGTAGGCCAGCTCGGCCACCTCGCGCACGCCGTGCACGATGACGACCTTCTCGAAGCGCTCATAGGTCTCCGGGTCGCGCACGATGCTGATGAACGGCGCCAGCCCGGTGCCGCTGCCCAGCAGGTACAGCGTCCTGCCCGGCAGCAGGTAGTCGATCAGCAGCGTGCCGGTGGGCTTGCGGCCGACGATGATCTTGTCGCCCGGCTTGATGTGCTGCAGCTTGGAGGTCAGCGGGCCGTCCGGCACCTTGATGCTGAGGAACTCCAGGTTCTCCTCGTAGTTGGCGCTGACGATGCTGTAGGCGCGCAGCAGCGGTTTCCCGTTCTCGCCCTTCAGGCCGATCATCGTGAAGTGGCCGTTGGAAAAACGCAGGGCCTGGTCGCGCGTGGTCGTGAAGCTGAACAGGCGGTCGGTCCAGTGGTGGACGGTCAGGACGGTCTCTTCGTGGAAGGCACTCATGGGCGGTGTTCTTTGACGGGTTAACCCGGGGATTTTCGCCCGGAAGTGATATCTGGTCGTCGAAGGGCTTGTTCGCCCTGCGGCAAGCGACCTCTTGCCGCAGGGCGAACAGGCCCTCAGGGTCAACGTTCGGTTTCGATGCGCAGAAGCCTGGCACCCGCGCCTTGGTCGGAGACCTTGTCCTCGGGGTTGTAGAGCGCGCAGGCCTTCAGCGACAGGCAACCGCAGCCGATGCAGCCGGTCAGCTTCTCCCGCAGCGCCTGCAGCGCAGCGATGCGGGCGTCCAGCAAGGGCGCCCAGCTGGCGGAAAGCCGGGCCCAATCGGCCTTGGTCGGGGTTCGACTGTCGGGCAGTGTGGCCAGCGTCGCCTTGATCTGAGGCAAGCTCAGCCCCACCGTCTGCGCCGCGCGGATGAAGGCCACGCGCCGCAGCGCGTGGCGCGGGTACTGCCGGTGGCCACCGGCGCTGCGCGTGCCGGCCAGCAAACCCTCGGCTTCGTAGAACCGCAAGGCACTCGTCGCGATGCCCGAGCGCTGGGCCAACTGACCGATCGACAGCGACGCGGGGCTTGACTTCAAGTTCACTTCAACTTCGAGCATGCGTGCCATGTTCCCACAGACGAACCCGCCCATGCCGACGAAAACCGCCACGCCCGCACCTGCCACGCTGGCCCAGTTGCACCACCTGCTGGACGCCGGCCAGGCGCTGTCCGCGACCTACCGCGGCCAGATGAGCAACCACCTGCCCATGGTCCAGCAGGCGCTGCTGCAGCTGGGCGCGTCGGCGCCGCGGCTGCAGGCCTGGACGGAGCGCTACGAGACCTGGCTCGAACCGCGCGGTTGCGCTCAGTCCGGCCGTGTCGACCCTGCGCGGGATCTCGGCCGCCCCGGCGGCGATGGGGCCTGGCGCGCGCACTTCGCCGGCCGCATCGCCGAGCTGGGTTCCAGCGAAGCGCTGCGCGAGGCCTTGCCGCTGCTGTTGCCCGGCGCAGGCGCCATCGCCTTCCACGGATTGATCCGAACGGGCCACGCCGTGCTGGCGGGGCACGAGGGCGAGTTGGCGGCCGGCCTTGCGCATTGGGCTGCCCACTTCATGCCGCTGCCCACGATGGATGGCGCGCCGCTGGAGATGGCTGACTGGCTGTTGGCCCTTCAGTCGCTGCCGCGCCCGGCCGGGCTGCCCGGTGGCCTCATCGCGGGCCGCATGCAGGCCTGGGCCGCGTCGCCGGGCTTTGCCGCCGTGGCCGGCGGGCTGCGCCACGGATCGGACACGCTGCGGGACCTGGCGCTGCTGGCGGCCCGCACCTATGCCGCCACTGGCAACTTCACCGTGCTGCACCTGCTGACGGCCAGCCATGCGATGAGCGTGCTGCAACCCTGGTGGCCTACGCCCGAGCTGGCGCGCGGTTTCAGCGCCGCCGCCGCGGCGGGCCTGCTGGCCAGTGGTGCGGCGCCGTCAATGACGCTGCACAGCCAGCCCTGCCGCCCCTGGCCTGCGTTGATCTCGGCCGCCTGCGAGCAGGACGATGCCCATGTCATCAAGCTCGCGCATGCCGCCTGGCGGCTGGGCCGGCGCTGGCCCGACCCGGCCTGGCGCGCCGCGGTGGAGCGCGCAATTCCATTTTGATGGATTTGAGTTTCCAGTATGCTGGAGGAATGGACATCACCCAACGAATCGGCCGCCGATTGCACGAGCTGCGCGCCGCCGCCGGCCTGTCGCTGGACGCGCTGGCGCACAAGAGCGGCGTCAGCCGCTCCAACATATCGCTGATCGAGCGCGGCCAGAGCAGCCCCACGGCGGTGGTGCTGGACAAGCTGTCGAGCGCTTTAGGCGTCAGCGTCGCGTCGATGTTCGAGGCAGGCACTGCGCCCGCCGCGCCGTCGCCGCTGGTGCGGGTCGCCGACCAGCCCGTCTGGCGCGACCCGGCCTCGGGCTATGTGCGCCGCAATGTGTCGCCACCGGGCGTGTCGCCGCTGCAACTGGTGGACGTCATCTTTCCACCGGGTCAGCGAGTGGCCTTCGAGACATCGGAGCGCGACGTCGACATCCATCAACTCGTCTGGATGATCGACGGCAGCATGGAGATCGCCCATGGCGACGATGCCTGGCAGCTCAGCGCCGGCGACTGCCTCGCCCTGCGGCTGGACGCGCCCATCCGCTTCCACAACCCCGGCACCAGGCCGGCCCGCTACCTCGTGGCACTGACCGGAGCGCGCCCATGAACATCCGCGAACTCGACGGTGCCGAGGCACTGGCCCGCGTCGGTGAACTGGCCGACGTGTTGCACGACTGCGTGGAAGGTGGCGCGTCGGTGGGCTTCATGCTGCCGCTGGCGCCGGGGCGCTGCGAGGCGTTCTGGCGCCGCGTGGCCGAGGGCGTCGCGGCGGGCGAGCGCCACCTGTTCGTCGCGCTGGACGACGCAGGCCGCGTCTGCGGCACGCTGTCCCTCGTCATCGACATGCCCGACAACCAGCCGCACCGGGCCGACGTCAGCAAGATGCTGGTCCACCGCCGCGCGCGCCGCCAGGGTGTGGCCGAGCGGTTGCTGAAGGCGCTGGAGGCGAAGGCGCGCGGACTGGGCAGGACGACGCTGGTGCTGGACACCGTCACCGGCAGCGATGCATCACGGCTCTACGAGCGGCTGGGCTGGCAGCGCGCGGGAGACATCCCGAACTACGCGTTGATGCCGGACGGGCCGCCGTGCTCGACGAGCTACTACTTCAAGCCGATCTGAAGCCGATGCCGCGGCGCTCGCGGACTTCCGGCTTCGCCCGGTGCTCCGCCTCCAGCTGCGCCAAAAACTCGTCCGGCGTGAACGCCTCGCCGAGGATCTCGACCTGCTGACGCACGGCGGCAAAGTCTCCATGCGTCAGACAGTCCAGCGCATTCAGCCTTGAGCGCTGTTCGCCATCGGGTGCCGCCCCGGCCTCGCGCTCGAACATCGCCAGCCGCTGCTCCGGCTTCAGCGCCTTGAAGCGGATCTTGAACGCGAAGCGCCGCAGCGCGGCTTCGTCCAGGTCGTCGAACAGGTTGGTCGTGCAGATGAACAGGCCGTTGAAGCGCTCCATGCCGGCCAGCATCTCGTTCACTTCCGACACCTCGTAATTGCGCTCCGCATGCTTGCGGCTGCGCAAAAAGCTGTCGGCCTCGTCCAGCAGCAGCACGGCACCCTCGGTGTGCGCCATCTCGAACATGCGCGCCATGTTCTGCTCGGTCTCGCCGACGAACTTGCTGGCGATGTCGCTGGCGCGCTTGACCATCAGCGGCCGACCGAGTGCCTGGGCGATGTGCTCGGCCAGTGCGGTCTTGCCGCTGCCGGGCGGGCCGTAGAAGCACAGCTGGCCGCGGCCCCGTCTGCGCAGCGCCTCGACGATGCGCGGGATCTCGAAGCGGCTCTCGCAGTTCAGCAGGTCCAGCGCGTAGCGTGTCACGCAAGGACGGGCGATGCTGGCGGCGTCGTCGCGCCCGAGCGCCTTGTCGGCGTTGGCCAGTTGGCGCTCGATGAGCTTCTCGGCATCACTGGCCGAACCGGCCAGCTGCGCGAAGCGCACGGCGGTGCGGATCTGCGCCGGCGTCAGGCCCGGCCGGTCGGCCAGCTTGGCGACGAAATCCTCGCTGACCGTCACCTCGCCCAGCGCCTTCGCCACCAGGCCGCGGCGCGCGCCGGGCGGCGGCGACTTCAGCTCCAGGTGGTACTGGAAGCGGCGCCGGAAGGCCGGGTCGATCTGCTCGATGCGGTTGGTGACCCAGATCACCGGCACCGGGTTGGTCTCCAGGATCTGGTTGACCCAGGCCTTGCCGCTGACCGAGTTTCCGATGCTGCCCTCGCCGCTGGCGTCCAGCCGGTTCAGCAGCGACGCGGTGTCGCTGGACAGCGGCGGGAACACGTCCTCCACCTCGTCGAACAGCAGCGCCACGTTGGCGCTGGCCTTCAGGAACACCTGGCTGATCTGCAGCGAGCGGTAGCGGTCGCGGCCCGACAGCGAGTTGCCGTCGCGGTCGGCGTACTCCACCTCGTACAGGTCCAGTCCGGCGGCGGCGGCGGCCACCTTGGCCAGTTCGGTCTTGCCGGTGCCGGGTGGGCCGTACAGCAGCACGTTGACGCCGGTGGCATGCGAGGCCACGGCCTGGCGCAGCAGGCCTTGCAGCAGGCCCAGGTCCTCGGCGACGAACTGGAAGTCGTTGGGGGCCAGCGTGCTGGGCGAGGCGGGCCGCGTGAACACGGCCATCAGGTCGTGCGGGCCGGGGTACTCGCGCATCAGCACCGGCGGCAACTGGTCGCTGACCTTCATCAGGTCGGCCAGGTCGGTGATGTTGTGCTCGGAGATCAGGTTCTCCACCATGCCGATGCGTTCCAGCCGCGAGCCGGCGCGCAGCGCCTCGGCGACCTCGCGTTCGTCGACGCCGGCCACCGCGGCAATCGCCGCGAACGCCTCCTGCGCCGTGTTGACCTTGAACTCGACGAGCGCGCCGCGCAGCTCGCGCTGGTAGCGGGCCAGCGTGC
The DNA here is from genome assembly GCA_965650725.1 of uncultured Comamonadaceae bacterium. Taxonomy (GTDB): domain Bacteria; phylum Pseudomonadota; class Gammaproteobacteria; order Burkholderiales; family Burkholderiaceae_C; genus Pelomonas. The sequence continues at coordinate 44,233 of CBFGPX010000002.1, read as the reverse complement.
CGTACAGCAGGATGGCGCGCTCGGCCGGGTTCAGCTGCAGCAGCTGGCCCAGCGCGTCGATGTTCTTCTCGACCAGCGTGGACTCGCGCCTCAGCTGCCGGTCCAGGTGTTCGCAGGTGGTGGCCAGCAAGGCCATCATGTCCTTGGGCGCGTCCTTGACGTACTCGTCCAGGTAGAAGAACAGCGTCGCCTCCGAGAACGGGCCGCTCCACTGGCCGAAGCGGGCCAGGAAGGCTGTGTCGGAGAGCGCCTCGTGGCCGCGCCACAGCTCGTTGCCGGCGCAGCGCTGGCCCAGATAGCCGCGCAGCCGCTGCAGCACGCGCACGGGCCACACGAGATGGCGGCCGGTGAAGGACAGCAGGCCGTTGAAATCTCGCCGCAGGTTGAAGCGGCCGGCGTGCTTGACGGTCAGCGTCAGCACGAACTGCGAGCACATGCGGTCCAGCACCGGGGCGCTGTCCAGGCCGGGCGAAGGCAGCACGGGCCCGGGGGCACGGGATGTCTGTGCGGCGGCGGCTCGCTTCACCATGGATGGGCTCCTTGGCCGACCTGCAGCGGTCGGCGCTGACCCATCTTGTATCAGGCCGCGTGTCGAATCAATGCAACACCGGCCCCCAGAGTGTTCAGTGCATCACGACCGGTTGCTGGCCCATCACGGCATAGCGCTCGATGAAGGCGTCGATGTCGTCCTCGGACGGCTCGCCGTCGTCGATGAGCGCCTGCACGCCCTGCTGGAACGATTCCGCCAGCGCGCCCTCGATGAAGATTTCCTTGCGGGCGAACTTGTCGACGATCTCGAAACCGCCGCGGTTCAGCTGCGGCCCCGACGCTTCGGCCAGGGACTCGGCCGTCGGCACTTCGAACTGGACGACGATGAAGCTGTCGGAGTTGTAGAGCATGTGCATGGAGTTCTCCTCAGGGCTTCAACTGCGGGTGGGGCTTGCAAGTTTCAAGCCCCGCTCGGTGCAGATACTGGCAGAACGAGGTTCTGATCGGGTCATCCCGCATGCCGACAAGGTGTAGGAAGCGTCAGGAGTTCACGTCGGCCAGCGTGATCTCGAAACCGCGCGTTTCAGGGTCGCCCTGGCGCAGCCGCACGGGCCAGTAGCCGCGCGCCGGGTCCAGCCAGATCTCTACGCCCGGGTCGTGCGGCCCCAGCGTCTGGCGGCGCAGCCGCAGCGTGGCGCCGTCGCCGGGCTGGGGTTCGACCTGTTCGAACACCCATTCGCGCAGCTCGCCGCGCAGGCCCGCCACCCACAGGCGCCAGCGCCCGCCCGGCGCCAAGGATTGAGGATTGGAGGCCTGCACCAGTGCGGCCAGCTGCAGCCACCAGGACAGCCGGTCCTGCGCGCCCGGGATGCCGTCGGGCAGCTCCAGCCGCGCCGGGCTGGCCGAGAAGCTGACGCGCCGGTCCTCGGCATCGAAGTTGACGGCCTGGCGGTCGCGGCCGCCCAGCTGCGTCGCATAGCGCTCCGGCGCCAGGCCGCCGCCGTTCAGCAGGCCCACGCTGTGCTGCGCCGGCAGCGCGCGCTCGCCGATGCGCTTGGTCAGGCGCAGGCTGTAGCGGCCGTCGGGCTGCGGCTGCCACTCCAGCAGCGCCTCGCCGTCCTGGCCGCTCTGGCGCAGCCGGTAGGTCCACGCCGCCGGGCCGGCCAGGCGCAGTGGGGCGGCCGTGACCGGGATGTCGACGTTGGTGGCGGGCGGCGCCGGTGGCTGGGCGGCCCTCGCGGCGCGGGCCGCGGGCTGCGGCATGGCTGGCGGTGTCGGCTCGGGCGGCGCGTTGGGCACCGCCACGGGCGGCAGCAGTGCCACGCTGACGGCGCGTGCGGCCGGCGGCGTCGTCGGCGGCGGCGCACGCACCCCGCCCAGCAGCGCGGCATGGCCGAGCAGGCTGGCCGCCAGCACGAGCAGGGCGGCGCGGGGTGGGACGGGCAGGGCGCGCATCGCACAATGCTGCCATCTCCCCGCCCGTCTACCCATGAAACTTGCCAGCTACGCCGACGGCTCGCGCGACGGCCACCTCGTCGTCGTCTCGCGTGACCAGACCCAGGCCCACTACGCCAGCGGCATCGCGACCCGCCTGCAGCAAGTCCTCGACGACTGGGGCTTCATCGCGCCGCAGCTGCAGGACCTGTCCGTGCAGCTCAACCACGGCAAGCTGCGCCACGCCTTCCCGTTCGAGCCGGCCAAGTGCCTGGCGCCGCTGCCGCGTCCGCATGGCTGGTCCGTCGTCGATGAAGACGGCGGCGTGCGCCGCGAGGCCGGCCAGTTGCTGGGCGCCGGCATGCCGCTGCGCGCCGTGGCCCGCTGCGAGCCGGCGCTGATGGCCATCGCCGGTGACCTGCATGCCGCCAGCGACGCCGCCGCCGCGCTGGACGCGCTGCGCCTGCTGGGCCTGGCCGTGGACTGGCGCGTGGACGGCGAGCTGGTCGCCACGCATGCCGCGCCGCTGGCCGTCACGCCCGACGAACTGGGCGACGCCTGGTCCGCCGGCCGCCTGCAAGCGAAGCTGGTGGTGCTGCACAACGGCAGCAAGCTGGCGCCGCGCGACGTGGCCACCGCGCCGGCCGACGCGCTGGTGCGCCTGGCCCGGCTGCGCGCGCTGCGCACCGGCCAGTTGGCCGGTGTGGCGCTGGGTGCGCTGGACCTGACGCTGGCGCCCGGTGACAGCCTGCACCTGGACCTCAAGTCCGCTGACGGCCCAGCCAGCCTGTTCGGCGCCATCGACCTCGACCTGACCCCGCCCGCCGCATGACCCGCATGTCCATCATCATCGACACCGATCCTGGCCAGGACGACGCCATCGCGCTGCTGCTGGCCGCCGCCTCGCCCGAGCTGGAGCTGCTGGGCGTCACTACCGTGGCCGGCAACGTGCCGCTGGCGCTGACGACGCTGAATGCGCGCAAGGTCATGGAGCTGGCGGGCCGCACGGACGTGCCGGTCTGCGCTGGCGCCGACCGACCGCTGGACGTGCCGCTGGTCACCGCCGAACACGTGCACGGCGACACCGGCCTGAACGGTGTCGACCTGCCCGAGCCCAGGCTGGCACTGGACCCGCGCCACGCCGTGGACTTCATCATCCAGACGCTGCGCGAACGCGAGCCGGGCACCGTCACGCTGTGCCCGCTGGGCCCGCTGACCAACATCGCGCTGGCGCTGCGCCGGGCGCCGGACATCGCGCCGCGCATCCGGCGCATCGTGCTGATGGGCGGCGGCTTCTTCGAGGGCGGCAACGTGACGCCGGCCGCCGAGTTCAACATCTACGTGGACCCGCAGGCGGCCCTGGAAGTCTTCGCCAGCGGCGTGCCCATCACGATGGCGCCGCTGGACGTCACGCACCAGGCGCTGACGACGGCCGCGCGCATCGAGGCCATCCGGCGCCTGGGCAACCGCGCCGGCGCCGTCGTTGCGGCCTGGATGGAGTTTTTCGAGCGCTACGACGAAGAGAAATACGGCCAGGACGGCGGCCCGCTGCACGACCCCTGCGTCATCGCCTGGCTGTTGCAGCCCGGGCTGTTCAGCGGCCGCGACTGCAACGTGCGCATCGAGACGCAGAGCGAGCTGACGCGCGGCATGACCGTCATCGACTGGTGGGGCGTCACCGGCCTGGCCGCCAATGCCCAGGTGCTGCGCCATGTCGATTCGGACGGCTTCTTCGCGTTGCTGACGGAACGCCTCGGACGCCTGGAATAGGCCTTGTTGACGGGTCAATCCCATCGACAGTCACAGTTTCAAGATGTAAAAATCCTGCCTCCGACAGGGAATGATCCCGCCAAGAGCGCCTTGCGCCGCGGGAGCCGCGTCCGGCCAAGGGTGGCGGCGAGGAGAGATTGGTGCCGAGCAACGAGAAGCTGCTGGAGGTGATCGCCATCCAGACCGAGGTCGCCCGTCTGGGCCTGGACCTTGGCGGTCTGATGGGCCTCGTGGTGCAGCGCACCTTGGGTCTGGTGGGCGCCGACGGCGCCGCCGTGGAGCTGGCCGAGGGCAGCGAGATGGTCTACCGCGCTGCCTCCGGCATGGCCCAGGGCAGCCTCGGCCTGCGGTTGCGGCGCGACAGCAGCCTGTCCGGCCTGTGCATGACCGAAGGCCGGGCGCTGCTGTGCGACGACGCGCTGACCGACCCGCGTGCCGACCGGGCCGCCTGCCTCAAGCTGGGCATACGTTCCATCCTGCTGGTGCCGCTGCGCCACCAGGGCGAGACGGTGGGCGTGCTGAAGGCCATGTCGCGCCGGGCGGCGCAGTTCGACGGCAGCGACCAGGCGGTGCTGGAGTTGCTGTCGGGGCTGGTCGGCGCGGCCATGTATTTCGCCGCACGCTACGCGCCCAACGAGCTGTTCCACCAGGCCACGCACGACGGCCTGACCGACCTGCCCAACCGCGCGCTGTTCCTGGACCGGCTGCGCGCCTCGCTGTCCCAGGCCACCCGCGACCGCCAGCCGCTGGCCGTCATGGTGCTGGACATGAACGGGCTCAAGCCCATCAACGACCATTTCGGCCACCGTGCGGGCGACGCGGCGCTGCTGGAGTTCTCGCGCCGGTTGAGCGCCGGCGTGCGTCAGTCCGACACGGCGGCACGGCTGGGCGGCGACGAGTTCGGCGTGCTGCTGCGGCCGCTGGCGGCCGACGGCGGCCTGGAGGCGACCATGAAGCGCCTGGGCCAGCAGATCAACGGCAGCTTCCAGTTCGAGGGCCGCACGCTGTGCTTCGGCGCCAGCATGGGTGCCGCGCGCTTCCCCGAGGACGGCACCGACTTCAGCCAGCTCATCGATCTGGCCGACCGGCGCATGTACGAGCACAAGCGCGGTCTGCAGCACGCCGCCGCCTGACGTGCCTGCGGTGGGAAGATGGGCGCCCCACCGCCGAGGAGCGCCGCCATGCAACGCCGACTGCTGATCGCCTGTACGCCTGCCCTGCTGACCCTGCGTCCGGCCTGGGCGTTGAACCTGTCCGAGGGCGACGCCAACGCCGGCATCCGCGCGGCACTGGAGCGCGGCGCCAATGCGGCCGTGGCGCTGCTGGGCCGGCGTGACGGCTTCCTGGGCAACCCGCTGGTGAAGATCGAGCTGCCGGGCTCCCTGAAGGATGCCGCCAGGCTGCTGCGCAGCACCGGCCAGGGCAAGCGGCTGGACGAACTGGTCACCGCGATGAACCGCGCCGCCGAGGCGGCCGTGCCGGTGGCCAGGCCGCTGCTGGTGAAGGCGGTCAGGGACATGAGCGTGGAGGACGGGCTGAAGATCCTGCGCGGCGGTGACGACTCGGTGACGAGCTTCTTCGCCGACAAGACCCGCGACCCGCTGTACGCGCAGTTCCTGCCCATCGTCACCCAGGCCACCGAGAAGGTGGCGCTGGCCGACAAGTACAACGCCGTCGCCAAGAAGGCCGCCGGCTTCGGTCTGGTGCGCGGCGACGACGCCAACATCCAGCAGTACGTGACGGGCAAGGCGCTGGACGGGCTCTACCGCATCATCGGCGAGGAGGAGAAGAAGATCCGCCGCGACCCGGTGGGCACCGGCAGCGCCATCCTGAAGAAGGTCTTCGGCGGGTTGTAGCCGGGGCCGGACAAGGGGATGTCGTGCGGGGCGGCGTGATGGCCGACAATCCCGGCCCTTGCCTGTTTGCTGCCGCTTCGACGGCCTTGCGATGAATTCCGATCTTCCCGATCCCGTGACCCCGTCCGACGAACCGGCCGCCGCCGTGCCTGCCCCTCAGGCCGCGCTCCCCGAAGTGGCCGTGCCGGCGGCTCAGGCCGAGACCGCCTCCGCGGCCACCGTCGCGCCGGTGGTCGACGCGACCGCCGAGCTGAAGGCCTTGTTCCCGGCGCTGTTCACCGGCAAGCCCAAGCCGGTCAAGCTGCGCATCCAGGCCGACATCCAGGAGCGTGCGCCCAGCAAGTTCAGCAAGGCGCAGCTCAGTGCCTTCCTGCGCCGCCACACCGGCAGCACGGGCTACCTGATCGCGCTGACGCAGGCCAAGACCCGTTTCGACCTCGACGGCCAGCCGGCTGGCGAGATCAGCGAGGAGCACCTGACCGCCGCCAAGGATGAGCTGACCCGTCGCAAGGGCGCGCGCCAGGAGCGTGAGAACGCCGAGCAGGAGCGGCAGCAGCTGGAGGCGCGGCAGCGCCGCAACCGCGGTCAATTGCTGTGGGACTTCGAGCGCACCACGCTGACCGAGGCCAACTTCTGCGTGCTGAAGGGGCTGACGCCCGAGGAGCTGCCGGGCCTGCTGGAGATCGCTCGCAAGGAGCGCGCCGAGGCGCCGCCTGAAACGTCGCGTGCAGCGCCGCGCGAACCCCGCCGCGACGACCGCCGCCCCGGTGGCGGCCGGCCGGAGGGCCGTGGCGGCCCGCGCCGTCCCGAGCCGCGTTCGGAAGGAGGCCGGCGCGACCAGCCGCGCGGCGAGCGCCCTGCGCGTGGCGAGGCCGCCCGCCCGCCGCAGCCGGGCCGCAAGCCCGCGCCTCAGCAGGTCGCGCAGCCGGTCGTCCAGTCGCAGATGGCTCAAGCCCTCCAGGCCGCCACCCAGGCCGCCAAGGCCGAGCCGGCTGCCGATCAGCCGCCGGCCAAGGACCAGGCCGAGTGATCAGGCCGCCGCGTAGCGCTGCTCCAGGTAGCTGAGCAGCGTGCGGATGGTCTGCGCCTCGCCGCCCACCGGGCGCCCCGGCCGCGGCGCGTCGTTCCAGGCGAACAGGTCCACGTGCAGCCAGTCCTGCGTCGGCGGCAGGAAGTCCTCCAGGAACAGCGCCGCGTTGATGGCGCCGGCCAGCGCGCTCTTGCCCGTGTTGACGATGTCGCCGATGCTGCTTTCGATGCCCGCGTGGTACGGCGCCCACAGCGGCATGTGCCACAGCGGGTCGTCCAGCTTCAGGCCCAGGTCGACGAGGTCGCGCGCCGTGTCCATGTGCTTGGCGAACAGCGCCGGCAGCTGCGCACCCAGCGCCACGCGCGCGGCGCCGGTCAGCGTGGCCAGGTCGATGACCAGGTCGGGCTCGCCCTCGGCGGCATAGGCCAGCGCGTCGCACAGGATGACGCGGCCCTCGGCGTCGGTGTTGCCGATCTCGATGTGCAGGCCCTTGCGGGTCTTGATGATGTCGCCGGGCCGGTAGGCGTTGCCCGAGATCGAGTTCTCGACCGCCGGAATCAGCAGCTGCAGCCGCACCGGCAGCTTCAGCGCCATGATCAGCGTGGCCAGGCCCAGCGCGTTGGCGGCGCCGCCCATGTCCTTCTTCATCTGGCGCATGCCTTCGCCGGGCTTGATGTTCAGGCCGCCGGTGTCGAAGCAGACGCCCTTGCCGACCAGTGCCAGCTTGGGGTGCTTGGGGTTGCCCCAGTTCAGCTCGATCAACCGAGGTGAGCGCGTGCTCGCGCGGCCGACTGCGTGGATGCTGGGGAAGTTCTTCTTCAGCAGCGCGTCACCGACGATCTCGTCGTAGTCGGCGTCGTACTGCTTGGCCAGCGCCTTGGCGGCGGCGGCCAGCTCGGCCGGGCCCATGTGCTCGGCCGGCGTGTTGACCAGGTCGCGCGTCGCGGCGATGGCGGCGGCCAGTGCCAGGCCGCGTTCGGCATCGGTGCCGGTCTTCAGCCACAGCGTGGCCGGTGCTCGTTTGGCGGGCTTGTAGAGATCGAAGCGGTAGCCGCCCAGCTCCCAGGACATGGCCGCGCTTTCGGGCAGCAGCGCCAGGCCGGCGTCGTCCAGGCGGTACTCGCCCTCGGGCAGGGCCAGCGGCAGCGCCGCCAGCGCGAACGGATGGGCGGCGTGGGCGACGCCGGCAAAGACCTGGCCCAGGCGGCCATCGGCGGCGGGCACCAGCGCGTGGCTGTCGGGGGCGCCGACGAAGCCCACCGTGGCCAGCCAGTGGCGGGTGGCGTCGGGCAGCGTGGGGGCCAGGGCCTGGAAGGCCGCGCGGTCGACGACGGTGATGGGGGTGGACTTGGCCGGGATGGACTTCTTGAGCTTGACGGTCATGGTGGGTGTCACGGTGGTGATGCCCGGATTGTCGGTACGAAAGGAGTGCAAGGAAGTGTGTGAGGTCTGTCAACGACCTTTGCTCGGGCGGCGTTGTGCCTTCCAATCGCGCCGCTGAACCGCGAGACGGCCTGGCAACGGGCCCCAAGCCAAGATGAAGATCCTGACCCGCCACGAACCGCAGCCGCGCCGCCTCCCCGTACCCGAGATCGGGACGGCCTGGACCGCCGAGGAATCCGTCGACAAGGGCCGCAAGCACGAGGCCTTCGACACCGGCTTCTACAGCGGCGAGCGCCGTGGCCTGGCCCGCGCCCAGCGCTTCGACCGCAAGCGCTGAAACCCGGCCGCGTCCCGCCTCCTGCCCGCCATCCGCAACGGACGGCGGGTTTTGTTTTGCCTGCGTGCTTCGTGGACTTTGCCCGGTCGCAGGAGTTCCCCGTCCGGCCTTGGGGCTCGCTGCGCCGAGAATGCGCGCCATGAAAGCTGCCCGCCGCTCCATCGCCTTCGCCTCCGGCGCCCTGCTGTTCTGCTTTGGTACGGGCGCGGCGATGCAATACGCCCAGATCGGCCTGCCGCGCCATGTCTACACCATGCTGGGCGGCCGCAACAGCCTGCCGGTCATGCTGGGCGAGGCGCTGGCGATCGTGCTGATCCTGTTTGCCGTCGCCGCGGTTTGGGGCTATCTGACGCTTCGTCCCTCGCGCCGCCGTCATCGCCCTTACGTCGGCTGGTTCATGGCCGGCATTGGCCTGGCCTGGGCGGGCTGGCTGATCTTTGGCGCGTTCACCTTCGCCCTGAAGCCGCGCTCCTACTCGGCGCCGCTGCAGACCATGCTGTTGTCGCCCAGCGCCGCGCCGCTGTTCGGCGCGTTGAACATCTTCGGCGTGCTGGGCGGCGCCTGGGTGGCGGGGCGTGCGGCCAAGAAGCGCCAGCTGGGCCTGCCCAGCACGCGTTCGCGCCGGCTGCCCAAGGACGCAGAGCCGGGACGGGACGCCGGCGACAGCAGCCAGTCGCCGCTGGGCCCGCAGTCCACGGCTTCGCCGCCGCCCTGAGGTCATGCCTCGGGCGTCCTGCCCGCGCTGCGAGAGGCCGCTGTCCACCTGCCTGTGCGCCACCTTGCCGGTGCCGCCGCTGGCGCACCGCACGCAGTTGCTGATCCTGCAGCATCCGGCCGAGGTCGGTCATGCCAAGAACACCGCGGCGCTGCTGACGCTGGGCCTGGCCGCTGTGCGTCGTCTGCGCGGCGAGGCGTTCGACGCCGCGCTGGCGGGGCCGGGCACGGCGCTGCTCTACCCGGGCGAGGGCGGCGCGCCGCTGCCGGCCGCGGTGGACCAGCTCATCCTGCTGGATGGCAACTGGCGCCAGAGCCGCCGCCTGCTGGCCGCCAACCCCTGGCTGGCGGCGCTGCCCCGGCTGGCCTTGCCGGTGCGGCCCGGCCGCTACGTGATACGCCGCGCCCACCGGCCGGGCCAGCTGTCCACGCTGGAGGCCGGGCTGCATGCGTTGGCGCTGCTGGAGGGGCACCCCGAGCGCTTCGAGCCGCTGTGGGCGGCCTTTGAAGCCTTTGTCCAAGCCGGGCTTTACAGAAGGGAAACCGGTTTCGCCTAGCATTTCGGGATGCCTGCCTTCCTGCGCTCCCTCTTCCTGATCCTGCTGGCCGCCCCGCTGCTGGCCTCCGCCGCCGGCCCCACGGCCGCCACCGAGCATGTGAAGGCCCGCCTCGTGTCCAGCCAGGCCGCGGTGGCGCCCGGCCAGCGCTTGACGGTCGCGCTGGAGCAGGACATCAAGCCGCACTGGCACACCTACTGGCTCAACCCGGGGGATTCCGGCCAGGCGACGACGCTGGACTGGAGCGGCGCCGAGGCCGCGCCCATCCAGTGGCCCACGCCGGCCGTGCAGCCCATCGGTCCGCTGGTCAACTATGGCTACGAGGGGCGCGTGGCGCTGCTGGTGGACCTGACCGTGCCGGCCGACGCCCAGGTTGGTGGCCGGTTCAAGCCGGTGGCCGAGGTGCGCTGGCTGGTCTGCAAGGATGTCTGCATCCCAGAGCAGGTGACGCTGGGGCTGGACCTGCCGGTGGCCGCCGAGGCCAAGGCCGGTGCGGATGCGGCACAGATCGACGAATGGCGCCGCGCGATCCCCAAGCCGGCGCCGTTCGCCGTGCAGATCAAGGCTGCCGCGCAGGGGGTGCAGCTCAGCGGCCCGACGGCCGGCGTCACCAAGGCCTATTTCTTCGCCGACACCTGGGGCGCCGTGGCGCACAGCGCGCCGCAGGCGCTGCAGGCTGAGGGCGACGGCTGGGCGCTGGACCTGCCCGCCGGCGACGAGCCGGTGAAGGCCGGCCAGCCGCTGTCCGGCGTCATCGTGCTGACGACGGCCGCGGGCGAGCAGGCCTGGACCGTTTCGGCCCCCATGCCCGAGGGCGCCGGCAAGGGCCCCGGCCCGGCCGACCTCAGCGCGCCGGCCGTGGCCGCCGCGCCCGTGGCGCCGGCCGAGAGCGACCTGGGCCTGCTGCCCGCGCTGGCGCTGGCGCTGGTGGGCGGCCTGATCCTGAACCTGATGCCCTGCGTGTTCCCGGTGCTGTCCATCAAGGCGCTGGCGCTGGTGGGCGGCGGCAACCACAAGGCCGAGGGCCTGGCCTACACGGCCGGCGTGCTGGCCAGCTTCGCGGTGCTGGCCGCCGTGCTGATCGCGCTGCGTGCCGGCGGCCAGCAGGTGGGCTGGGGCTTCCAGTTCCATTCGCCGGTGTTCGTGCTGGTGGTGGCCTACCTGCTGTTCCTCGTCGGCCTGAACCTGTCGGGCTTCTTCGACGTGGGCGGCAGCTTCACCGGCGTCGGCTCCGGCCTCGCCGCCAAGCAGGGCCTGGCCGGCAGCTTCTTCACCGGCGTGCTGGCCGCCGTGGTGGCCACGCCGTGCACGGCGCCGTTCATGGGCGCGGCGCTGGCGTTCGCGCTGGCGCAGCCGGCGGTGGTGATGTTGGCCGTGTTCCTGGCACTGGGCCTGGGCCTGGCACTGCCCTTCCTGGTGCTGGCCTTCTGGCCGGCGGCGCAGCGCTGGCTGCCGCGGCCGGGGGCGTGGATGGACAAATTCAAGCAGTTCCTCGCCTTCCCGATGTATGGCGCGGTCGTCTGGCTGCTGTGGGTGCTGGCGCAGCAGGCCGGGCCGGACGGCGTGGCGCTGGCGCTGATCGGCCTGGTCGTCATCGCCTTCGGCCTGTGGTGGCGCAATGCCAGCGGCGCGAGCGCCGTGGGCACCACGGCGGCGGTCGTCGGCGTCGTGCTGGCGCTGGGCCTGTCGACGGCGATCAAGCCGGTCGACGCCGCCACGCCGGCCGCCTCGGCCACGCACGAGGCCTACAGCGCCGAGCGCCTGGCCGAGCTGCGCGCGCAGAACAAGCCGGTGTTCGTCAACATGACGGCGTCGTGGTGCATCTCCTGCCTGGTCAACGAGCGCGTGGCGCTGTCGCGCCCCGAGGTCAAGGACGCCTTCGCCCAGGCCGGCATCACCTACCTGAAGGGCGACTGGACGCGCGAAGACCCCGCCATCACCGCCGTGCTGAAGGCGCATGGCCGCTCCGGCGTGCCGCTGTACCTGTACTACGCGCCGGGCGCCGCCGAGGCCCAGGTGCTGCCGCAGATCCTCACCCCCGGCCTCGTCATCGAGGCTGTCTCCTCCCCTGCAACCCCCCGGAGTTCGACATGATGAAACTGCTTCGCCGCTCGCTGATCGCCGCTGCCGTCGCCGCGCCCGTGCTGGCGCTGGCCAACGCCAGCGTCGATGCCGCCGCGCCCGCGTTCACGGCCACGACCGCCGACGGCAAGACGGTCAACCTGGCCGACTACAAGGGCAAGACCGTGGTGCTGGAGTGGACCAACCACGACTGCCCCTTCGTCAAGAAGCACTACAGCGGCAACATGCAGAGCCACCAGAAGGACGCCGCCGCGCAGGGCGTCGTGTGGCTGCAGGTGATCTCGTCGGCGCCCGGCCAGCAGGGCCATGTGGACGGCGCCACCGCCAAGAAGCTGAATGCCGACCGCGGCGCCGCACCGGCCGCCACGCTGCTGGACCCCAAGGGCGAGCTGGGCAAGCTGTACGGCGCGCAGACCACGCCGCACATGTACGTCATCAAGGCCGACGGCACGCTGGCCTACAAGGGCGGCATCGACAGCATTCCCAGCGCCAAGGTGGACGACATCGCCAAGGCCGACCCCTATGTGAAGCTGGCGCTGGCCGATGTGGCGGCGGGCAAGAAGGTCGAGAAGGCGTCGACCCGTCCCTACGGCTGCTCGATCAAGTACGCGAGCTAAAAAACCGACAGCCCCGTCTTCGCGACGAACAGCTCCAGCGCCTGGCGGCCGAGGAACGAGTTGCCCGTCGCGTCCAGTGCGGGCGACCACACGCACAGCGTGAGGCGGTCCGGCACCACCGCGACGATGCCGCCGCCCACGCCGCTCTTGCACGGCAGCCCGATGCGAAAGGCGAACTCGCCGGCCGCGTCGTAGGTGCCGCAGGTCAGCATCAGCGCGTTGATGCGCCGGGCCTGGGTGGCGCTGATGACGTCCGGCCCCGCCAGCGGATGCCGGCCGTCGCGGCACAGGTAGCCGGCCGCGCAGGCCACCTGTTCGCAGCTCATGCGGATGGCGCATTGGTGGAAGTACACGGTCAGCACCTCGGCCACGCCGTTGTCCAGCGTGCGAAAGCCCTTCATGAAGTTGGCCAGCGCCGTGTTGCGGAAGCCCGTGTCGGCCTCCGACTGCGCCACCTCGGCATCCACCTGCACGGCCTCGCCGCACAGGCCGGACAGCAGGCGCAGCAGCTCCGGCAGCGCGTCCGCCTGGCTGACCAGGCGGTCCGCCACCGCGATGGCGCCGGCGTTGATGAAGGGGTTGCGCGGGATGCCGCGCTCGCTCTCCAGCTGCACCAGCGAGTTGAACGGGCTGCCCGAGGGCTCGCGGCCGATGCGATCCCACAGCGCCTCGTCCAGCGCCTTGATCGCCAGCGTCAGCGAGAATACCTTGGACATGCTCTGGATGGAGAAGGGCACGGCACTGTCGCCGGCCTGGGCGGTCTCGCCCTCGCAGGTGCGCAGCGCGATGCCGAACTGCAGCGGCGACACGCGCGCCAGCGCCGGGATGTAGCGGGCCACCTGGCCGCCCTGGCCCAGCAGCGGGCGCAGTTCGGCGTTGATCTGGTCGAGAACAAGTTGAAAGTCCATGGGCGGTGATTCTGGACTTGAGAATGCCGACCCATGCAAGCCTTGCTCGACGCCATCAAGACGATGGCTTTTCCTGCGGACGCCCAGCGCCTGTTCCACGGTCGCGGCGGTCGCTTCCCCGGTTGCGAGCACCTGGCGCTGGACGCCTTCCCGCCGGTGCTGCTGCTGACGGCCTTCAAGCCGCTGGACGAGGTCGCGCTGGCTGCTGTCGGCCAGGCGTTGGCGGCGCGTTTCGGCGGCGCGCTGGCCTGGGTCTATCAGCGCCGCGGCGAAGGCGCCGAGACGCGGATCATGGCGGGCGCCGTGCCCGAGCCGCACGTCGTCACCGAGGCCGGCACGCGCTACCTCGTGCACCTGCTGCGCGGCCAGAACCATGGCCTGTTCCTGGACATGGCCGAGGGCCGGCGCTGGGTGCGCGAACACGTCAAGCCCGGCGCCAAGGTGCTGAACCTGTTCGCCTACAGCTGCGCGTTCTCGGTCGTCGCGCTGCAGGCGGGGGCGGCCGAGGTGGTCAACGTGGACATGGCGTCAGGCGCGCTGGCCACCGGCCGCAGCAACCATGAACTCAATGGCGTGAAGGCTGGCGCGAAGTTCCTGGCCCACGACATCTTCAACTCCTGGGGCAAGCTGACCCGCGGCGGGCCCTACGACCTGGTCGTCTGCGACCCGCCCAGCTTCCAGAAGGGCAGCTTCGTCGCGACCAAGGACTATGCGCGGCTGGTCAGACGCCTGCCGGCGCTGCTGGCGCCGGGCGGCCAGGCGCTGCTGTGCCTGAATGCGCCGGAGCTGGCCGAGGCCTTCCTGCGCGACGTGGTGGCGGAGCACGCGCCGGAGCTGACTTTTGTCGAGCGGGTCGCCAACCCGCCGGTGTTCGACGACGTCTCGCCCGACCGCAGCCTCAAGGTGCTGGCCTACCGGCTGTAAGAAAGTCCGTGGCGCCGTCACTACCTGCTGCATGACCTCTGATTCATCGCAGGACGCGCTCTACCGCCAGGCCCTCGCGGCCCACGGCGCCGAGCTGGCGCGCTGCTGCCACGGCTACGAGCGCGACCCGGCGTTGCGCCAGGAGCTGCAGCAGGAGCTGCACTTGGCGCTGTGGCAAAGCCTGGCGGCGTTCCGCGGCGACTGCTCGCTGCGCACCTGGGCCTACCGGGTGGCGCACAACGTCGGCGCGCGTCATGTGCAGCAGCATGCCGGCAAGGCGCCCATCCTGGCGCTGGACGAGATCGAGCACCTGCCCGACGACCGCCTGGACCCTGGCCACACCGAGCGCCGGCTGGACCTGCAGCGCGTGATGGCGCTGGTCCACCGGCTGGCACCGCTGGACCGCGAGCTGATGCTGCTCTACCTGGAAGGTTTGGACGCCGCCAGCATGGCCGACGTCACCGGCCTGTCGGCCCGCAACGTCGCCACCAAGATCCACCGCATCAAGGCGCTGCTGGCCCGCCAGCTTGACGCACCGAGGAGCCCCCAATGAGCATGGATGACGACGCCCGCCTGCTGTGGCGCGAACAGGCCGTGCCCGCGCTGCAAGCGCTGCCCACCGATGAACTCGCCGCGCAGTCGCGCCGGCTGCAGCGCACCGTGGGCCGGCGCAACCGCCGCGAGACCATCGCCGCCGCGCTGGTGGTGGTGGTGTTCCTGGCCTACGCGTGGATCTTTCCGCACTGGCTGACCAAGCTGGGCGCGCTGCTCACCGTGGCGGGCACTGGCGTCCTGCTGTGGCAGCTGCGCCGCCGTGCCTCGGCCCGGGAGCAGCCCGAGGCGCTGGCGGCGAAGCTGCTGCAGTTCCACCGCGGCGAGCTGGCCCGTCAACGCGACGCGCTGCGATCCGTCTGGCGCTGGTACGTGGCACCGCTGATGCCGGGCCTGCTGCTGTTCCTGTGCGGCCGGCAGATCGAGAACGGCCATTGGCAGGCGAGCCCGTTCGTCATCGTGGCGGCCGTGATGGCTGGCGTGGTGTGGATCAACCGACGTGCGGCGCACCGGCTGCAGCGCGAGATCGATACGCTGGATGAACTGACCCAGGAGACCCCATGAAGCGCATCACCCTGGCCGGCGCCCTGCTGGCCCTGTCCCCGTGGCTGCAGGCCGCGGGCAGCGACGCCGATGTCGAGCGCCTGCTGGCCGCCCGCTTCGACGGCGACCGCACCGGCGCCTGCGTGCAGGCCGCCGTCATCGAGGCCGGCAAGGTCTGGCGCGCCAGCCGCTGCGCCGGCACGCGCCCCGACGGCGCGCCGGCAGCGGACGCGGCCTTCGAGATCGGCTCGGTCAGCAAGACGATGGTGGCGGCCCTCGTGGCCCGGCTGGTGGACGCCGGGCGCTGGTCGCTGGACGACCCGGTCGCCCGCCATCTGCCCGAGGGCACGGTCGTGCCGCGCCAGGGCGAGCGGCAGATCCTCGTGCGCGACCTGCTGACCCACACCAGCGGCCTGCCGCCGCTGCCGGCCGACATGCAGGGCGGCACGCAGGCCGACCCCTATGCCCGGCTGACCGAGGCCGGCCTGCTCGCATCGCTGGGCAGGACGGTGCTCGCGCGCCCCATCGGCAGCCAGGCGGCGTACTCCAACTTCGGCATGATGGTGTTGTCGCTGGCCGTGGCGCGCAGCCTGGGCGGCGACCTGGAGGCCGCGCTGCGCGAGCAGCTGTTCCAGCCACTGGGCATGAACACCGCTTACATCGCGAGGCCGCTCGGCGCCGCGCCCGCGACCCTGGCTCAGGGCCACCTGCCCGACGGCACGCCGGCGCCGGCCTGGACCATCGCCACCAACCTGGCCGGCGTGGGCATGGTCAAGGCCACGCTGGACGACATGGTGGCCTATGCCCGCGCCCAGCTGGGCGACGCCCCGCCAGCGCTGGCCGCGCCGCTGCGCCGCACCCAGCAGCCGCTGGCGAAGGGCTTCGGCATGAACTGGGGGCTGCGTCGCGTGCAGGGGCGTGACCTGGCGTTTCATGAAGGTGGCACGGGCGGCTTCTCGTCGCTGGTGGCGTTGGAGCCGGGAGCGCAGCGCGCCGTCGTCGTGCTGGCCGACACCTTGCTGACCGACCTGGGCGGCCTGGGCGACATCGGCTTCGCGCTGCTGGGCCTGGATGCGCCGCTGCAGCCGCGCCGCGCCGTGGAGGCGCCGGCCGCGCTGCGCCAGGCGCTGGCCGGCGACTACGAGCTGGGTTCCCTGCGCGTGAAGATCTGGCAGGCCGACGGCCGGCTGATGGCCCAGGTGCCCGGCCAGTCGGCCTTCGAGCTGCGCTACGACAGCCGGGGTGATTTCTACCCGCTGGGCATCGCGGCACTGCTGCGCCCCGAACCCCCTGCAGACGGCCAGCCGGTGGCGCGCTTCTTGTGGCAGCAGGGGGGCGGTGGGGCAAAGGCTTATCGCGTGGGCCTGGTGGAAGCGCCGCCCACCATCGCCAACCCCGCCTGGAAGGCCTGGGCCGGCGAGTTCCAGCTGGCGCCGCAGTTCAGCCTGAAGGTGTTCGAACGTGACGGCCGGCTGATGGTGCAGGGCAGCGGCCAGCCGGCCATCGCGGCCGAGGTGACGGGCACCGACCGCATCGAGATCAAGGCGGTCGGCGCCGTCGTCGAGTTCGAGCGCGATGCCGACAAGCGTGTCGTCGCGGCCGTGCTGCTGCAGGGCGGGCAGAGGCTGCGCGGCACGCGGAAGTAGGCGCAGTCCGCGTAAGCTGCGGCACCGACCCAGCCGACTGCAGGAGCCCGCATGAACTTCATTGCCCGAGCCGCCCTTGCCATCAGCGCCAGTGCGCTGGCGGGTGTCGCCGTAGCTGCCAGCGACCCGCCGAAACCGGTGCCAGCGGCCGAGCCGTTATCGAAACCCGGCGCCAAGTCGGTGTCCACGGATCGACTGGAGCGCGACGTCGTCGAGCGCGAGACCCAGCGGCGCAGCAATTCGACAGCGAAAACGCCGATGATGCCCGCCGAGCGGGGCTGAGTGCGGGTGCCGTTGGCGCAATTCTTCTATACCGCCGCGCCGCCGTTGACGATGCTGACGGCCACTTCAGCAAGGAGTGGCGATGGAACTTCGGATCAACGGCCGGCCGCATGCCGTGGCGCCGGATTGGCAGGACGAGCGGCTGCTGCATGTGCTGCGCGAGCACCTGGGCCTGGTGGGCGCCAAGTTCGGCTGCGGCATGGGCTTGTGCGGCGCATGCACGGTGCTGCTGGACGGCGCTGCCGCGCGCAGCTGCGTGCTGCCGGTCGCCGCGGCGGTCGGGCATGAGCTGACCACCGTCGAAGGTCTGGCGGCGGCCGACGGCACATGGCACCCGCTGCAGCAGGCCTGGCTGGACGAGCAGGTGCCGCAATGCGGCTACTGCCAGGCCGGCCAGTTGATGAGCGCCGCGGCGTTGCTGCGGCAGAACCCGACGCCTGGTGCTGAAGCCTGCGCGGCGGCGATGAACGGCAATCTGTGCCGCTGCGGCACGCAGCAGCGCATTCGCGGCGTGCTGATCAAGGTGGCGACATGAGCGCCGCGCCGGGCCGCAGGCCGAAGGGTGTACCAGTGACCGCCGTGTTGACCCGCCGCGGCGTGCTGGCCGGCATGACGGTTGCACTGTTCAGCGGCTGTGCGCTGCCCGTCATCCCCAAGCGCCCCGCGCCCAGCCTGGACGACGCGCTGGGCTGGATACGCCACGACGGCGCCGGCCGCTACACGCTGTGGCTGCCTCGCGTGGAGATGGGCCAGGGCATCCTGACCGGGCTCAAGCAGATCGCCTGCGCCGAACTGGGCGTGGGCTGGGATGCGGTGACGGCCAAGCTGCCCGGCACGCGAGACATCGGCCGCGTGAAGGCGACGGTGGGCAGCGACAGCATCAAGGACTACGCGCTGCCGCTGGCGCAGGGTTGCGCGCTGCTGCGCGAGGCCGTCGCGCGGGGCGGATTTGCGTCCCCGGGCGACCCGCCGCCCGCGCTGCGCTGGCCCACCGCCGACCGGCCCGACCTGCGGCGCCCGCCGCTGGCGCAGGGCGAGGCCATCGTCGTCGGCCGGCCACTGTTCGTGGCCGACGTGCGCCGCCCCGGCATGGTGTTCGGCCGCGTGCTGTATGCGCCGCTGTCGCCGGAGTTCGCGTCGTCGCCGCGCGCCTTCGACGAGGCCGCCGCGCGGGCGCAGCCGGGCTTCGTCGCACTGGTGCGTGACGAGCGCTTCGAGCAGGGTCAGGCGCGCGGCCTCGGCATCGTTGCGGCCACGCCCGGCGCGCTGGATCGCATCGAGCGGGCGCTGGCCGTGCAGTGGCAGACGGAGGCGCCGGGCAGTGGCTGGCGCGAGCTGCTGGACATCGATGCCCGGCTGGCCGACGGCGACCGCCTCACCCATGCCGTGCACGACGACGACGTGCCGCGCCACGGCGCGTGGGACCTGGACCTGCGCTTCGACATCCCGCCCGCCGCGCACGCAGCCATGGAGCCGCGCGCGGCCGTGGCCGAGTTCGACCCGCAAGGCCGGCTGCAGCTGTGGGTGGGCAGCCAGGACGTGTTCTACCAGCGCGACGTGGTGGCGAAGCGCCTGGGCCTGGACGAAGACCAGATCACCGTGCACGGCCACCGTGTGGGCGGCGCCTTTGGCGGCAAGACGATCTGCACGGTGGAGCTGGAAGCGGCCATGCTGGCGAAGTCCGTGCGGCGTCCGGTGAAGGTGCAGTGGACGCGGGCGCAGGAGTTCGCCCAGGGCTTCCACCGCGCACCGTCCAGTCATCGCGTCAGGGTGCGGCTGAAGGACGGGCGGCTGCAGCACTGGTGGCATGGCTTCGTCAGCGCGCACATCCTGTTCACCAACGCGGCCATGCCGCCGTGGATGCAGGCGGCCAGCCGCTTCATCGGCGACGCGGGCGTGGCGCGTGGCGCCAAGCTGCCCTACCGGGCCACCGCGCGCGAGACGCGTTTTGCGCTGCAGCGCCTGCCGGTGCTGGCCGGGCCCTGGCGCGGCCTGGGCGCGGGGCCCAACCATTTCGTCACCGAGTCCGTCATCGACGAGTGCGCCCGGCGCGTGGGGCAGGACCCACTGGCCTTCCGCCTCGCCCACGTCGAGGATGCGCGGCTCGCGCGGGTGCTGGCGCGCGTGGCGCAGATGGCGGATTGGGGCCAGCCTCCGGCGGGCGAGCGTGTCGGCCGCGGCCTGGCCTGCGGCATCTACAAGGACATGAGCTACGCGGCCGTGGTGGCCGACGTGGCCGTGGGCGCCGACGGCAGCGCCCGCGTGCTGCGGCTGTGGTGCGCGCATGACTGCGGCCGCGTCATCAATGCCAGCCAGGTGAGGGCGCAGTGCGAGGGCAACCTCGTCTGGTGCTTGGGGCTGGTGCTCGTGGAACAGCTGGAGCTGGAGGCGGGGCAGGTGGCGGCCAGCGGCTTCGCCGACTCGCCCATCCCGCGCTGGCGCGATGTGCCGGCGATGCACATCGAGCTGGTCGACGAGGGCGACGCGCCCACCGGCGCCGGCGAGACGGCCATGGTGGCCGGCGGCGCGGCCATCGCCAATGCGCTGCGCGCCGCGACGGGCGTGCGGCTGACCTCGCTGCCGTGGCGGGCGCAGCTGGCCACAATGCCCCGGTGAGTGCCACCTCAGCCCCGGCCGACTTCGCCAGCGCCGCGATGCTGCGCGTGCTCGCCCAGGGGCTGCGCGAACTGGGGCTGCAGGCACCGGCCACGCCGGACGGGGCGACCGTGGGCCTGGACGCCAAGCGGGCGATGCTGCAGCACGCCGTCCGGCAGGGCGGCATGCGTTGCCTGGCACTGCTGGGCCGCGGCCTGCACCGCTTCACGCACGAGCCCTCGCACCGCGCGCTGGCCAGTGCCCGTGACGCGCGCGACCTGTTCGAGCGCTGGGGCCGGCTGGAGCGCTACATCCACTCGCGCCACCGCGTGCAGCTCGTCGAGGTGAACGAGGGCGAGGCCCGGCTGCGCCATGTGTCGCTGCGGTCGCAGGCGCCGCCGCATGCGGCCGAGGACCTCGTCGTGCTGGGCGTGCTGGTGGCCTTCCTGGAGGCCTGCGGGCACCGGGGCGTGCAGGCCTGGGCCGGCGGCGTGCCGGTCTATCCGGCCTGCGACCGCGAGCCGGCCGACGACACCTCGGGCTGGCGCATCACCTGGGCCGCGCATGTGCCGCCAACCCCGGTGGCGGCCCTTGGCGACCTCGCCCCCGACGAGGCCTGGGCCGCCGACGTGAAGGCCTTGTTCAACGGCCTGGCGCAGCGCCTGACCGCGGCGCCCGCGATGGACGAGCTGGCGCGCCAGCTGGGCCGCCCGCGGCGCAGCCTGCAGCGCGAACTGCAGCGGCAGGGCACAGGCTACCGGCCGCTGCTGGCCGAGGCGCGCTACCGCACGGCCGGCTGGTGGCTGCTGCAGACCGAGGCGCCGCTCGCCGAGATCGGCTTCTTGTGCGGGCATGCGGACCAGTCGCACTTCACGCGCGAGTTCCGCCGCCGCAGCGGCATGACGCCGGCGGACTACCGGCGCCACTTTGCTGGCTAGCCCAGCTTGCCGAGGTCAGCCAGCAGCTTCTCGCGCGCCCTGGGGTCGGGCACCGACTCGGCCAGCCGGTTGAAGAACACCGCGCGGCTGTCCGTGCCGCTGGCGGCGCGCTTGACCAGCACCTTGGCGATGGGGCCCACATGCTGGGCCAGCAGGGCCTGGGCCTTGTCCATGACGGCGTCGTTCAGCGGGCCGCCCAGCATGGTGCCGCCGGAAGCGGTCGAGCCGCGCGGGCCGGTGGGCGTGCCGGCGCTGCCGCCACTGGTGCGCGGGCTGGTGCCACCGGTGACCAGGCTGGCCTGGCCCAGGAAGGCGTCGCGGGCGCGGGCGTCGGGCACCTGCTCGGCCAGCCTGCTGTAAAGCTCGTTGAGGTCGGTGCACTCGCGCGCGGCGCGGCGCACCAGCACGCTGGCCAGCGGGCCCACGTGCCGGGCCAGCGTCATCTCGACCTGGTTGAGCTGGGCCTTGTCCCAGTGCGACGGCGGCGGCGCGCCACTGCCGCTGGACGCACTGGCCAGGGAGGGCGGCGCCAGCGTGGGCGTCAGCGGCGAGCGCGCCGGCCGCGGTGGCGCCATCAGCACCGTCTGCTCCCAGGCGGACTCGTCCACGCGCTGGCCGATGGCGCTGGTCAGCGCCTGCTTGAACTCGTAGGTGGTCGCGAAGCGGTCGGCCGGCCGCTTGGCCAGCGCGCGGGCGATGACGGCGTCGAACCAGCCGGGCCGCGCGGCGCCTTCGACGACCGAGGGCGGCTCGGGCATGTCGTTGACGACCTTGTACATCAGCGCCTCGGTCGTGCCCGCGAAGGGCGCGCGGCCGGTCAGCAGCTGGTACAGCACGACGCCGGCGCCGTAGATGTCCACGCGCCGGTCCATGGGCTTGCCCAGGAACTGCTCGGGCGCCATGTGGCTGGGCGTGCCCACCATGTAGTGGGTCTGCGTGAGGTGCTGGGTCTCGATGCGGGCGATGCCGAAGTCGGCCACCTTGAGGCGGCCGCCGCCGGTCATGATGATGTTGGCCGGCTTGACGTCGCGGTGCCAGACGCCCTTGTCGTGCGCATGGCCCAGCGCGTCCAGCAACTGGCTCATGATGCCGACGATGTCGGTGTCGGTGAAGCGCACCTTGGCCGTCAGGTAGCTGGCCAGCGAGCGGCCCTCGACGAACTCCATCGCGATGTAGGCGACGTGCTGGTCGCGGCCGAAGTCGTAGACGGCCACGATGCCCGGGTGCGCCAGGCGCCCGGCGGCCTGAGCCTCGTTGCGAAAGCGCGAGGCGGCGGCGCCGGGGCTGTCGTCGTCGGTGTCCAGCTGGGTGCGTATGGTCTTCAGCGCGACCGTGCGCTGGATGTCGGGGTCGAAGCCCTTGTAGACGACGCCCATCGCGCCTTCACCGAGGACTTCGGTGATGCGGTACTTGCCGAGCTGTTGCGGATGTCGAGCGTCGCTCATCGGGGGCTCAGGAATCGAGCAGCTTCATCGCCTGCACGACGCTGGCGCGCATGCGGGAGAAGGAGTCGGACAGCGTGGCGATCTCGTCCTTGCTCGAGGTCTTGAACTCCGGCGCCTCCAGGTCGCCCTGGCTGACGCGGTCGGCCAGCGCGGACAGCTGCGTGACGGGGCGCACGACCAGCAACCAGACCATCAGGTTCAGCACGACGCCCACGGCGACGAACACGCCCACCAGCGAGGTGATGAAGACCTTGAAGGTCTGCTCGGCGCGCTGCAGCGGCACGCCCAGCGGCACGGAGACGATCTGCGCGCCGATGACCTCGTTCAGGTTCCAGCCGAAGCCGTTGGCCGGGCCGTACTTGGCCACCATGGTGGCAGGCGCGGCGTCCACGCTGCTGTGGCAGGCCAGGCAGGCGGGGTCGGTGATGCGCAGCGGGCG
Source organism: uncultured Comamonadaceae bacterium (assembly GCA_965650725.1). Lineage (GTDB taxonomy): Bacteria > Pseudomonadota > Gammaproteobacteria > Burkholderiales > Burkholderiaceae_C > Pelomonas. The sequence goes on along the minus strand of CBFGPX010000002.1, from coordinate 21,692 downwards.
GGCGATGTAAAGCGACGGGCCGGCCGGCGTGTCGCGCGTGCCCACGGCCTCCTTCAGGTCGGCCGCGGAGCGGAACTGGCCCACCACGTCGACCTCCCAGCTGGTCGCGCGGTCGCGCGGGTTGGTGGGGTTCAGCGTCGCCTCCTTGTAGGCGAACTCGGGGTGCTTGGCCAGCAGGGTGTTGAGCACCTCGGTGGCGGCGTAGCTGGGCACCGTCTGCGGCAGGAACTCGTGCGACATCTGCGACGCCAGCAGCGGCCGCACCTGCGTGTTGGTGTAGTTGCGCACGGCCAGCGCCTTCTCCATCAGCATGCGCGCGCTGCCGACCACCTCCTGCTGGGCGTTGTCCTGCAGCAGTTGGCGGGCGATGTAGCCGCTGAGCGCGATGCCCAGGCTCATGACCAGCAGATAGACCAGGTTGAATTTGACGAGCAGTTTCATGGCGTCCTCGGTGCAGGGCGGCAATGGTAGTCCCGGTCGGTGCCGGTGGCCTCATCCGCGGGGTGCAAGCCCGGCGTCAGCACCTCGGGCCGTCTCGCGCCATACTGCCCACCCATGCGCATCCTGCTCGTCGAAGACGACGACCAACTCGTCGAAACCACCGCCCGCGCGCTGCGTTCGCAGGGCTGGGTCGTGGACTGCTCGTCACGCGGCGAGCCCGTGCCGCGCTCGCTGCGCGAGGACGCCTACGACCTGCTCATCCTGGACATCGGCCTGGCCGGCATCGACGGCTTCGAGACGCTGCGCCGCGTGCGCGCCGAGGGCCTGGCCGTGCCGGTGCTGCTGCTGACCGCGCGCGACGCCGTCGAGGACCGCGTGCGCGGCCTGGAGGGCGGGGCGGACGACTACCTCGTCAAGCCCTTCGCGCTGACCGAGCTGGTGGCGCGGGCCCGCGCGCTGGTGCGGCGCAGCCAGGCGCGCACCAGCAACCAGATCCAGCTGGCGCGCGTGCGCATCGACCAGGAGGCGCGCCGCGCCTTCATCGACGAGGAGCCGCTGGCGCTTTCCGCCCGCGAGTGGGACGTGCTGGGCTACCTGATGGCGCGCGCCGGCAAGGTCGTGTCCAAGGAGCACATCGCCATGGCCAGCAATGCCTGGGACCAGGGCGTCAGCGACAACGCCATCGAGGTCTGCCTGTCGCGCCTGCGCGCCAAGATCGAGCCCGGCGGCGTGCAGCTGCGCACCGTGCGCGGCCTGGGCTACCTGCTGGAGGAAATCCCGCAGGGGCTGTGAATGGCTGACGGCCACCGCGCCAGTCTGCATCGCCGGCTGTTTGGCTGGCTGCTGCTGCCCCTGGCTCTCGTGCTGCCCGCGCTGGGCTTCGCGCTGTACGGCCAGGTGCAGCACACCGCCCAGAACTGGCTGGACGAGGGGCTGGAAGACACGGCGCTGACGCTGGCCGGCCAGATCGACCTGCGCAGCGGCGAGCCGCGCGTGGACATCAGCGCGACCATGGACCGCGCGCTGCGCTTCGACCGCCAGGACGACGTGTTCTATCTGGTGCAGGGCCCGCATGGCGAGGTGCTGCAGGGCGATGCCGGCCTGATCGAGCTGCAACCCCGGCCGCGGCGGCAGCCGGCCGGCAGCGCCTACTACGGCGACGTGAAGCTGCGCGGCCGCGAGCTGCGCCTGGTGCAGCTGGGGCGCGAGTGCGGTGCCGGCGCCTGCCAGGTGCTGGTGGCCGAGACGCTGAACAAGCGCGACGCGCTGCGCCACGAGATCGCGACCTACGTGACGCTGAACGGCGTCGCCCTGGCCGTGCTGCTGGCGCTGGCGGGCTGGTGGGCGATACGCCAGGGCCTGGTGCCGCTGACGGTCCTCAGCAGCGAGCTGGAGCGCCGCGATCTGCACCGCCTGACGCCGCTGACGGCCAGCCTGCCGCGCGAGCTGGTGCCGCTGCAGGCCGCCTTCAACCGCCTGTTCGAGCGCCTCTCGCGCGCCGCCGAGGCGCAGCGCGAGTTCCTGGCCGACGCGGCCCACCAGTTGCGCACGCCGCTGACCTCGCTGCAGACCGAGATCGAGCTGGCGCTGCTGGAGCCGCACGATCCGCGCGTGGACCCGCTGCTGCAGCGGCTGCGCCAGCGCGTGGTGCGCAGCGCGCGGCTGGCGCAGCAGCTGCTGTCGCTGGCGCGCGCCGAAGACCGCAGCGTGGACGTGGGCGCCGTGGTGGACCTGCGCGACATCGCCACCGAGAGCGGCCAGGACTGGGCCCACCGCAGCCTGCCCAGCGGCATGGACCTGGGTTTCGAGCTGGCCGAGGCGCAGGCACTGGGCCATGCCTTCCTGCTGCGCGAGGCGCTGGAGAACCTCATCCACAACGCCGTCAGCTACGCCGGCGCGGGCGCCCGCATCACGGTGCGTTGCGGCAGCGGCGTCGCCGGGGCCTGGCTGGAGGTGGAGGACAACGGCCCCGGCATCCCGCCGGCCGAGCGCCCGGCCGCGCTGCAGCGCTTCCGCCGCGGCGGGCAGGCCCGTGGCACCGGCACCGGCCTGGGCCTGGCCATCGCGGCCGACATCGCCGCCCGCCACGGCGGCAGCCTGCAACTGCTGGACGCGCACACGCCGCCGGGCCTGCGCGTGCGCATCAGCCTGCCGCCGTTGTCGCAGGGCTAGACTGCCCTGCCCGCACCACCGAGCGACGCATGCTGCACGCCCCCATCCCTGCCGATGACGAAGCCAGGCTGCAGTCGCTGCGCGAGCTGCTGATCCTGGACACGCCGCCCGAGGAGCGCTACGACCGCCTCGTCGAGTTCGCGGCCAGCGAGTTCGACGTGCCCATGGCGCTGATCAGCCTGGTGGACCGTCACCGCCAGTGGTTCAAGGCCCGCGTGGGGCTGGACGCCTGCGAGACCTCGCGCGAGATTTCGTTCTGCGGCCACGCGATCACGCAGGACCAGCTGTTCGAGGTGCAGAACGCGCTGCAGGACCCGCGCTTTGCCGACAACCCGCTGGTGGTCGGCGCCCCGCACATCCGTTCCTACCTGGGGGCGCCGCTGGTGCTGCCCGGCGGCGCCCGCATCGGCACGCTGTGCCTGCTGGACACCCGGCCGCGCGAGTTCGATGCCATGGACCGTGCCATCCTCGGCACGCTGCGTGACCTGGTGGTCGCCGAGCTGCTGGGCCAGGAGGCGGGCGAGTGAGCGTCGCCGTCGCGCCCTCGGGGCGGCTGCTGCTGGTGGAGCCGCAGTTCGTGCTGCGCCGCACCGTCTCCACGATGGCGCGCGAGATGGGGCTGGCCGAGGTGCAGGAGGCCACCAGCACGGCCGGCGCGCAGCGGCTGCTGTCCGGGCAGCGCTTCGACGCGCTGCTGATCGCGCTGGACGAGGACGGCGAGGCGCTGAAGCTGCTGGACCGCGTGCGCGCGGGCGAGGCCTTCCAGCCACCCGACCTGCCGGTCGCCGCCACCGTGGACAGCTGCGACGTGGAGCTGGCCCTGCGGCTGAAGGCGCTGGACGTGCGCCGCCTGCTGATCAAGCCCTTCAAGGTGCGCGGCATGCTGGAGGCGATCGCGGCGCTGCGGGAGCCGGCGGCCTGAATTGGGCCGCGCCGACCGGTCTTTTGAGGCCACCGCCGCAGCGGTCCGGGCCTAGCATGGGTCACCCATGTCCCGCCTTGCCCTCGTCCCCCTCGTGCTGCTGGCCCTGAACCTGGCCGGTTGCGGCACGCCCGCCAAGCCGCTGCCCATGGTCGTGACGGCGGTGGATGCGCTGCAGCTGCGCGGCTGGGTACCCGACGCGCTGAAGGCCCAGGTCGGCGTCGCGCCGGTGCGCGGCGGTGCCGAGACCGGCCGCTGGTGGGGGTCGCTGGTCAGCGCGGGTGTGCTGCAGCATGCGCTGGAGGAGTCGCTGCATGCCGTGGGCATGCGCTCGCTGGCGCCGGAGCCGGCGCCGCGCTTCGAGCTGCAGGCCCACCTGGTGTTGCTGGAGCAGCCCACCGCGCCGCCGCTGGGCGTCACCGTGGGCGTGGCCGTGCAATACACGCTGACCGAGCCGGCCAGCGGCCGCGTGGTCTACCAGCGCCGCATCTACAACCAGGAAGAGGCCGGCCTGGGCGACGCCCTCGTGTCGCCGCCCGAACGGATACGCATCGCCAACGAGCGCGCGGTGCGCGCCAACATCGGCTTGCTGCTGCGCGATCTCGTCACGCTCAGGCCCTGATCAGAGCTTGCGGTGCGCCAGCGCCGGCAGCTGCTGGCGCACCTGGGCCAGCCGCCCGGCGTCCAGCTCGGCCAGCGCGATGCCCTCGCCCTCGGGGACCACGGCCAGCACCTCGCCCCAGGGGTCCACCACCATGCTGTGGCCCCAGGTGCGGCGGCCGTTCAGATGCTTGCCGCCCTGGGCCGGCGCGATGACGTAGCACTGGTTCTCCACCGCGCGGGCGCGCAGCAGCAGCTCCCAGTGCTTCTCGCCGGTCGTGTAGGTGAACGCGGCCGGCACGGCGATCAGGTCGCAGGGGTTGTAGGCGCGGAACAGCTCGGGGAAGCGCAGGTCGTAGCAGACCGACAGGCCGGTGCGGACGCCGCCGGCGTCGAACGCGGTTGGCAGGCTGCCCGCCTCCAGCACGCGCGCCTCGTCATAGCTCTCGCGGCCGTTGTCGTAGGCGAACAGGTGGATCTTGTCGTAGCGCGCGGCGACTTCGCCGGCGGGCGAGAACACCAGCGTCGTGTTGCGCACGCGGCCGGGCTGCTCGGCCTGGATGGGCAGCGTGCCGCCGATGATCCACAGCCGCAGTTCGCGCGCCGAGCGCGCCAGCATGGCCTGGATGGGGCCGTGCCCCAGCGTCTCGGCATGGGCCAGCTTGTCGCTGTCCTGGTGGCCCATCAGGCAGAAGTACTCGGGCAGCGCGGCGAGTTGCGCGCCCTGGGCGGCGGCGGCTTCGAGCAGGCGGCGTGCGGTGGCGAGGTTGGCGGCCAGGTCGGGGCTGGACACCATCTGGAGGGCGGCGATCTTCATGCGGGGCATGCTAGTCGGGAAACCGCGGATGCGGCCGGCGTTGGCGCTGCGCAGGAGTTCACGGGAGCGCTTGTGGGGGCGGCAGAGAATCCGGCCCTCATGCCGCACGCCTCCCGCCCGCGGCGTCAGTTGCTGGCGCTGCCTCTCCTGCCCATGTGCCTGCCGGCCTGGGGCGGGGACGCGCCGGTGTCGCTGCAGGTGCCGGCCGCACAGGGCTACAGCCGGCACGGCACCTACTTCGTGGACCTGGTCAGGCTGGCGCTCGGCAAGACCGGGTCCGGCGAGCCGCCGCCGCGGTTCAGCCACCCGCCGACCGACCTGCCGCGGGAGCGCCTGCGCCAGATGCTGCAGGACGGCCGGCTGGACCTGCTGTGGAGCACCACCTCGCCCGAGCGCGAGGCGCAGGCGCTGCCGGTGCGCTTCGACCTGCTCAAGGGCGCCAACGAGCTGCGGCTGCTGCTGGTGAGGGCGGCGGACCTGCCGGCGTTGCGCCAGGTGCGCACGCTGCAGGCCCTGCGGCGCTGGCGGGCCGGCTCGGGCACCTACTGGAGCGATGCCGGCATCCTGCGCGCCAACGGTTTCAAGGTCGAGACGGCGTCGAAGTTCGAGCTGCTGTTCCCCATGCTCAAGGCCGGCCGCTTCGACTTCATCCCGCGCACCCGCGAGGAGATCCGGGACGAACTGGCCCGGCATGCCGGCCAGGGCTTCGCCGAGCTGCCGGGCCTGGCGCTGCAGTACCGGCAGCCGCTGTACTTCTTCGTGACGCCGGCCAAGCCCTGGCTGGCGCAGCGGCTGCAGCGCGGGCTGGAGCTGGCGGCGGCCGACGGCAGCTTCGACGCCTTGTTCATGGCGGAGCCGGGCTTGAAGAAGGCGCTGGCCGACCTGCGGGCCTACCCGGGGCAGCGGCTGCAGCTGCGGGCCCGGTAGCGGCGGCTCAGGGCGCGCTGGCGGCGCGCGCCGGCGCCTCGTCCTTCTCCACCTTCTCGACCTTGGGCTCGTCCCAGCGGCCGGTGATGTGGAACTCGCGCGTGTTGGCCGCGGCCACCGGGCGGCTCAGGATGAGCTGGGCCAGGAAGGCGCCCAGCGCCACCGCCGGGTTGATGGCCGCATAGGCCAGCGACGCGCCGCCCGCCGACACCTCGGGCACCACCACCACGCGCAGCTTCTGCGTCTCGGCGGCCAGGTCGGTGCTGCCCTCCACCAGCACGGCGGCCTGCAGGCCGCGGATGCGGATGTTGTCGCTGCGCGCGATGCCGGCGGCGATCTTCACGTCGCCGGTCACGCCGTCGAACACGAAGCCCTCGGCGAACACGTCGCGGAAGTCCAGCAGGAAGCGGCGTGGCAGCGACTGCAGGCTCAGCACGCCCAGCAGCCGGCCCACGCCCGGCTCGGCCTTCAGGAAGGTGCCGGTGTCCAGCTGGATGTTCAGCGCGCCGGCCATGCTGGGGTAGTGCGGCGCCAGCGGCGAGCCGTCCCAGCCGACCTGGCCGGTCAACTGGCCCTTGCCGCCCTTCAGCACCTGGCCCTGGCCCAGCCGCTCCAGCAGCTTGCCGGCGTCGGCGATGTCCATTGTCCAGTCCAGCTGCGTGCGGCGCCGGCCCGCTGTGGTCTCGCCCCAGCGGCCGCTGGCGCTGAGCGTCGCGTCGGGCGACGTGATCTGCAGCTTCTCCAGCTTCCAGTCGCGCGCCGCGGCCGGCGCCTGGGCCAGCACTTCCAGGCGGCCCATGCGTTTGCCGCGCAGCTCGAAGTCGTCCACCTCGATGTCCAGCGACGGCAGCGGCGTGCTGCTGTCGGCGGCCTTGGCCGGGTCGATCAGGTCGCTGACCGTCTCGGCCTCGGAGCGCGGCAGCGACAGCCGCAGCAGCCGGGCCTGCACCGCGTCGACCTGGCTGCCCTTGACGCCCTTCAGCTCGATGCGGCCGCTCAGCTGCTCGGCGTCCACGTCCAGCCGCCAGTGGCTGCCGTCGCGTACCACCACCGCCGCCACCCGGCCCATCGGGCGGCCGAACACCTTCAGCGCCTGGCTGCGCAGCCCGATCTGGCTGGGCAGCAAGGCCTCGGCCGCACCGTCCGCACCGCCGCCGGACAGCGCGGCCAGCCGCTGCTGCCAGGCGTCCAGATCCAGGCTGGCCACGTTGGCCTGCAGCAGCACGCCGCTGGCGGGCAGGGCGGGCAGCTTGTCCTGCACAGCCAGCGCCGCGCGCAGCACCTGCGAGGCCGTGCCGGACAGGTCGCGCTGTACCTGCGCCTGCAGCAGCGGCGCACCGCTGGCGCCCACCTCCAGCCGCACCTCGTCGCGGCCCGGGCCGGTGGGCGACATCAGCAGCCGCAACGGCTGCACGGCGTCGGCCTCCTTGCGCAGCGGCGCGGGCAGGTCCAGCGCCAGGCCCTGCAGGCTGCTGGACACGCTGAGTTCGCTCTGGCCGTCCTTGCCCACGGCCAGCTGGAAGCGGTAGGCCGCCTGGCCGCTGGCGGCCTGGGCCAGCCGCGCCACGGCGCCCAGCTCGGTGGCGCGGCGCAGGCCCTCGGCGGTGGCCTGGCCCTGCACGGCGAAGCGCAGGCTGCCGTTCGGCTGCGTGCCGCCCTCCAGGCCGGCGTCGCCACCCAGCAGGCGCGCCGTCACGCCGGCCAGCTGCAGGCCCTTGCGGTCGAAGTCGATGCGGCCGCGCACGCCGCTCAGCGGCGGCAGCTCGGGGCGCAGCTTCAGGTCCACGCCGCCCAGCTGCAGCTGGCCCTTCAGCGTGGTCTGCGCGGTGTCGTCCAGCGGGATGGCCAGGCCCAGCTTCAGGCCGACCGGCCCCTGGGCCGTCGCGCTGCTGAGTGCATGGCCCAGCCATTCGTCCAGCGGCGACTGGCGCACGAAGCCCAGCAGCTCGGGGCCGCCGCCGCGGCCGTTGCCTTCCAGCGCCAGCACGCGGCCGTGGTGCATGTCGGCGATGCCGCCGTTGACGCCCGTCAGCTCATAGCCCAGCACGCGGGTGCGGCCGTTGCGTATCCACATGCCGGCGCGCTCGAACACCAGCTCGGCGTCCACGCCCTCCATGACCGGCCAGTTGGTGCCGACCTCGCTGTGCGGCACATAGGCGAGCGTCACGCCATGGGCCTGCAGCCCGACGCGGAACTGGCCGTTGCTGCGCGGCCCGTCGAACGGGAACTCGGCCAGCTCGCCCTTCAGCCGCACGCTGATGCCGCGGGCCTCGCCGGCCAGCAGCGCGCGGCTCAGGTAGCTGCGCGTGGCCGGCAGGCTCAGCGGGATGTAGCGCGCCACGCGGGTGGCGTCCATGCGCTGGGCACGGCCGCTGAGGTCCAGGAAGCCCGGCCCGGCCGCGCCGGCCGGGCGGCGCCAGAGGGCGTCGAACTCGCCGCTGAGGTCGGGCGTCTGCAGCGCCAGGTCGTGCAGCTTGACCTCCACCTCGCCGGCCGACTTCGCCGAGGCCTGCGGCAGCAGCCATTGCAGCTGCGTGGACAGCCGCGTGATGGGCAGGCGCGGGTCTTCGAACAGGCCTGGCAGCTCCACCTCGCCGTCCTGCACCTGCAGCCGTGCCGAGCCGCCACGCTCGCTGGCGTCCAGCGCCAGGCTGGCGCCGCGCAGGCCCGGGCGGCCCAGGTGGCCGTCCTCGCCGGCCTTGGCCGCCACGGCCAGGCCGTCCAGCTGGGCCTTCACGCGGTAGCTGCGCGGCGCGTCCAGCGTGCCCTGCCAGCGGCCGTCCAGCGCGGTCAGCACGCCGCGTGGCTCCAGTTCGGCCAGCAGTCGGTGGGCGCGCTCGCCCAGCGGCAGGCGCTGGGCGATCTGCGCCATCAGCGCGAAGTCCAGCCGCTGCGCGTTGACCTCGCCGCCCAGCACCGTTTCTTCACCGTCCTTGTTCTTGCCCAGCTGCAGCGCCACGCCCCAATCCGAGCGCGGCCAGACGACGCCATCGCCGCTGACGAAACCCAGCTGCCGGGCCTGCAGGCTGAGCCGGTCCTTGGCGCGGGCCAGGTCCAGCCTGCCCTCGATGTGGTCCAGGTCCAGCTCCGGCGCGCCGTCCAGCAGCTTCAGCCGCACGGCGCGCAGCGCCAGATCCAGCGTGGCGCCGGTGGGCTGGCCGCTCTTGATGTCGGCCCAGGCGCGCACGGCGCCGTCGCCTTCGCTCAGCTGGAAGGGCAGGTCCACGTGCCGGCGCAGCTCGCGCAGGTCGGCGCGCGGCAGCTCGGCGTAGAGCTGGCCGCTCCACTGGTGGAACTCGCCGGGGCGCTTCAGCAGGCTTTGCGTGAACAGGCCGCGCACCGAGAAACGCTGACCCCAGGCGGCGGGCGGCGTGGCGTCCAGGCGCAGCTGGTGGCGGCGCAGGCCGTTGCGCATGACGAAGTTCAGGTCGGCCAGCTCCAGCGGCCGGGCGTCGGCGCGCTTCTCATCCACCCAGCGCACGCGCCCGCCGACGATGGCCAGCTCGGGCTGGCTGAACAGCCAGTCCAGCGCGGCGTCGGTGGCGCCGGCGTCCGTGGTGGGGCCGGCGGCGTCCAGATCCATGCCGCCGACGAAGATGCGGCCTTGCGCGTCGCGGCGGATGACCAGCTCCGGCTTGTCCACCAGCAACTGGGCGAAGCGCGGCTCCAGCACCACCAGCGACTGCGCCGACAGCACGGCCGCCACGCGCGGCAGCCGCAGCGCCGGACGGCCACCCGGGTCCAGCACCTGCACGTCGCCCAGCTCCATGCGCGGCATCCAGCCGCCCGATTGCACGGTGAGCCGGCCGATGCGCAGCTCTACCCCCAGGGCCTTTGAGGCTTCCTTTTCCAGCCAGGGGCGCCACTCGTCGGCCTGCGGGAGAATGGCCCAGTGCAACACGCCCCAAGCCACCGCAGCCACCGCCCACAGCAGGGCCAGCGCCAGCAATGCCCAGCGCAGCACGCGCCAGCACAGGCGCAGAGGCCAGCTGGCGGCTCGGGAGCAATGGTGGAGGGCGGCCGAGAGGAAGTCAGACACGTTGTCTTGGCACGTGGAGAAGAACCGGCCGGCAGGCAATCTAGCACAGGGTCATGAGCGCACTGTTTCCCGTTATTGCTGAGCACAGCCGCTATGTGCAAAGGGTCCGTCGCCGCTATGCGGCCGAGCTGGCGCTGCTGCCGCCGGGCCTGCCGGACCGGGCCGTCATCGGCGCGCTGATCGACACGCTGCGGGCCGACCGGCCGCTGGCGAGCAGCCTGCGCGTGGCCCGCCACCTGGTGCTGGAGCGGCTGGCGGTGCTGGACGTCGAGCAGGCCGCCCCGGTGGAGGACGTCACGCTGGCGATGACGCACCTGGCCGAGGTCACGCTGGGCCGGGCGCTGGTGGCGGCCCGCGCCGAGCTGGATGCCGTGCACGGCGAACCGCGCACGGTCGACGGCCGCGACATCGCGTTCTGGGTCATCGGCATGGGCAAGCTGGGCGCCCGCGAGCTCAACGTGTCGTCCGACATCGACCTGATCTACGTCTACGAGGAAGACGGCGAGACCCATGGCCCGCGGCCGGTCAGCGCACATGAATATTTCTCCAGCGTCGCCAAGAAGCTGTACGCGCTGATCGGCGACGTGACCGACGACGGCCAGGTGTTCCGCGTGGACCTGGCGCTGCGCCCCAACGGCAAGAGTGGCCCGCCGGTGGTCAGCCTGGCCATGCTGGAGGAGTACTTCCTCGTGCAGGGCCGCGAGTGGGAGCGCTTTGCGTGGCTGAAGAGCCGCGTCGTTGCGCCGCTGACCGGCCTGGGTGCGCCTACCGACCCGCGCACGCTGGCGCTGCGCGACCTGGTCACGCCCTTCGTCTACCGACGCTATCTGGACTACGGCGTGTTCGAGGGCCTGCGCCAGCTGCACGGCAAGGTCCGCAGCGAGGCCAAGGCGCGCGCCGCCGGCCGGCCCGAGCGCGCCAACGACGTCAAGCTGTCGCGCGGCGGCATCCGCGAGATCGAGTTCATCGTGCAGCTGCTGCAGGTGGTGCGCGGCGGCCAGTTCCCCGAGATCCGCACCCGCTCCACCGTGAAGGCGCTGGGCCGGGTGGCCGAGCGCGGGCTGATGAAGCCGGAGACGGCCGCCAGGCTGGTGGACGCCTACGTCTTCCTGCGCCGCGTGGAGCACCGCATCCAGTTCCTGGACGACCAGCAGACGCATTGCTTGCCGCAGGCCGACGCCGACCTGGCGTGGATCGCGGCGTCCATGGGGCTGAAGTGCAGCCGCGAGGCCTGTGAATTGTTCGAGAAGCTGGGCGAGGTGCGCGAGCTGGTGGCCACCGAGTTCGACGCGCTGCTGCACGGTGCCCCGCAGTCCGGCGGCTGCACCGGCGGCCAGTGCGGCGGCCCCAAGCCCACCGTGGATGGCGAGGACTTCCTGCAGCGCCTGCCCGACGCGCTCGCCACCGCCGTGCGCGCGCTGGCGGAGACGCCGCGCGTGCAGGGGCTGCGCGAGGAGTCGCGCCAGCGGCTGGCCAAGCTGTTCTACCGCGCCGCGCAGGCGGTCGAGGCGGATGAATGCTCCTTGGACGCGGCCGTGCGCTTCGTCGACTGGGTCGAGCCGCTGCTGCGCCGCGAGAGCTACCTGGCCATGCTGGTGGAGCGCCCGGCCGTGCAGGCGCGGCTGCTGCGCCTGCTGGGCCTGGCGCGCTGGCCCATGCGCTACCTGATGCAGCACCCGGGCGTCATCGACGAGCTGGCCGACCCGCTGCTGCTGACGGCCCGCTTCGACCGCGACGCCTTCCTGGCCGACCTGCGCGACCGCGAGCGCGGCTGGGCCCGCAGCGGCGAGGCCGACGAGGAGGCGCTGCTGGACACGCTGCGCCGTGCCCACCATGCCGAGGTGTTCCGCACGCTGGTGCGCGACGTGGAGGGCCGCATCACCGTGGAGCAGGTCGCAGACGACCTGTCGCTGCTGGCCGACGCCGTGCTGCAGATCGCCATCCAATGGGCTTGGGCCCGCTTCAAGCCCGCCCACCGCGAACAGCCGCGCGTGGCCGTCATCGCCTACGGCAAGCTGGGCGGCAAGGAACTGGGCTACGGTGGCGACCTGGACGTGGTGTTCGTCTTCGACGACGACGACGAGAACGCCAGCGAGATCTACGGCGCCTTCGTGCGCCGCCTCATCAGCTGGCTGACGCTGCGCACCGCGGCCGGCGAGCTGTTCGACATCGACACCGCGCTGCGGCCCAACGGCAACTCGGGCCTGCTGGTCACGTCGCTGGCTCACTTCGAGGCCTACCAGACCGGCCGCGGCAGCAACACCGCATGGACCTGGGAGCACCAGGCCATCACGCGGGCGCGCTTCTGCGCCGGCCCGGCCGACCTGGCGCCGCGCTGCGAGGCCGTGCGCCGCCAGGTGCTGACCGCGCCGCGCGACGTGGATGCGCTCAAGCGCGAGGTGCAGGCCATGCGCGAGAAGGTGCGCGCGGCCAAACCGGTGCGCGAGGGGCTGTTCGACGTGAAGCACAGCGAGGGCGGCATGATGGACGCCGAGTTCGCCGTGCAGCTGCTGGTGCTGGCGCACTCGGCGACCCACCCCGAGCTGCAGGACGACCTGGGCAATATCGCGCTGCTGCGCATGGCCGAGACGGCCGGGCTGCTGCCCGCGGGCGTGGGCGTGGCGGCGGCCGACGCCTACCGCGAGCTGCGCCGCGTGCAGCACCGGGCGCGGCTGGACGAGCAGTCCACCGCGCTGGACGCCGAGGCCGCCGCGCCGCTGGCCGCGCACCGCGACGCCGTGCGCGCGCTGTGGCGGGCCGTGTTCGGGTCGGCCTGAACCTGCCTACCGCCTGACGCGGCGGCGCCGCAGCAGCAGCGCCAGTGCCGTGGCGCTGAGCGCCAGGCTGCCGGGTTCGGGCAGCGCCTGCGGGGCCTGCGCCGCGCCGGCTTGCTGCCAGACGGCCCAGGTCGTGTACCAGTCCACGTCGCTGTTGCGCACCTGGCTGGAGATGTCCTGGTGGCGGCCCAGCACCAGGTTGCCGCCGCTGTTGACCGTGTCCATGAAGTCGCGCCTGTCGTTGACCACCTGCATGGCGCCGACCATGGCGTCGGCGCTCGTGTAGATGGGCGTCAGCACCCAGCAGGTGGCCATGGTCTGGCCCCAGTAGACGCTGTAGAACGCCGCGGCCTCGCAGCCGCGCGTCAGCTCGGGGGCGAGGTCGTAGCTGCTGAAGGACTCGAACACCTGGGCGCGCAGCGCCGTGGAGGCCTCGGCGGCCTTGGCCTGGGTGTTGAACAGGAAATCGTCCGCCGTGTCGCAGCCGTTGAACAGCGCGGCGCAGCTGCCGTCGCGGAACTGCACGTCATAGGCCGTGCCGGCCACGACGACGCCGCTGGCGCCCAGCAGGCGGCCGCTGCCGTCGGTGAGCAGCAGCGCGGCCGGGCTGGCGGTGGCAAAGCCGGCGGCCAGCACGCTGGGGAGCAGGCGGCGGTACAAAAGGGATGGTGCAAGCATGAGGTGTCCTTGTTCGAGTGGCGGAGGCAGACCCTCCCACGGGCTTACGCCGCGTGCCGGGCCGGCGAGGCTCGTCGCCCGCCCCCCGGTTCACGGGGCCTGCCGAGGAAGCCGGCACACTGGCGCCATGACCCCGCCCCCTGACGACCGCCACGCCTGGCTGCTGGCCCTGGGCCTGGCCGCGCTGGCCAGCCTGCTGGCGCGCCTGGCGCCGCTGGAGGCGCTGATCTGGCAGCCGGCGCTGGCCTGGCAGCAGCCCTGGCGCTTCGTCAGCGCGGCCTTTGCGCACTGGACCCCGCTGCACCTGGCTATCAACCTGGCCGGCTGCGCGGTGCTGGCGCTGCTGGGCTGGCGGGCGGGCCTGGGGCGGCGCGAGGCGCTGGCCGGCCTGCTGGCGCTGCCGCTGACCCAGGCCGGCCTGCTGCTGCGGCCCGAGCTGCAGCGCTACGCCGGCCTGTCGGGCGTGCTGCATGCGCTGGTGGTCATCGCCGCGCTGGCGCTGCTGGCGCGCACCGGCCGAGAGCGCCTGATCGGCGCCGCCATCGCCGCCGGTCTGGCCGTCAAGCTGCTGCTGGAAGACCCGCTGGGGCCGGTGCTGCGCAGCACGCCCGGTTTCGACTTCGCCGTGGCGCCGCTGGCGCATCTGACCGGCGCCGTGGCGGGCCTGCTGGCCTGGGGGCTGACAATGCGGCGCTTCTCCAGACCTCCGAGGACAAGCCATGGGACGTGAAGCCCGCTGTACCGCCCACGTCGGCGATCAATCCGCCGACGTCACGGCCCTGCTCGAATCCACCACCGTCGTGCTGCGCGGCGACATCAAGCGCAAGTGGGACATCGCCGCGCTGCAGAACCTGCGCGTGGACGAGGGCGGCGCGCTGCGCTTCGAGGCCGGCGACGACGCCGTCACGCTGAAACTCGGCGAGCCCGAGGCCGGCAAGTGGCTGAAGAAGCTGCAGACCCCGCCGCCCACGCTGGCCGCCAAGCTGGGCGTCAGCGCCGCCAACCCGGCGCTGCTGATCGGCCCCACCGTCGGTACGCTGGACCCGGCGCTGGCCGAGGCGCTGGCCGGCAGCATCACGACCAACGTGCGCGAGGCGCGCATGCTGGTGGCCGTGCTCAGCAAGCCGGGCGAGCTGGAGCGCATGGCCGACTTCCACGCCGACATGATCTGCAAGACCGTCTGGGTCGTGCACCCCAAGGGCCCGGGCGCCAACCCGTCGGACGCCGACGTGCGGCTGGAGCTGCGCGCACGCGGCTATGTGGACAACAAGACCACGGCCGTGTCGGACAAGCTGACGGCGACGCGCTACGTGCTGAGCGAGCCGCCTGCCAAGAAGCGGGTGCGCAACCGCTGAGCCGCCGCGGTGCAGCAAGTCCAGGCACCAGCCGCGGACCGGCTGGCAGCATAGAGGCCATGACCCGACAGACCCATCTGGACACCCGTGCCGTTGCCCTCCTGCTGCTGTGCTGCGCGCTGTGGGGCATCAACCAGGTGGCCGCCAAGGCCGCACTGACCGAGATGGCGCCGCTGTGGCAGGCGGGGCTGCGTTCGGTGGTGGCCGGGGGGCTGGTGTGGGCGTGGTCGGCCTGGCGCGGCATTCGCCTGTTCGAGCGGGATGGCAGCGGGGGCGGCGGGCTGTTGGCCGGCCTGCTGTTCGCGGCGGAGTTCGCCTGCATCTTCGTCGGGCTCCAGTACACCAGCGCATCGCGCATGGTGGTGTTCATCTATCTGTCGCCCTTCGTCGTTGCCTTGGGCATGCCCTTCATCGCCAAGGGCGAAACGCTGACCGCCCGCCAGTGGGCCGGCCTCGTGCTGGCCTTCGGCGCGGTCGCGTATGCGTTTGCGGAAGGCTTCTCGGCACCGCACAGCCCCAGGCAGTGGTGGGGCGACGCCTTGGGCGTGCTGGCCGCCGTGCTGTGGGGCGGCACGACGCTGGCCATCCGCGGCACGCGGCTGTCGTCCGCCGCGGCCGAGAAGACGCTGCTGTACCAACTGGGTGTGTCGGCCCTCGCGCTGTGCGCTGCCGCGGTGGCGGCGGGTGAACCGTTGCCGCTGCAGTGGTCGCCGCGGCTCGCGGGCCTGTTCGGCTTCCAGGCGGTGCTTGTGACGTTCGCGAGCTATCTCGTGTGGTTCTGGCTGATCCGCCACTACGCAGCGACCAAGCTGGCCGTGTTCACGCTGAGCACGCCGCTGTTCGGCCTGCTGGCCGGCGCGCTGCTGCTGGGCGAGGGCATCAGCGCGCGGCTGGTGGCCGCGCTGGTGGCGCTGGCGGCGGGCATCGTGCTGGTCAGCCGCTGATGTCGCCCGTGCGGCAGGGAGCTTTTGCGCATCTGCCTAGACTGCGCGCTCCCCGAAGGAGAACTCCATGATCACGCTCTGCGGCATTCCGCTCTCGAACTACTACAACAAGGTCAAGCTGGCCCTGCTGGAGAAGGGCATTCCCTTCACCGAGGAATACGTGAAGACGCGCTCCCAGGACGAGGCCGTGCTGAGCTGCACGCCGCTGGGCAAGGTGCCCTTCATCAAGACGCCGCAGGGCCCGCTGTGCGAGAGCCAGGCCATCGTCGAGTACCTGGAGGCGGCCTACCCCGACGCGCCGCGGCTGCTGCCTGCCGACGCCTTCGAGGCCGCCAAGGTGCGCGAGCTGATCACCTACGTGGAGCTGCACCTGGAGCTGGTCGCGCGCGAGCTGTATGCCGAGGCCTTCTTCGGCGGCCAGGTCAGCGAGGGCACCAAGCAGCGCGTGGCGCGCGTGCTGCCGGCCAACATCGCGGCCTTCAAGCGGCTGGCCAAGTTCGGCCCCTACCTGGCGGGCGACCAGTTCACGCTGGCCGACTGCGCCGCCTGGGTCAGCCTGCCGCTGGTGGCCATGGCCACCAAGACCATTTACGGCGAGGACCTGCTGGCCGCCGGCGGTGTGGACTGGAAACCCTATGCCAAGCTGATCGGCGAGCGCCCGCATGCCGTGCGCGTGAGCGCCGACCGCAAGGCCGACCAGGAACGCTCGCTGGCCGCCAACCGCGCCGCCCGCTGACACCCGGAAACATGACGACAGCGCGTCGACGGCAATAGTTGGGGCCGGCGCCGGGAGGCGCCGCCTAAACTGGTCTGCATCCCCGACCACCGCCCGTCGTCATGAAGTTGTCGCGCCTCCTGCTGCTCGCCCTCGCCGCCCTGCTGCCCGCCGCGCCCGCCTGGGCGCAGGCCGACGCCGAAGCCCGGCTCATCGTGCGCTTCAAGCCGCAGGCCGACAGCGTGCGTGCCAAGGCGCTGGCCGCACGCGCCACGCGGGCCGAGGCGCGCGAGGTCGCGCAGACGCGCGCCACCGCTTTGGGCATGCGCACCGGCCATGCGCTGCGCGCCGGCATCAGCCTGGACGACCGCACCCACGTCGTCATGGCCAGCGGCCTCTCGTCCGCCCAGCTGGCGCAGCGGCTGGCGACCGACCCCGAGGTCGAACTGGTGGCCGTGGACGGCCGCCGCAAGCACATGGCCACGCTGCCCAACGACCCGCTGTTCGGCGGCGCCACGGTGAATGCCGAGACCACGTCCGGCGGCATCCAGCAGCGCGTCATCGACCAGTGGTATCTGAAGGCGCCCAGCGCGACGCCGGGCCAGGTCGTGTCCAGCATCAATGCGCCCGCGGCCTGGGACATCACCACGGGCGCGGCCGGCGTGGTCGTGGCCGTGCTGGACACGGGCGTGCGCCTGGACCACCCCGACCTGGCCGGCAAGCTGGTGGCCGGCTACGACATGATCGGCTACGGCGTCGCCGGCACGACCCAGCAGGCCACTTCCATCGCCATCGCCAATGACAGCAACGGAGCCGACGACGACCCTGCCGACCCCGGCGACTGGGTCACGCAGGCCGACATCAACGGCGGCACGCTGGGCACGGGCTGCACCAGTGCCGACATCGCCAACAGCTCCTGGCACGGCACGCGCGTGTCGGGTCTGGTGGGCGCGGCCAGCAACAACGGCATCGGCATGGCCGGCGTGGGCTGGGGGCTGAGGATCCAGCCCGTCCGCGTGCTGGGCAAATGCGGCGGCTGGGACAGCGACATCATGGCCGGCATGCGCTGGGCGGCCGGCATCGCGGTGCCGGGCCTGCCGGCCAATGCCAACAAGGCCAAGGTACTCAACCTCAGCCTGGGCGGCAGCGGCAGCTGCGGCACGACGGGCACGGGCGGCCTCTACCGTGAGGTCATCACGCAGGTCAACGCAGCCGGCGCCACCATCGTCGTCGCGGCCGGCAACTCGGCCGGCCTGAGCGTGGGGCTGCCCGGCAACTGCCCGGGCGTCGTCACCGTGACGGCGCTGCGCCACGTGGGCACCAAGGTCGGCTTCTCCAGCATCGGCAGCGACGTGACCATTGCCGCGCCGGGCGGCAACTGCATCAACATCGGCGCCGGCGAGCCCTGCCTCTACCCCATGGTCAGCACCACCAACCGCGGCACGACCACGCCGGCGGCGGCGGATGCGTCCTACACCAACAGCGGGTCGTCGGTCGGCACCAGTTTCTCGGCGCCCATCGTCAGCGGCATCGTGGGCCTGATGGCCTCGGTGCGGCCCAGCCTCACGTCCACCGAGGTCACGCAGATTCTGAAGGCCACGGCGCGGCCCTTCCCGACGACCGGCGGCGGCAGCGTGGCGGACGGCAATCCGCCGCAGTGCAAGGCTCCCACCTCGACCGAGCAGCTGGAGTGCTACTGCACCACCACCACCTGCGGCGCCGGCATGGTGGACGCGTCCGAGGCGGTCAAGGCCGCGCAGGCGCTGAACGGCGGCACCGTCACCATCACGCAGACGCCGGCCAGCGGCCTGAGCGCCGGCCAGACGCTGACGCTGACGGCCGCCGCCAGCGGCCTGGCCGCCGGGCGCACGGCGGCATCCACGGCCTGGAGCATCACCAGCGACGGCGGCATCGTCAGCGCGTTCGCGTCGGGTGCCGCCACGGCCACGGCGACGATCACGCCCTCGGCGGCCGGCACGTTCACCGTGCGCGCCGACGTGACCGACAACCAGGGCTTCGTCTACAGCCAGTCCGCCACCATCACGGTGGCGGCGGCGCCGGTGGTCACGCCGCCCAGCACCGGCGGCGGTGGCGGTGGTTCGGCCAGTGCGGCCTGGCTGGCCGCGTTGCTGCTGGCCGCCTTCAGCCTGAGAAGGTGTGAACGAACCCTGCACACCCGCTCGACCCGCACAAACGACCCCGCTCGTCGTTGCAAATGCTCGCCGTAGCCCGAGCTACGGCTGTGCTTTGCGCCTCGATTGAGGCCGTTTGCGCGGCCCGCTCGGGCGCGCCGGGTTAATTCACACCTTCTGAGGCGGCCGACGCCGGCGCCGCAGCGCTGCAGGCCCTGAAGCCGGCGGCCAGCGCGGGGTCCTTGCTGGCCTTGAGCCGGCCCGCCAGCAGACCGTCGGCCTGGATGAGCAGCGTGTGGCGCGACTGTGCGGGCTTCAGCGCCAGCACGCGCAGGCCCTTGAGGCCGCGCTTGCCGAAGGCTTCCAGCTGTGACTTCGCCTCGGCCTCGCTGGCGTGGCGGGTCAGCACGAATGTGGGGTTCTCGGCCGGCATGCCTTGCAGCGGCTCGAAGGGCAGGCGCATCTGCTTGTAGGTCGCTTCCTTGCGGGCGCGGAAATCGGCGTCGGCCAGCCTGATGGTCGCGACCGCCCATTCGCCCGCCTGCTCGGTGCTGCGCACCTGTGCGTCGGCACCCAGGGCGCGCAGCACGGTCTGGGCGGCGGTCAGTGGGGTGTCGCCTTCCAGCGGGCCCAGCTCCAGGCAACTGCGCTGGGCCAGCGCGGCGATGGCGCTGGCGGCCAGCGGCTGGATGCGCTCGGGGTGCTGCTGGGCCGCCAGACGCTGCGGCTCGCGGCCGGCCTCGGCGGGCAGGCCGGTGACCTTGTCCAGCCAGCCACGCGACCAGGCGAAGAACAGGGCGTTGACCGCCAGCAGCACGATGACCAGCACACGCATCACGGGGATGTCTCCAATCGCAAGCTCAGTTCGCCGGCGCTGACGGGAGCGATGCCCGTGGCCGTCTCCAGCAGCAGTTCGCCGCGCGCGGACACGCCGCGTGCGATGCCGGGTTGATCGCCGACGCGAACGCGCTGGTTGAGCGCCAGGTCACGGCGCGCGAACGCGGCCTGCCAGGGTGCGAAGCCCAGTGTCTCGAAATCGGCCAGCATCGCCCGCAGCGCGGGGGCCAGTCGGTCCAGTGTCGCGCTCGCGGTGGCGTCGGGCGCCAGTGTCTGCAGCGCCGCGTGACCGCTGGCGTAGGCGCTGCGGTCGGCGTCGGTGGGCAGCGGCTGCAGGTTCAGTCCCATGCCGATGACGACGCCACGGCGGTCGCCAGCGAACGACGGGCCGCCCCGAGTTTGCTGGGGTGGGTTGGGCTCGGCCCAGCCCTGGGGGCGCCAGTTCGGCAGGGGTATGGCGTCGATGAGGATGCCGCCCAGCTTGGCGCCGTCCAGGAACAAGTCGTTGGGCCACTTGAGCTGGATGCGGTCGCCGGACACGTCCAGCGCATCGGCGGCGGCGCAGCCCACGGCCAGAGACAGGCCGGACAGGTCGAGATCGGCGGGCAGCGTCACCGCGATGGAGAAGGTCAGCGCCGCGTCGTCGGATTGCCAAGCGCGGCCATGCCGGCCACGGCCGGCCGTCTGGCGGCTGGCGGACAGCAGCAGCGGCCCGCCACCGTCGCGCAGGTGCTGCAGCGCTTCGGTGTTGGTCGAGCCGCATTCGGCGAGGTGGCGCCGCTCCATCGGCTCAACGGCCCTTCTTCGGTGCCAGCATGGTGCCGCGACACGTGAGGGCGCCGCACCAGCAGGCGAACTGCTTCTTGACCTTGGCCGTGTGGCGCTCGTCCAGCACCAGGCCGTAGTCGTAGAACAGCTCCTCGCCCGGCTCCAGGTCGCGCAGCGCGTGGATGAAGACGCGGCCGTCCACTTCGTCGGCCTCGCAGTTGGGCTCGCAGGCGTGGTTGATCCAGCGCGAATCGTTGCCGCCATACAGCGCGTCGATGACCAGGCCGCCGTCCAGGTGGAAGTAGAAGGTGTGGTTGGGCTGCGCGGGGTCGTGCGGGTGGCGGTCCACCGCCTCTTCCCATGTGATGCGCTCGCCCGTGTACTCGATGATCTTGGCGCCCGCGGCGATGGGCGCCGCCGCATAGACGCCGCGGCCATGCACGCCGGAATCACGAACCTGGATCTTGCGGCGTGGGGTTTTGGCGGTCATCGGCGCTGTGGTACGGTGATTTCATGGGTGCGCGCGTGCGTAGGCGTGCGCGCGAGGCCCGGATTGTAGGCAGGGGATTTCAGGTTCTTTGCCAGGGAAACGAAGAGACACGACCCGATGACCAAGACTCTGATCATTGCCGAGAAGCCCTCCGTCGCGCAGGACATCGTCCGCGCACTGACTCCGGTGGCCGGTAAGTTCGACAAGCACGACGATCATTTCGAGAACGACCAGTACGTGGTCTCCTCCGCCGTAGGCCACCTGGTGGAGATCGCCGCGCCCGAGGAGTTCGACGTCAAGCGCGGCAAGTGGAGCTTTGCCAACCTGCCGGTCATTCCGCCGCACTTCGACCTCAACCCCATCGACAAGAACAAGGGCCGGCTCAACGCGCTGAGCAAGCTGATCCGCCGCAAGGACGTGACGGCCCTCATCAATGCCTGCGACGCGGGCCGCGAGGGCGAGCTGATCTTCCGGCTCATCGAGCAGTACGCACAGCCGGCCAAGGGCAAGCTGAACAAGCCCATCCAGCGGCTGTGGCTGCAGTCCATGACGCCCGCGGCCATCCGCGAGGGCTTCGAGAAGCTGCGCAGCGACGAGCAGATGCTGCCGCTGGCCGACGCCGCCCGCTGCCGCTCCGAAGCCGACTGGCTGGTGGGCATCAACGGCACGCGCGCGATGACCGCGTTCAACTCGCGTGACGGCGGCTTCTTCCTGACTACCGTGGGCCGCGTGCAGACGCCGACGCTGTCGGTGGTCGTCGAGCGGGAAGAAAAGATCCGCAAGCACGTGGCCCGCGACTACTGGGAGCTGCGCGCCAACTTCGACGCCCAGGCCGGCCAGTACGAAGGCAAGTGGTTCGACCCGGCGTGG
This sequence comes from uncultured Comamonadaceae bacterium, assembly GCA_965650725.1. Taxonomy (GTDB): domain Bacteria; phylum Pseudomonadota; class Gammaproteobacteria; order Burkholderiales; family Burkholderiaceae_C; genus Pelomonas. Next base: position 208 of record CBFGPX010000002.1, on the reverse strand, counting down.
AAGAAGAACGACGATGCAGAGCGGCGTGCCGACCGGCTGTGGACGCAGGCGGAGGCCGACGAGATCGCCAAGGCCGTGCTGGGCCAGCCGGCCGCCGTCACCGAGGAGAGCAAGCCCAGCACGACCAGCTGCGGCGGCCTCTACGACCTGACGACGCTGCAGCGCGAGGCCAACTCGCGCTTCGGCTTCTCGGCCAAGACGACGCTGG
>CBFGPX010000001.1:0-83701 GCA_965650725.1 uncultured Comamonadaceae bacterium | reverse complement strand
CACGACGTGCTGCTGGGCCTGTTCTTCATCACCATCGGCATGAAGCTGGACTGGCACCCGCTGGTGGAGCACTGGTGGCTGGTCATCCTGCTGACGGCGCTGCCGGTGGGCGCCAAGTTCGTGCTGACGGCCGGGCTGGTGCGGCTGTTCCGCCAGCCGCCCGGCGTGGCGTTGCGCACGGGCCTGTACCTGGCGCAGGCGGGCGAGTTCGGCTTCGTGCTGCTGACGCTGGGCGCGCAGCACCAGTTGGTGGCGCCGCAATGGGTCAGCCCGGTGCTGGCCAGCATGGTGCTGTCCATGCTCGCCACGCCGCTGCTCATCATGTACAGCAACCGCATCGTCATGAAGCTGTCCAGCAGCGACTGGCTGATGCAGTCGGTGCAGCTGACCACCATCGCCAAGAAGAGCATCAAGCAGGAGGCCCACGTCATCATCTGCGGCTACGGCCGCTCGGGCCAGAACCTGGCTCGGCTGCTGGAGGGCGAGCACATCCCCTACATGGCGCTGGACCTGGACCCCGACCGCGTGCGCCAGGCCGCCGCCGCGGGCCAGAGCGTGGTGTTCGGCGACGCGGCCAAGGTGCAGAGCCTGATGGCCGCGGGCCTGGCACGCGCCAGCGCGGTGGTCGTCAGCTATCACGACACGCCGTCGGCGCTGAAGATCCTGGACCTGGTGCGGGCCCATGCGCCCAAGGTGCCGGTCATCGTGCGCACCATCGACGACAGCGACCTGGAGCGCCTCAAGACCGCCGGCGCCACCGAGGTCGTGCCCGAGGCCATCGAGGGCTCGCTGATGCTGGCCTCGCACGCGCTGGCGCTGGTGGGCGTGCCCATGCGCCGCGTCATCCGCATCACGCGCGACGCGCGCGACAAGCGCTACGGCCTGTTGCGCGGCTACTTCCACGGCGCCGACGACGACACGCTGGACGAGTTGGAGCAGGCGCGGCTGGCTTCCGTCACGCTGCCGGCTGTCAGCCCGCATGCCGGCAAGCCGCTGGACGACCTGGCGCTGCACGCGGTGGGCGTGGCCGTCGTGTCGCTGCGCCGTGCCGACGGCAAGGGGCTGCGGGTGGACGGCGCCCAGCTGGCCGGCGGCGACACGCTGGTCATCAGCGGCACGCCGGCAGCGCTGGCGCGGGCCGAGGAAAAGCTGCTGGTGGGTTGACCCGCCGTTGCGGCTAGGCCTCCACGCGGTTGCGCCCCTTTTCCTTGGCGCGGTACAGCGCCTCGTCGGCCCGCCCCACCAGGGTCGACAGCGTGTCGCCGGCGCGCAGGCCGGCGCAGCCGCCGCTCAGCGTGACGCTCAGCGGGCCGGCCGATGTGGCGAAGGGCGTGTCCGCCACGGCGCGGCGCAGCCGCTCGGCGAACTCCAGTGCCGCCTGCGGCGTGCCGTGCAGCAGCGCGATGAACTCCTCGCCGCCCCAGCGGCCACCCAGGTCGGACTTGCGCAGCACGTCGCGCAGGCGCCGTGCCAGCTCCACCAGCACCTCGTCGCCCACGTTGTGGCCATGCTCGTCGTTGACGCGCTTGAAGAGGTCCACGTCCACCAGCAGCAGCGTCAGCGCGCCGCCGTGCCGCTCGGCCGCGTGCATGGCGCGCTCGGCCTCGGCGCTGAAGCAGCGCCGGTTGGCGATGCCGGTCAGCGCGTCTTCCTGCGCCAGCCGTTTCAGCTCGCGCTCGGCCTGGCGCCATTCGGTCACGTAGTGCTGGATGGACACCACCACCGGCTGGCCATCCACGTCGAAGCAGCGCCGCTTGACGACGACGCGGAAGCACTCCTCGCCGGTGACCGGCAGCACGCTTTGCTCTTCCTTGACGACCTCCTGGCCCTGCAGCACGAGCTGGTCTTCCGCCAGCGAGGTCTCGCCCACGCCCGGGCGTGGGGCCAGGTCCATGGCGTTCAGCCCGATCAGCGCCTCGCGGCTCATGCCGCGCAGGCGCACGGCGGTGGCGTTCACCATCACCAGGCGGCTGCGGGCGTCCTTGATGTAGATGGCGTCGGGCAGCAGGTCGATGAGGTCCTGCACGAACTGCTCGGTGCGCTTGCGCAGCTCCACCTCGCGCTCCAGCGCCCGCTTCAGCTCGCGCTCGGCCACGCGCCATTCGGTGATGTGGTGGTCGATGCCGACGACGGCGGGCTTGCCGTCCAGGTAGACGCTGCGGCGCTTGCTGACGATGCGGAACACCTCGTCGCCGGACAGGCGCCGCGTCGTGTGCTCCTCCTTCAGCAGCTCGCCGCCGGCCAGGATGCGCTCGTCTTCCTGCAGCGACAGCGCGCGGTTGGCGGCATCGGCGGGCCCGCCGCCGCCGAGCCCGTGGGCGAGCACGTCCTCCTTGCTCCGGCCGTGGTAGTGGGCGAAGGCTTCGTTGACCATCACGTAGCGGCCGCCCTGCTGCTTCACGTAGGTGGGGTCGGGGATGGCGTCGATCAGGGCCTGAGCAAAGGCCTGCGAGCGCCCGGCCGCCGCGGCGCGCCGGTGCTCCATGCGCAGCAGGCTGTGCAGCGTCGGCGCAAAGGCCGCCAGGCCCACGGCCAGCGCGGTGGCGCCGGTGGACGCGTCCAGCAGTACGCAGGCGCCGGCCACCAGCAAGGCGGGCAGCCCCAGCAGCAGCGAGCGCACAAGTGCGGCAGGAGTCACTTCGGGTCGGTCCCGGGCACAGGGAGGTCGGAGAGCCTATCAGCTGGCGCCCTGTTTCGGGGCGCCGCCGCTGTGCAGCTTTTGGCGCTTTGCTAGCGTGCCAAGGCCTCGATGGTGGGGCGGTCGGCCAGTTGCGGCAGCAGGCGGCGCGAGCCCTCCACGCCGAGGTGGCCGGCGTCGCGGTAGAAGGCCAGGCCGTCGGCGTCGGCCGTGCGGCAGCGGCCGGCCTGGCACAGCGACGCGTCCAGCCACAGCACCGGCACGCCGGCCTCGCGCTCGAAGCGCTGCAGCAGCGCCACGGCGCGCCGCGGCAGCACGGGCGTGTCGGCCTGCACGATGCGGCAGTCGGCCGGCGCGCCCAGCGTGACCTGGCCCAGCCGGCGGCGCTCCAGGCAGGCGCCCGCGTCGAACGGGCCCTTGGGCGGGGGCGACACCCATACCAGGCGCCTGCCCTGCGCCCGCAGCGCCTGGGCCATCCGCGCGGCGGCGGCCACCAGTGCATCCTCGGCCTGTGCGGCGGGCACCACCTGCTCCTGGCCGTCCACCCAGCGCAGCAGCAGGCCTCCCGGCGGCCCCAGGTATTGCTCCAGCAGGCTGGACGCCAGCACCACGCCGGGCGCCGTGGGCGCGGACAGACCCTCCAGCACCGAGCGGTTGAAGCGTTCGCACTGGCGCGCCCAGTCGCGCGTGAAGCTGGCGCCGGCCGGCGCGTCGGCGCGCCAGGGCGCGATGCCGGGCAGGGGGCCGCAGGACGACTCGGTGATCTGCACCAGGCCCGGCGCGATGTCGGCGAGGCCGGGCACCAGGTGCATGGCGTAGGAGTCGCCCCAGACCGCCCAGCCCGGCAGCACGGCGTTGCGGCATTCGGGCTTGTCCACCCAGCGCTCCCACTGGTCGCAGGCGACCGAGAAGCCGTGGTTGGGGCGGCGCGCATCGCCGCCGGGCGCCGACGGCAGCAGCAGCGGCAGCAGGGCCAGCAGCGCGGTGCTGCCCACCACCAGGCCCCAGCCGCGACGCGTGCGCGGCAGCGGCCAGCGGCGCATGGTCTGCTCCACGCCGCGCCACAGCGCCCAGGCCAGCGGCAGCGCCAGCGCCGCGGCGGTCCAGCGCGCCTGGGCCAGGCCGGTGGCGCCCGGCTGGCCCACCCAGGCGTTGTTGACGAAGGCGATCAGCGGCCAGTGCACCAGATAGAGCGAGTAAGAGAGGTCGCCCAGTCGCACGACTGGCACCAGCAGGCGCGGCGCGTCGGGCCGGCCGCGGCTCAGCAGCAGCGCCGCCGTCGCCAGCCCGACGCACAGCGCGTTGGCGCCCGGGTGGCCCAGCCCGGCCATCGGGGGCAGGGGCAGCAGCAGCAGCGTCACCAGCAGCAGCGTGGCCGGCAGGCGCACCGCCGCGGGCGCGCGCCAGCCGGCCGCGTGCGCCCAGGCCGCCAGCGAGCCCAGCCCCAGCTCCCAGGCCCGGCCGGGCAGCAGGTAGAAGGCCGCGCTGGCGTCCACGCGCTGCAGGCCCAGGCCCAGCAGAAGGCTGGCCACGGTCAGCAGCACCAGCACCCACAGGCCACGGCGGCCGGTGCCGACGAGCATCAGCAGCGCGGGCAGCAGCAGGTAGTACTGCTCCTCCAGCGACAGCGACCAGAAGTGCAGCAGCGGCTTCAACTCGGCCGCCAGGTCGAAGTAGCCGCTCTGCAGCCACAGCACCGCGTTGCTGGCAAAGCCCAGCGCGCCCCAGTGCTGCCGGGCCAGGTCGGCGCGCTCCAGCGGCGCCAGCCACCATGGCGCGGCCAGCATCGTCAGCGCCAGCACGACATAGGCGGCCGGCAGCAGGCGGCGCGCGCGGCGGGCATAGAACTGCGCCAGGTTGAAGTGGCCCTCGCGCAGCCCGCCCAGCACCTGGCCCGTGATGAGAAAGCCCGAGATGACGAAGAACAGGTCCACGCCCAGATAGCCGCCGGGCAGCAGCCCCGGCGCGGCGTGCTGCAGCAGCACGGCGGCGACGGCCAGGCCGCGCAGGGCCTGGATGTCCCAGCGGTGGGAAGGGTCGGCGGCGGGCATGGGCATGGGCCGGCATTGTTGCGGCCTGCCGGCCATCCCCACAGTTCTGATGCCTGCGCGACAAGCGCGCGGCGTTCGCTGGGCCACACTGGGGCCGTCCCACCGGAGCCGCGCCATGAACTTCGACTACAGCCCCAAGGTCACGCAGATGCGTGAGCGCCTGCTCGCCTTCTTCGAAGAGCACATCTACCCCAACGAGCTGCGCTACCTGCAGGAAGTCGAGGCCAACCGCCGTGCCGGCAACCCCTGGCAGGCGACGAAGGTCATCGAGGAGCTCAAGCCCAAGGCCCGCGCGGCGGGGCTGTGGAACCTGTTCCTGCCCAAGTCCTCGCGTGCGCCGGAGGGCCTGTCCAACCTGGAGTACGCGCCGCTGTGCGAGATCATGGGCCGCGTGTTCTGGGCGCCCGAGGTCTTCAATTGCTCGGCGCCCGACACCGGCAACATGGAGACGCTGGAGCGCTATGCGTCCGAGGCGCTGAAGGACCGCTGGCTGGAACCGCTGCTGGCCGGCGAGATCCGCTCGGCCTTCCTGATGACCGAGCCGGCCGTGGCTTCGTCCGACGCGACCAACATCGAATGCCGCATCGACCGTGACGGCGACGACTACGTCATCAACGGCCGCAAGTGGTGGAGCAGCGGTGCGGGCGACCCGCGCTGCGCCGTCTACATCGTCATGGGCAAGACCGACCCCGAGGCCGGCCGCCACGAGCAGCAGTCCATGATCGTGGTGCCGGCCGATGCGCCGGGCATCACCGTGGTGCGCCCGCTCTCGGTGTTCGGCTACGACGACGCGCCGCACGGCCACATGGAGGTGGAGCTGAAGAACGTGCGCGTGCCGGCCGCGAACATCCTGCTGGGCGAGGGGCGCGGCTTCGAGATCGCGCAGGGCCGCCTGGGCCCGGGGCGCATCCACCACTGCATGCGCTCAATCGGCGCGGCCGAGCGCGCGCTGGAGCTGATGTGCGAGCGCGCCGTCGCGCGCACCGCCTTCGGCAAGACGCTGGCGCAGCAGACCGTCACGCAGGAGCGCATCGCCGAGGCGCGTTGCAGCATCGAGCAGGCCCGCCTGCTGACGCTGAAGGCCGCCTACATGATGGACACCGTGGGCAACAAGGTCGCCAAGGCCGAGATCGCGATGATCAAGATCGTGGCGCCCAACATGGCGCTGCAGGTCATCGACTGGGCCATCCAGGTGTTCGGCGGTGCCGGCGTATCGCAGGATACGCCGCTGGCCATGATGTGGGCCCACCAGCGCACGCTGCGCCTGGCGGACGGCCCGGACGAGGTGCATCGCAACTCGCTGGCCAAGCTGGAGCTGGCACGGCACATGAAGCTGCCGGCCGACCAGGTCCGCATGCCGGTCACGCGCGGCGGCTGAGCGGCGGGCGGACAATGCGGCCATGGCCAAGTCCGCACCCCGCCTCAGCCCCGAAGAGACCCAGCGCGTCATCGCCACCGCCTGGGACGACAAGCCGCCCTTCCGCAAGGTGCTCATCGAGCATGGCATCGGCCACGGCGAGCTGGTGGCGCTGCTCAAGCGCGAGCTGACGCCGGCGGCCTACAAGCTGTGGGTGTCGCGCACCAAGGCCGCCAAGGCGCCGGTGTCCAAGGGCACCTGGCCGCACGGGCGCTGATGGGTGGCGGTCACGCGCCGCCGCCCATGCCCGCGTAGCGCCGCAGCGCGCCCGACACCGAGATCAGCAGCAGGCCGCCGGCGAAGCTGATGGCCGTCACCACCAGGTACAGCGACAGGCCCGTCGGCAGCAGCCAGCCGTACAGCTGGCCGGCCAGCAGCCCGGCCGTGGCCTTGGCCAGCATCCAGGCGCCCATCAGCGTGGAGCCCCAGCCGGCCGGGCCGTAGCGCGACACCACGGCCAGGCCTATGGGCACGACCAGCAGTTCCGCCACCGTCTGCACGCCGATGACGCCCACCATCATCCAGGCGGGGACGACCTGCCCTTGCGCGGCCAGGCCTTGCAGACCCTGCAGCAGCACAAAGCTGGCGCCCAGCACCAGCATGCCCAGGCCCTGCACGCGGAACTCCGGCCAGTCGAGCCGCGCGAGCAGCCGCGCCGACAGCGGCGCCAGCAGGATGACGAGGATGGGATTCACGGCCAGGAACTGCGCGGCCGTCAGCTCAAAGCCGAGGAACTGCGGCGACACGTGGTCGCGCACGAACAGCGTCATGACGCCGGCCGCCTGCTCGTAGCCCAGGTAGAAGCAGATGGCAACGACCGACATCAGCAGGATGACCTGGATGCGGCGTCGCGCCGACGCATCACTCCAGGCGGCGCGTGCCGGCTGCGGCGCCGGCGCCACGGCGGCGGGCAGGTAGCGCCAGCCGGCCAGGAAGACGACCACGCCCACAGCCATGCCCACCGCCGCGGCGAGGAAGCCGTAACTCCAGCCGTACCGTTGGGCCAGATATCCGCCGATCAGCGCTGACAACGCTGCCCCTATATTGATCCCCATATAGAAGACGGTATATCCACCTTGGCGTCTGGCATCGTCGGATTCATATAGCTGGCCGACCATGGCCGTCGTCGTGGGTTTGAACAGGCCGGTCCCGACCGCCAGCAAACCCAGTGCGAGGCCGACCGGCTGGTCCAGGCCGAGCGCGATGTGGCCCGCCATCATCAGCGCCATCCCAAGCACGACGGCGCGGCGCTGGCCCAGCAGGCGATCGGCGAGCCAGCCGCCCAAGATGGCGCAGAAAAATGCCGAGCCCGTATACCAGCCATATACCGACAGCGCGTCCGCGCGCGAATATTGCAAAGCCTCCACCAGGTACAGGACCAGCAGCGATCGCACGCCGTAGAAACTGAATCGCTCCCACATTTCAGAACCTGCCAGGACAAATAACCCGGCGGGTTGTCGTGAGTTTGTGGTGGGTTTTTCAATAGCCTCGGATGGCATGGATTCAGGCCTGTGGAGTCGATTTTCGATAATACGGGTGCACCAGCGTCCGGGTGCTGGGTCGGTGAGGTGGCGCCTCCGGGGATACCCGCGGTAACGATGCGAAAAGCGGCATCGATAAATCCAAAAATGTGATTAGTACGGGATCAGTCGGCCCCCTAGCATGAATTGAGACCCCAGCTCCACCCGGCTCCCTGACGAGGCCGGGACGGCTGTCGAGGTTGGCCGCTCCTCCCAAAACGATCCCGGAGACAACATGAACAAACCAGCCCTGGTGCCGCTGCGTGCGTGCGCCAATACCTCCCGCTTCGCGCTGCGCCTGACGGCCGCCGCCGCGCTTGCCGCCCTGTCTACCCACGCCCTGGCCCAGGAAGCCGCCAAGGAGTTGGAAACGGTGGTGGTCACCGGCGTCCGGGCTTCGCTGACCAAGAGCCTGGCGAACAAGCGCACCAACGACCAGGTCGTGGAATCGGTGGTGGCCGAAGACATCGGCAAGCTGCCCGACAACAACGTCGTCGAGGCGCTGCAGCGCGTGACGGGCATCCAGGTCACGAACCGCGCCGGCGGCGAGGTGGGCGCCATCTCCATCCGCGGCATGCCCGACATCGCGACCACCTGGAACGGCCGCAACATCTTCACCGCGTCCGGCACGCAGGTCGCGCTGCAGGACATCCCCTCCACGCTGGTGCGCCAGATCGACGTCTTCAAGACCCGTGACGCCAGCCAGCTGGAGAACGGCATTGCCGGCCAGATCGACGTGAAGTCGCTGCGCCCCTTCGACTTCAAGGGCGCCCGGCTTTCGGTGCTGGCACGTGGCACCTACCTGGACCCGGCTGAGAAGTGGAACCCGCAGCTGAGCGCGCTGGCCAGCAACCGCTGGAAGACCGACATCGGCGACATCGGTGCGCTGGTCAACCTGTCGATGGTCAAGACCGACTACCGCAACGAAAGCGTGACGCCGGGCGCCATGGTGCCGTTCACCAGCCCCAATGCCTCGGAACAGCCGGCGGGCTACACGCCGCTGCAGCGCATCTTCGACAACAACGTCTGGACGCCCGGCACCTACACCGGCCTGCCGCAGAAGGCCGGCTCGACGCTGAACTTCGGCGGCACGCAGCGCCCCTACTACCTGGCGCGTGACGCCGTGTTCCAGGCCGACGTGGCGGGCCAGCGCGAGCGCCCCGCCGCCAACCTGGCGCTGCAATGGAAGCCCAACGATGACGCCGAGTACACCTTCGAGGCGATGTACAACGGCTACCGCGACAAGGCCTTCACCAAGCTGCTGTTCAGCTTTGCCGACTGGTGGGGCAACCTCGGCGCCAACCCGGCCAGCACGATCACGACCTTCCCGGGCACCAACGTCATCAAGACGCGCGTCGTCAACGACGTCTACGCCTTCAACAGCGGCGACTACCTCACGTCGGCCACCGACTCCTACGTCTACGCGCTGAACGGCAAGTGGAACCTGGGTGACCGCCTGCGCCTGGACGGTGACATCTCGTACCAGACCAGCAAGTTCCACTCGGAATTCACCGCCACCCGCATCGACCGCGTCGCGCCGCAGATCACCGTCGATTTCAATGCCGGCGGCGGCAACATGGCGTTCAAGTTCAACAACAACAACGCCGACCTGACCGACCCCACCAAGTGGAACGTCGCGCAGTTCTACGACAACGCCAACCGCAATGAGGGCAGCGCGGGCACGGCCAGCCTGAACGGCCAGTACGACCTCGACTGGGGTCCCGTGAAGACGCTGAACTTCGGCGTGCGCTTCGACAGCCGCAAGGCGTCGGAAGCCAACCGCACGCAGTCGGCCTTCCTGGGCCGCAACCTGGCCTCGCTGGGCGCGGACTACTACCACGTCAACTCGGGCTTCGGCACCGACATCTCCGACGTGCCGCGCTCCTGGATCGAGCCCAACGCCTACTACATCCGCGACAACGTGGACGCCTGGCGCAAGCTCTACAACTCGGTCGATGCGAACTTCCTGACGACCGACAAGCTGTACCTGCAGAAGACCTTCCAGGTCAAGGAAGACACGACGAACGCCTTCCTGATGGCCGACTCTGAGCACCAGCTGTTCGGCCGCTCGCTGCGCGCCAACTTCGGCGTGCGCTATGTGCAGGTCAAGACCCACATGACCGCCTACGACGTCAACGCCACCACCAAGGTCGCGACGCCGAAGTTCGGCGAGAAGACCGCCCGCAAGTTCCTGCCCAGCCTGACGCTGCGCTACGAGCCGGCCAAGGATGTGCTGGTGCGCTTCAACTACGGTGAAACGCTGCGCCGCCCGGGCTTCGGCGATCTGAACCCGGTGCTGCAGCTCAGCGACGACGTCTCCCGCGTCGGCTACGGCGGCGGCAGCGGCGGCAACCCGGGCCTGGAGCCCACCCGCTCCAAGAACCTGGACCTGACGGGCGAGTGGTACTTCCAGAAGGACAGTGCGCTGTACGGCACCGTGTTCCAGCGCAAGATCGAGGGTCTGGTCGTGCCGCTGCGCCGCCGCATCCACGTCGACCCGGCCAACGATCCGTTCCGCAACTCCACCTCGGGCGGCGATCACACCAATGGCTACGACTACGTCATCAGCTCGCCGGTCAACGCCTCCAACGGCAAGATCAGCGGCCTCGAACTTGGCGCGATCTACTTCCCGAAGAATCTGCCGTGGTATCTGGACGGCCTGGGCTTCCAGGGCAGCGTGACCCGCCTGACCTCGTCGCAGAACGTGCCGACCGCCAACAACGCCGGCGAGATCGTGTCGCAGCTCGAAGCGCCGTTCTTCGGCGTGTCCAAGCTGTCGTGGAACGCCACGCTGGCCTACGAGAAGGGCCCGGTCGGCGCACGCCTGTCCTACGTTCGTCGCGCCGCCTTCCTGGCCGCCAACGAAGCCGCGCTGTTCGCCAACCCGATCGGCATCTGGCGCCAGCCGGAGAAGAGCGTGGACTTCCAGCTGACCTACAACATCAACGACCGCATGGCGCTGGACATCAGCGGCGTCAACCTGACGAACGAGATGCAGCAGCAGTACTACAAGTTCGGCGACGCGGGCAGCCCCGAGTTGACCAACTTTGGTACGGTGCAGACCGGCCGCTCGGTGTCGGTCGGGTTCCGCTGGAAGCTCTGATCCTGCGAGGCTGAAACTCTTCCTCGTTGCGGGCGTTGCACGGGCCTCCCGGGCAACGCCCTTTTTTCTTATCCGCCGCTGTACCCATGTCCGACCTGCTTGAGCCGCTGATCCGCCAGCGCGCCGATCCCCACATCAGCCACCACGCCGACGGCCTGTACTACTTCACCGCCTCGGTGCCGCAGTACGACCGCATCGAACTGCGCCGAGCGTCCACGATCCAGGGCTTGGTGGACGCGCCGGCCTTCGTCGCTTGGCGCAAGCCCGACACGGGACCCTGGTCCGAGCTGATCTGGGCGCCCGAGCTGCATTTCAACCAAGGCGCCTGGTACGTCTACTTCGCGGCGGCCCACACCCGGGCGCTGGACCATCTGGGCATGTTCCAGCACCGCATGTATGCGATCCGCAATACGGCGGCCGACCCTTTCACCGGTGCATGGGAGTTCCTGGGCCAGGTGGACAGCGGCATCGACAGCTTCTGTCTCGATGCCACCACCTTCACCCATCGCGGCCAGCTCTACTACCTGTGGGCGCAGAAGGACCCGGCCATCGCCGGCAACTCCAACCTCTACATCGCGCCGATGAGCACGCCCTGGCAGCTGGCCGGCGCGCCGGTCATGCTCAGCAAGCCCGAGTTCGACTGGGAATGCCGCGGCTTCCTGGTCAACGAGGGGCCGTCGGTGCTGCAGCGCCACGGCAAGGTCTTCATCAGCTACTCCGCCAGCGCGACGGACGAGAACTACGCGATGGGCCTGCTGTGGGCCGACGAGAACGCCGACCTGCTGGACCCGGCCAGCTGGCACAAGTCGCCCGAGCCGGTGATGCGCAGCTGCGCCGAAGACAGCGTCTTCGGTCCCGGCCACAACAGCTTCACCGAAGGCCGCTCGTCCGATGAGGTGCTGCTGGTCTATCACGCCCGCACCTACACCGAGATCGAGGGCGACCCGCTGTGGAACCCCGACCGCCATACCTTCGTGAAGCCCATGCGGTGGAGCGATGAGGGCATGCCGCTGTTCGGCAGGCCCTCACGGTACGACTGATATCAATTTCCATATCGGTACACGGCGGAAATTGATTGGATTGCAATTCCCCCCGCGCCTAGCATCAAATTCAGGCGGAATTCCCGCGCGCTGTCAGAACGACTCCGAGACAAGACATGACGACTGAGGACAAGAAGAGCAAGGTCAAGCTGCGTTCGGCCGAGTGGTTCGGCACCCAGGACAAGAACGGTTTCATGTACCGCTCCTGGATGAAGAACCAGGGCATCCCGGATCATGAGTTCCAGGGCAAGCCCATCATCGGCATCTGCAACACCTGGAGCGAGCTGACGCCTTGCAACGCCCACTTCCGCAAGCTCGCCGAGCATGTGAAGAAGGGCATCCTCGAAGCCGGCGGCTACCCCGTCGAGTTCCCGGTGTTCTCCAACGGCGAGAGCAATCTGCGCCCCACCGCCATGCTGACGCGCAACCTCGCCAGCATGGACGTGGAAGAGAGCATCCGCGGCAACCCCATCGACGCCGTCGTGCTGCTGGTCGGCTGCGACAAGACCACGCCCGCGCTGCTGATGGGCGCGGCCAGCGTGGACGTGCCGGCCATCGTCGTCACCGGCGGCCCGATGCTGAACGGCAAGCTCAACGGCAAGAACATCGGTTCGGGCACGGCCGTGTGGCAGCTGCACGAGCAGGTCAAGGCCGGCGAGATCAAGATGCACGACTTCCTGGCCGCCGAGGCCGGCCACTCGCGCTCGGCCGGCACCTGCAACACCATGGGCACCGCGTCCACGATGGCCTGCATGGCCGAGTCGCTGGGCACGTCCCTCCCGCACAACGCCGCCATTCCCGCCGTCGACGCGCGCCGTTATGTGCTGGCGCATCTGTCCGGCATGCGCATCGTCGACATGGTGTGGGAAGACCTGCGCCTGTCCAAGGTGCTGACCAAGCAAGCCTTCGAGAACGCCATCCGCGTCAACGCGGCCATCGGCGGCTCCACCAACGCCGTCATCCACCTGAAGGCCATCGCCGGCCGCATCGGCGTGGACCTGGAGCTGGAAGACTGGACCCGCATCGGCCGCGGCACGCCCACCGTCGTGGATCTGCTGCCCTCGGGCCGCTTCCTGATGGAAGAGTTCTATTACGCCGGCGGCCTGCCGGGCGTCATCCGCCGCCTGGGCGAAGCCGGCCTGGTGCCCAACCCCGGCGCGCTGACCGTCAACGGCAAGAGCCTGTGGGACAACTGCCACGATGCGCCCATCTACGACGAAGAGGTCATCCGCCCGCTGGACAAGCCGCTGATCGAAGACGGCGGCATCTGCATCCTGCGCGGCAACCTCGCGCCGCGCGGCGCCGTGCTCAAGCCCTCGGCCGCGACGCCCGAGCTGATGAAGCACCGCGGCCGCGCCGTCGTGTTCGAGAACTTCGACGACTACAAGGCCCGCATCGCCGACCCCGACCTGGACGTCGACGCCAGTTGCATCCTCGTCATGAAGAACTGCGGCCCCAAGGGCTACCCCGGCATGGCCGAGGTCGGCAACATGGGCCTGCCGCCCAAGCTGCTGCGCCAGGGCGTGAAGGACATGGTGCGCATCTCCGACGCCCGCATGAGCGGCACCGCCTACGGCACCGTCGTGCTGCACGTGGCGCCCGAAGCCCGCGCCGGCGGCCCGCTGGCCGTCGTGCAGGAAGGCGACTTCATCGAGCTGGACTGCGCTGCCGGCCGCCTGCACCTGGACGTGCCCGAGGAAGAGCTCGCGAAGCGTCTCGAAGCCTGGGCCGCCGCACAGACCGTGGACCCGGCCGACGCCACCGGCTATCGCCACCTCTACGTGCAGCACGTGCTGCAGGCCGACGAGGGCTGCGATTTTGATTTCCTGCGCGGCTGTCGCGGCTCGGCCGTCCCGCGCCATTCACATTGAAGGTTTGAATTCATGAGCAACGCGATCCAAGGCCTCGCCCTGATCGGTGGTGAGGCCGTGCGCGGCAACGGCGCCGCCTTCCAGGGGTTCGACCCCAGCAAGAACGCCGCCCTCGGCCCCGATTTCCATTCGGTGGACACGGCCCAGGTCGAGCAGGCCTGCAACTTGGCCAACGCCGCGTTCGATGCCTTCCGCGCGACGACCGACCACGAGCGTGCCGACTTCCTGGAGCAGATCGCCGCGCAGATCCTGGCGCTGGGCGACGACCTCATCGTCCGCGCCATGGCCGAGAGCGGCCTGCCGCGTGCCCGCCTGGAAGGCGAGCGGGGCCGCACGATGAACCAGCTGAAGCTGTTCGCCGAACTGCTGCGCGAAGGCAGCTGGCAGGACGCCCGCATCGACACCGCGCTGCCCACGCGCACGCCGCCGCGGCCCGACCTGCGTCTGCGCTTCATCGGCGTGGGCCCCGTCGCCGTGTTCGGCGCCAGCAACTTCCCGCTGGCCTTCTCGGTCGCCGGCGGCGACACCGCCGCCGCGCTGGCTGCAGGCTGCCCCGTCGTCGTCAAGGGCCACCCGGCCCACCCCGGCACGTCCGAGTTGGTCGGCCGCGCGGTCATCGAGGCGGTCAAGCTGTCCAAGCTGCCCGCCGGCGTGTTCGCGCTGCTGCCCGGCAACGGCAACGACATCGGCACGGCGCTCGTGAAGCACCCCGCCATCCAGGCCGTGGGCTTCACCGGCTCGCGGGCCGGCTGCCTGGCGATGATGGCCGTGGCCGCAGCCCGTCCGCAGCCCATTCCGGTCTATGCCGAGATGAGCAGCATCAACCCCACCATCCTGCTGCCCGGCGCGCTCGCCAAGCGCGGCGCGGAGATCGCCACCGGCTTCGCCGGCTCGCTGACGATGGGCGTGGGCCAGTTCTGCACCAACCCCGGCCTGGTGCTGGGCATCGCGGGTGCCGATTTCGATCGCTTCGCGACCGCCGCCGCCGAGGCGCTCAAGCCCGTGCCCGCCGCCACCATGCTGACGCCCGGCATCGCCGGCGCCTACCAGCGCGGCGAGGCGGCGCTGGCCGGCCAGCCGCAGGTGGACGCGCTGCTGCGCGGCCAGTCCGCCGCCTGCACCGGCGCGCCCAGCCTGTTCAAGACCACGGGCGCTGCCTTCCTGGCCAACCACGCCATGCAGTCCGAGATCTTCGGCCCGGCGTCGCTGCTGGTCGCCTGCCAGGACGAGGCCGAACTGCTGGCCGTCATCGAGGGCCTGGAAGGCCAGCTGACCGCCACGCTGCAACTGCAGGACGACGACGAGGCCGACATCGCCATCGCCCGCGCGCTGCTGCCGGCGCTGGAGCGCAAGGTCGGCCGCATCCTGGCCAACGGCTTCCCCACCGGCGTCGAGGTCTCGACGGCCATGGTCCACGGCGGCCCCTTCCCGGCCACCAGCGACGGCCGCAGCAGCTCCGTCGGTACCGCTGCCATCCAGCGCTTCCTGCGCCCGGTCAGCTACCAGAACCTGCCGCGTGCGCTGCTTCCCGCAGTGTTGCGCGAGCCGAATGAACGCGGCGTGTGGCGTCGTCGGGATGGAGCCCTGACGCGGAATTGATACCCCTCGTCCAAGGCTTTGCCTTGGCCGGTCCCCCGAGGGGACGGCGATGCAGGCCGGATTGACCGGCCTGCACATCGCCAGACGGGCCGGCTTGGGGCGGCCCGGCGCTCGGCCCGAAGAGGCCAGATCAACAACCTAGGAGACAAGTCGATGAAGAAGCAACTGCTCGCCGTGACGGCGATGCTGGCCCTGGCCGCCCAGGCCGCCGACATCAAGGTCGTCGTCAGCGCCGACCAGCCCGGCCCGGTCATCCACCGCAACATCTATGGCCAGTTCGCCGAGCATCTCGGCACCGGCATCTACGAAGGCATGTGGGTGGGCCCCGAGTCCAAGATCCCCAACGTGCGTGGCTGGCGCAAGGACGTCGTCGCGGCACTGAAGGACCTGAAGGTGCCGCTGGTGCGTTGGCCCGGCGGCTGCTTCGCCGACGAATACCACTGGCGCGACGGCATCGGCCCGCGCAACAAGCGCCCGGTCAAGGTCAACACCCACTGGGGTGGCGTGCCCGAGAACAACGCCGTCGGCACGCACGAGTTCTTCGACCTGGTCGAGCAGCTGGGCGCCGAGGCCTACGTGAACGCCAACATGGGCACCGGCTCGCCGCAGGAAGCGGCCGAATGGCTGGAATACATGACCGGCGAGGGCAATGCCACCATCGTCGAGCAGCGCCGCAAGAACGGCCGCGACAAGCCCTTCCGCGTCCACTACTACGCGCTGGGCAACGAGACCTGGGGCTGCGGCGGCAACATGCGGCCCGAGTACTACGCCGACCTGTACCGCCACTGGGCCACCTTCCTGAAGACCCCGGCGCACAACCGTCCCAAGTTCATTGCCAGCGGCGGCAACGACCGCGACACGACGTGGACCGACGTGCTGAGCAAGCAGGTCAAGCACAACATCGACGCGATCGCCCACCACGCCTACACCTTCCCCAGCGGCAAGTGGGAAACCAAGGGCGCGGCGGCTGGCTTCCCGGAGAGCGAATGGATCTCCATGCTGTCGCAGGTCAAGAAGATCGACGACGTGCTGGCCGCGAGCAAGGTCATCCTCGACAAGAACGACCCGCAGAAGAAGATCGCGCTGTATTTCGACGAGTGGGGCAGCTGGTACGACCCCGAGCCCGGCAGCAACCCCGGCTTCCTTGTCCAGCGCAACACGCTGCGTGACGCGCTGCTGGCCGCCCTGCACTTCAACGTGTTCCACAGCCACGCCGAGCGCGTGCAGATGAGCAACGTGGCCCAGATGGTCAACGTGCTGCAGGCCATGATCCTCACCAGCAAGGACAAGCTGGTGCTGACGCCGACCTACCACGCGTTCAAGCTCTACATCCCCTTCCAGGACGCGACCTCGCTGCCTGTCAAGGTCGAGAACAACCCGACCTACAAGGTCGACAAGTTCGAGATGCCGGGCCTGAGCGTCACGGCCGGCCGCGGCAAGGACGGCAAGGTCTGGGTGGGCCTGGTGAACGCCAACGCCACGCAGGCCGCCGAGCTGGACCTGCAGCTGGGCGCGAACGCTCCCAAGGCCGTCAAGGGCCAGCTGCTGACCGCCGGTGCGATGGATGCGCAGAACGAGCTGGGCAAGGCGCCGCAGGTGGTGCCGACCGCCTTCGAGGCGCAGTCGGTCAACGGCAAGCTGACGATCAAGCTGCCGGCCAAGTCCATCGTCGTCGTGGCCGTCGAGGGCTGATCGCCCCGCACGGCAGGCGCCTTTTGCCGACCTGACCAGGCCTGGGCCCGCCATGCTGCTCGCCCAGGCCTTGCGCTGCGCGCGTGATCCGCACGCGGCATATCAAAACCGGGATCAACCGCGCCTGCAATGTCATTGGTGCGCCGCGGCCATGGCCCCTAGGCTGCGCCCGCCAGAACACACAGACCCGGAGACATCCCCATGGCCATTCACAAGCGCCGCGACTTCCTCGCCGGCTCGGCCGCGCTCGCCCTGAGCGCCTGCGGCGGCGGCGGCGGCAGCAGCCCCGCACCTTCGCCCAGCCCGGCCCCTGCCCCGGCGCCAGCTCCTGCCCCAGCGCCCGCTCCGTCGCAGGCGCCGGTCAACTTCGCCAATGCGTCGGTGCATGACCCCTCCGTCATCAAGGCCGACGGCCAGTTCTACGTGTTCGGCTCCCACCTGGCCGCGGCCAAGACGCCCGACCTGATGAACTGGACCAAGATCGGCGACGGCGTCAACAACGCCAATCCCATCTTCGGCAACAAGGTGACCACCGAGCTGGCCGAGACGCTGGCCTGGGCCGAGACGACGACGCTGTGGGCGCCCGACGTGACCAGGCTCGCGGACGGCAAGTTCTACATGTACTACTGCGCCTGCAAGGGCGACTCGCCGCGCTCGGCGCTGGGCATCGCCGTGGCCGACAAGGTGGACGGCCCCTACGTCAACAAGCAGATCCTGCTGAAGTCCGGCATGTGGGGCCTGCCCAGCGAAGACGGCAGCGTCTACGACGCCACCAAGCATCCCAACGCGGTGGACCCGGCCGTGTTCGCCGACGCGACGGGCAGGCTGTGGATGGTCTACGGCTCGTACTCGGGCGGTATCTTCATCCTGCAGCTCAACGCGACGACGGGCGTGCCGCTGGCCGGCCAGGGGTATGGCAAGCACCTGATGGGCGGCAACCATGCGCGCATCGAGGGCGCCTACATCCTGTACAGCCCCGAGTCGCAGTACTACTACCTGTTCGTCTCGTTCGGCGGCCTGGGCGCCGGCACGGACGGCGGCTACAACGTGCGCGTGGCGCGCTCGCGCAACCCCGACGGCCCCTATGTGGACGGCGCCGGCAAGGACATGTCCACCGTCAAGGGCGCGACCGGCACGGTGTTCGACGACGCCAGCATCACGCCGCACGGCATGAAGCTGATGGGCGCGCACCAGTTCGCCAACGCCACCGGCGAGACCGGCACTGCGCTGGGCTACATCTCGCCCGGCCACAACTCGGCCTGCTACGACACGGCGACCAAGCAGTACTTCATGATCTTCCACACGCGCTTCCCCGGCACCGGCGAGGCGCACGAGATCCGCACGCACGAGATGCACATCAACGAGGACGGCTGGCCGGTCATCGCGCCGCTGCGTTATGCGCCGCTGAGCCTGGCCACGCCGGCGCAGACGGCCGACGTCAGCGCCACGCAGGCGGCCGGCGCGTACAAGCTGGTCAACCACGGCAAGGACATCGCCGCCGCGCCCAAGGCGTCCATCAACGTGACGCTGAACGCGGACGGTTCGGTGACCGGTGGCATGACCGGCACCTGGACACACAAGGGCGGCAACAAACTCAGCGTGGTGAGCGGCGGCGTGACCTATTCGGGCGTACTGTCCCGGCAGTGGAATACCAACGCGAGTGCTTTCGTCGTGAGCTTGTCCGCCCTGTCTGCCGGCGGCGTGTCGCTGTGGGCCATCCGCACCGGAGCTTGATGTGAGAAAGCTGCTTGCCTCGCTGGCCCTCGTGGTCTGTGCCCACAGCGCCGGCGCGGCGACGCAGCTGTTTGCGTTGGAGCGCGTGCGCCTGCTGGATGGCCCGTTCAAGGCCGCGCAGGACACGGACCTGAACTACCTGATGGCGTTGGACGCCGACAAGCTGCTCGCGCCCTTCCTGCGCGAAGCCGGTCTGCCGGCCAAGTCGCCCACCTACGGCAACTGGGAGTCCACGGGCCTGGACGGTCACATGGGCGGCCACTACCTGTCGGCGCTGGCGCTGATGGTGGCGTCCACCGGTGATGCGCAGGCCCGGCAGAAGCTGGACTACGCCATCGCCGAGCTGAAGCGCTGCCAGGACGCTTTGGGCACCGGCTACATCGGCGGCGTGCCCGACGGCGCCAAGGCCTGGGCCGACGTCGCGGCGGGCCGGCTCAAGGTGGACAGCTTCTCGGTCAACGGCCGCTGGGTGCCCTGGTACAACATCCACAAGGTCTTCGCGGGCCTGCGCGATGCCTGGGTCTACACCGGCAATGCCGATGCCAAGGCCATGCTGGTCAAGCTGTCCGACTGGGCGCTGCGGCTGACCACGCCGCTGTCCGACGCGCAGATGCAGGACATGCTGCGTGCCGAGCACGGTGGCATGAACGAGGTGCTGGCCGACGTGTCGCAGATGACCGGCGACCTGCGCTACCTGGCGCTGGCGCGGCGCTTCTCGCACCAGGCCATCCTGCAGCCGCTGGCCAGCGGCCAGGACAAGCTAACCGGCCTGCACGCCAACACGCAGATCCCCAAGGTCATCGGCTTCGCGCGCATCGCTCAGCTCACCGGCGAGGACGAGGGCCGCCAGGCGGCCGAGTTCTTCTGGCGCACGGTGGTGGACAAGCGCTCCGTCGCCATCGGCGGCAACAGCGTGAAGGAGCACTTCCACCCCGACACCGACTTCAAGCCCATGCTGAACGAGGTGGAAGGCCCGGAGACCTGCAACAGCTACAACATGCTGAAGCTGACGGCGCTGCTGGCCCAGGCGTCGCCGCAGGTGGGCGCCTACGCCGACTACTACGAGCGCACGCTCTACAACCACATCCTCGCGTCCCAGCACCCGCAGGGCGGCTTCGTCTACTTCACGCCGATGCGGCCGCAGCACTACCGCGTCTACTCGCAGGTGCACGACGGCATGTGGTGCTGCGTGGGCTCCGGCATCGAGAGCCATGCTCGCCATGGCGAGTTCATCTATGCGCACGACGGCGATGCGCTGCAGGTGAATTTGTTCATCGCCTCCACGCTGGACTGGCGCGAGCGCGGCATCAAGCTCACGCAATCCACCCGCTTCCCCGACGAGTCGCGCACGCGGCTGACGGTGGACGGCGCCGGCATGTTCGCGCTGAAGGTCCGCTATCCCGGCTGGGTGGCGCCCGGCGCGCTGAAAGTGAAGCTCAACGGCAAGCCGGTCAAGGTGAAGGCCCGGCCCGGTGGCTTCGTGGAACTGAAGCGCGCGTGGAAGACCGGCGACACCGTCGATGTGGAACTGCCCATGCGCACGACGCTGGAGCCGCTGCACGGCCTGAAGAAGTTTGTCGCCGTGCTGCACGGCCCCATCGTGCTGGCGGCCAAGACGCCGCAGCCGGGCGAGACGCTGAACTTCCGCGCCGACGCGTCCCGCATGGGCCATATCGCGCACGGCGCCGTGTGCCCGCAGGAGGCTGCGCCGGTGTTCGTCAGCGACAAGGATGACTTCATCCGCCGCTTCAAGCCCGTGCCGGGTCAGCCGCTGACCTTCACGGCGCCGGGGCTGATCCAGGGCGCCAAGGGTGAAGAGAAGCTGCAGCTCATCCCCTTCTTCCGCCTGCATGACTCGCGCTACATGCTCTATTGGGGCCGCTCCACGCCCGCCCAGCAGAGCCTGATGCGCGCCGAGCTGGCCCAGTCCGAGCAGGCCCGGCTGGCGCTGGATGCCATCACCATCGACCAGGTGGCACCCGGCGAGCAGCAGCCTGAGTCCGACCACTTCTTCAAGGGTGATGGCGCCGAGAGCGGCATCGCACCGGCCGGCCGCTGGCGGCACGCGCGCAAGTGGTTCAGCTACGAGCTGAACGACGCGAAATCCGAGGCCCGCGTGCTGCGCCTGAGCTTCTCCACGCGCGACAACGGCCGCCGCTTCGAGCTGCTCGTCAACGGCCAGCCGGTCGCCGACATCGAGCTGGCGTCCGACGCCGGCCAGGAAGCCATCTACACGCGCGACTTCGAGCTGCCGCAGGACCTGGTGCGCGCTGCCGGCGGCAAGCTCAGCGTGAAGTTCGTGGCCAAGCCGGGCAGCGTGGCCGGTGGCCTGTACGGCCTGCGGCTGCTGCGCTGAATCCAACCCCGGGGTCCGCATGAAGAGAAGACAAGTCCTGCAGCAGTTGTCCGCCCTCATGCCCGCGGCGGCGCTGCCGGCCTGGGCCCAAACGGCGCCCGCGGCCCCGCGCGGCGCCTTCCGGCCGAGCTGGGATTCGCTGACGACCTACCAGACCCCCGACTGGTTCCGTGACGCCAAGTTCGGCATCTGGGCGCACTGGGGACCGCAGTGCCAGCCCGAGTTTGGCGACTGGTACGCGCGCGAGATGTACATCGAGGGCAGCGCCAAGAACCGCCACCACGTCGCCACCTACGGCCACCCGTCGGTCTATGGCTTCAAGGAGGTCATCCGCGACTGGAAGGCCGAGCGCTGGGAGCCCGAGGAGCTGCTGGGGCTCTACAAGCAGGCCGGCGCGCGCTACTTCATGGCGATGGCCAACCACCACGACAACTTCGACCTGTTCGCCAGCCGCCACCATGCGTGGAACTCGACGCGCATCGGACCGAAGCAGGACATCATCAAGCGCTGGGCCGCCGCCGCCCGCGCCCAGGGCCTGCCGCTGGGCGTCAGCGTGCACGCGGCGCACGCCTGGACCTGGTACGAACCGGCCCAGCGCGCCGACACCCAAGGTCCGCTGGCCGGCGTGCCCTACGACGGCCGCCTGCGCAAGGAAGACGGCCGCGGCCAGTGGTGGGACGGCCTGGACCCGCAGCAGCTGTATGCGCAGGACCATGCCCCCAGCGCCGACGCCCACGACCCCAAGGCCATCCACCGCCAATGGGACTGGGGCGAGGGCGCCAGCCGGCCCAGCGAGGCCTACTGCCGAAACTTCCTGGCCCGCACGCTGGACCTGCTGGACCAGCACCGCCCCGAGCTGGTCTATTTCGACGACACCGCGCTGCCGCTGTGGCCCGTCAGCCCGGTGGGCCTGGACATCGCCGCCCACCTCTACAACCAGCACCTCGACAAGACCGGCCGCACCCAGGCCGTGCTGTTCGGCAAGATCCTGGACGAGCAGCAGCGCCGCGCCATGGTGTGGGACATCGAGCGCGGTCAGGCGCAGGGCATCGAGCCGCTGCCCTGGCAGACCGACACCTGCCTGGGCGCCTGGCACTATGACAGGCGCGTGCTGGAGCGCGGCCAGTACAAGTCCGCCGAGACGGTCATCCGCATGCTGATCGACGTGGTCAGCAAGAACGGCAACCTGCTGCTGAACGTGCCGGTCAAGGGCGACGGCAGCATCGACGCGGTCGAGCGGCGCGTGGTCGAGGCCATCGGCGTCTGGATGCAGAGGCACGGCGAGAGCATCTACGGCACCCGCCCCTGGCGCGTGTTCGGCGAGGGCCCCGCGATGGACAAGCAGGCCCCGTTGACGGCCCAGGGCTTCAACGAAGGCAAGGGCGCGCCGCTGGGCGCCGCCGACTTCCGCTTCACCGCACGCGGTGACCTCGTCTTTGCCAGCGGCTTTGCGGCGCCGGACGGCGACCGGGCGCTGATCCGCAGCCTGGCGCGCGGCCGGCACCGGCCGGTGCAGCGCGTCGACCTGCTGGGCGGCGCCCAGGCGCTGCGCTTCCAGCAGCGGGACGACGGCCTGGAGGTGCAGCTGCCGGCCGGCGGGGTCGCGGCGCTGCCGGCCTATGTGCTGCGCATCGCCTGAGCGCCCCCGCCGTCAGACATCTCGAAACTGATATCTATTGCGCAAAAAATCTCATTGGTCGAGCATCACCCCGCTTTCTAGCATCCGCACACCCGAAGGAGACAACCAAATGAATCACAAGCTCGTTGCGCGCCGTGCGCTGCTCGCCGCCGCACTCGTCCTGCCCGCCTTCGGCGCGTTGGCCGCGCCCCTGGTCATGGGCTTCTCGCAGGTCGGTGCCGAGAGCGAATGGCGCACCGCCAACACCGCCTCCATCAAGTCGGCTGCCAAGGAGGCCGGCATCACGCTGAAGTTCGCCGACGCGCAGCAGAAGCAGGAAAACCAGGTCAAGGCCATCCGCAGCTTCATCGCGCAGAAGGTCGACGTCATCGCCTTCTCGCCAGTCGTCGAGAGCGGCTGGGACACGGTGCTGAAGGAAGCCCAGAAGGCCGGCATCCCGGTCATCCTGACCGACCGTGCCGTCAAGGTGGCCGACCCGTCGCTGTACGTGACCTTCATCGGCTCCGACTTCGTCGAGGAAGGCCGCAAGGCCGCGCGCTGGCTGCTGGAGCGTGCCGCCAAGACGCCGAACGCGGCGCTGAACATCGTCGAGCTGCAGGGCACCGTGGGCTCGGCCCCGGCCATTGACCGCAAGAAGGGCTTCGAGGAAGTCATCAAGACCAACCCCAAGCTGCAGATCATCCGTTCGCAGTCCGGCGAGTTCACGCGCGCCAAGGGCAAGGAGGTGATGGAGTCCTTCCTGAAGCAGCGCGACAAGAAGATCGACGTGCTGTACGCGCACAACGACGACATGGCCATCGGCGCGATCCAGGCCATCGAGGAAGCCGGTCTGAAGCCGGGCAAGGACATCGTCATCATCTCCATCGACGGCGTGCGCGGCGCGTTCGAGGCGATGAAGGCCGGCAAGCTCAACGTCACCGTCGAGTGCAACCCGCTGCTGGGCCCGCAGCTGATGCAGCTGGCCAAGGACGTGGTGGCCAAGAAGCCGGTGGAAAAGCGCATCACCGTCATCGAGGGCGTGTTCCCGGCCGAGGTGGCCGCCAAGGAACTGCCGAACCGGAAGTACTAAGGCGGGCCGGTGGACGGGGGCCAAGCCCTGTCCGCCACCCTCCGCAGGCCTCGGCACCGTAGTCGCCGAGGGTGAGCCCATTGCCATGAACCTCGACAAAACCCTGCCCGTGCTGGAGCTCTCCGGCATCCACAAGGGCTTCCCCGGCGTGAAGGCGCTCAGCGACGTGAGCCTGCGCCTGTTCCCCGGCGAGGTTCATGCGCTGATGGGCCAGAACGGCGCCGGCAAGTCCACGCTGATCAAGGTGCTGACGGGCCTCTACCAGCCCGACGCCGGCGTCATCACGCTCGACGGCAACACCATCGCGCCGAAGCGGACGGAAGACGCACAAGACCTCGGCATCCGCACGGTCTACCAGGAGGTCAACCTCTGCCCCAACCTCAGCGTGGCGGAGAACATCTGTGCCGGGCGCTTCCCCCGCAAGTGGGGTCGCATCGACTGGAGTGCCGTCAACGCCGAAGCCGAACGTGTGCTGAAGCAGATGGACCTGGACATCGACGTCACCGCGCCGCTGTCCCGCTACTCGCTGTCCGTGCAGCAGATGGTCGCCATCGCCCGCGCGCTGCGCATCTCGGCCCGCGTGCTCATCCTCGACGAGCCCACGTCCAGCCTGGACGACGCCGCCGTGCAGCGCCTCTTCACCGTGCTGCGCCGCCTGCGCGACCAGGGCCTGGCCATCCTGTTCGTCACTCACTTCCTGGACCAGACCTATGCGCTGGCCGACCGCATCACCGTGATGCGCAACGGCGAGACCGAGGGCGAGTACCTGGCCGCCGACCTGGGCCGCCTGGCGCTGGTCAACAAGATGGTCGGCGCTCCGCCCGACCAGCAGCCCACACGGCTGGACAGCAGCGCCGTCGGCAGCAGCGAGGTCGTGTTGAAGACCGAAGGCCTGGCCCGCCGCGGCGCCGTGCAGCCGCTGGACCTGACGCTGCACCGCGGCGAGGTGCTGGGCCTGGCGGGCTTGCTGGGCTCGGGCCGCACCGAGGCCGCGCGGCTGCTGTTCGGGGCCGACGCGGCCGACGCGGGCCACGTGGACATGGCCGCACGCAAAGGCCGCAAGGGCGCCTGGCATTCGCCGCGCGAAGCCATCGCCGCTGGCATCGCCTTCTGCTCCGAGGACCGCAAGCACGAGGGCGCGATCCTGGATCTGTCCGTGCGCGACAACATCCTGCTGGCGCTGCAGGCCCGCACCGGCCTGCGGCTGTGCATGAGCCACGAGCAGCAGCAGGCGCTGGCCGACGACTACATCCGCAAGCTGGGCATCAAGACGTCCAGCGCCGACACGCCCATCGGGCAACTGTCGGGCGGCAACCAGCAGAAGGCGCTGCTCGCGCGCTGGCTGGCCACGCAGCCGGACGTGCTGATCCTGGACGAGCCCACACGCGGCATCGATGTGCGCGCCAAGGAAGACCTGATGGACCAGGTGCGTGCGCTGGCCCATGCCGAAGACGGCAAGGCCGGCATGGCCGTCGTCTTCATCTCCTCCGAGCTGCCCGAGGTGCTGCACTGCAGCGACCGCGTGCTGGTGCTGCGCGACCGCCGCGCCGCCGGCGAGTACCGCCGCGGCGAGCTGGACGAGCGCAGCGTGCTCGAAGTCATTGCCGCCGAGCCGGTGCCCGACGCGGCCTGAGCGCAGGCCCACCATGCACCTGCGCACCCTCTCCGCCCTGGCCCTGCTGTGCCTGGCCGCGCTGGCCCCCGCCGCGCGGGCCGAGACCCCCACGGGCCTGGACGCCCTGGGTCAGGCCCAGCGCCAGCCGCTGACGCCCGATGCCGGCGGCTTCGCATGGACGCGGTTGACCGCCGGCGTGCAGGTGCAGCGCGGGACGCTCACGCGCAACCTGCTGTTCTACGGCCCCGGCCTGGTGCGCGTGACCACCCACCTGGGCCAGAGCCACGCCACCCAGCCCAGTCTCGTCGTCGTGGCCGCGCCGCAGCCCCAGCCGCTTGAGGTCCAGGATGGCG
Source organism: uncultured Comamonadaceae bacterium (assembly GCA_965650725.1). Lineage (GTDB taxonomy): Bacteria > Pseudomonadota > Gammaproteobacteria > Burkholderiales > Burkholderiaceae_C > Pelomonas. Next base: position 58,004 of record CBFGPX010000001.1, on the reverse strand, counting down.
CCGACACCTTGGTGCTGGCCAGCCCCGCGCTGCGCGTGCAGGTGGACAAGCGCAGCGGCGCCATCGCCTTCCTGCGGCCCGACGGCCAGCCCTTCACGCGCGAGCAGGCGCCGGCCGCGCTGCAGCCGGCCGAGTTCTCCGGCGCGCCCAGCTACACGATGACGCAGGCCTTCAGCCTGACGCCCGACGAGTCGCTGTACGGCCTGGGCCAGTACAACGAGTCCCACATGGACTACCGCGGCCGCGACGTGTCCATGGTGCAGACCAACATCGGCACCGTGCTGCCCTTCATGGTGTCCACGCGGCGCTGGGGTGTGCTGTGGGATGTGTATTCCAAGATGCGCTTCACCGACGACGCGCAGGGCGCCCGCTTCTGGGCCGAGAGCGCGCCGGCCGGGGCCGACTACTACTTCGTCGCCGGCACGACGATGGACGAGCTGATGGCCGGCTACCGCCAGCTCACCGGCGCCGCGCCGATGTTCCCGAAGAGCGCCTTCGGCCTGTTCATGAGCAAGGAGCGCTACAGGACGCAGCAGCAGTTGCTGGACGTGGCGAAGCGCTTCCGGGCCGAGCGCTTCCCGCTCGACACCATCGTGCAGGACTGGCAGTACTGGGGCGGTGACAAGGACGGCAGCTGGAGCGGCATGACCTGGAACGCCGAGCGCTTCCCCGACCCGCGCGGCATGGTGGACACGCTGCACCGCCAGCTGGACATGAAGCTGATGGTGTCCATCTGGCCCTCGGTGGGCGACGACACGGCGCTGGCCCGCGAGCTGGATGCGCAAGGCCTGCGCTTCGCCCCCAAGCACTGGATCTCCGGCAAGGCGCAGATCTACGACGCCTTCAGCGCCGAAGGCCGCCGCATCTACTTCAAGCACGTCAAGCAGGGGCTGCTGGACATCGGCGTGGACGCGCTGTGGATGGACGGCACCGAGGTGGAGGTGGGCGGCGCCGCGCACGACCCCGGCGAGGTGGAGGCCGACATCAAGCGGCTGGGCCGCAACGCGATGGGCGACTTCACCCGCTACCTGAACGTCTACAGCCTCGTCACCACGCGCGGGGTCTACGAAGGCCAGCGCGCCGGCGGCGACAAGCGCGTGTTCACGCTGACGCGTTCCGGCTGGGCCGGCCAGCAGCGCTACGCGGCCCTGCCGTGGTCCGGCGACACGACGGCCAGCTGGGCCACGCTGCGCGCACAGATCGCCGGCGGCCTGAACGTGGGCATGGCCGGCCTGCCCTACTGGACGCAGGACACCGGCGGCTTCTTCGTGCGCCATCCAGGCGGCGAGCGCAACCCGGCCTGGCGCGAGCTGTACGCGCGCTGGAACCAGTTCGGCATCTTCAACCCCATCTACCGCATCCACGGCACCGACGTGGAGCGCGAGCCCTACCTGTTCAAGTCACTGGACCCGGCCGTCTACCAGTCGTTGCTGAAAGCCGCGCAGCTGCGCTACCGCCTGCTGCCTTACGTCTACGGGCTGGCCTGGCGCGCCCACACCGAGGGCTACGTGATGATGCGCGGCCTGGCGATGGACTTCCCCGACCAGACCGCGCTGCGCCGCGTGGACGACACCTTCATGTTCGGCCCGGCCTTCCTCGTGCAGCCCGTCACTCGCGCGGTGCTGCATGCCGAACCGCCGCCGGCCACCACCATCCCCGCCAGCGCGCTGCGCACGCCGTCCGGTGAACCCGGCCTGCAGCTGGACTACTTCTCGGGCATGAACTTCGAGACGCCCGCCAGCCGCACCGTGGACGGTCCGGTGGACCACAGCTGGCCGCCGCCGCCGCTGGGCAGCGTGCCGCCCGGCCTGAAGGGCTTGCAGCAGTTCTCCGCGCGCTGGCAGGGCACCCTGGTGGCGCCCGAGGCGGGCGAGTACGAGATCGGCGTCGAAGGCGACGACGGTTTCCGCCTGTGGCTGGATGACAAGCTCGTCGTCGAGGATTGGAAGAACGGCGCGCCGCGCTACCAGAGCACCCGGCTGCAGCTCGCCGCCGGCCAGGCCGTGCGCCTGCGGCTGGACTTCTACCAGGATGCCTACGGCGCCAAGCTGCGCCTGGCCTGGCGCACGCCGGCCCAGCTGCGCACGCTGGCGGACGAACTGCGTCACGTGGACAAGCGCCAGGCCACGCGGCTGCCTGCCGGCCACCGCTGGTTCGACTTCTGGAGCGGCCGCGTGCACGACGGCGGCCAGGCGGTGGCGCGCGAGTACGCGCTGGACGAGTTCCCGCTGTTCGTGCGCGCCGGCAGCATCGTGCCCATGGGCCCGGTGGTCCAGCACGTGGGCGAGCGCCGCGATGCGCCCTACGAGATCCGCATCTACCCCGGCGCCGATGCCCAGTTCACGCTGTACGAGGACGACGGCGAGACCTATGCCTACGAGCGGGGCCGGCGCGCTACCGTGCAGCTGCGCTGGGACGACGCCCGCCGCACGCTGCAGGTGGCGGCGCGCGAGGGCCGCTACCCCGGCCTGGCCGCGCAACGCCGCTTCGACGTGAAGCTGCTCGACGCTGGCGGCCGCCCGGCCGCCGCGCGGTCCGTCGTCTACCGTGGCGAAGCGACGGCGCTGCATTTCAAGACCCCATGAGTTCTCCCACGCTAGCCATGTCCTCTCCTCCCGCGCGCGCTGCTGTCTGGCGCCATCCGCTGTTCCGCCCACTGGCCGCGCTTGCGCTGCTGCTGGCCATCGCCGCCTTCAGCGTGCCCGGCTTCCTGCACCTGGAGATCAAGGACGGCCGCCTGTACGGCAACCTCGTCGACATCCTGCACCGGGCCGCACCGCTGATGCTGGCCGCCTTGGGCATGACGCTGGTCATCGCCACGCGCGGCATCGACGTGTCGGTGGGCGCCATCGTCGCCATCTCCGGCACCGTGGCCTGCGTGCTGGTCGCCGAGCACGGCCTGGCCGTCGCGTTCGCAGCGGCACTCGGCGCCGCGCTGCTGTGCGGCCTGTGGAACGGCCTGCTCGTCGCCGGCCTGGGCCTGCAGCCCATCATCGCCACGCTGATCCTGATGGTCGCCGGCCGGGGTCTGGCGCAGCTGCTGACCGACGGCCAGATCATCACCGTCTACGAGCCCGCCAGCTTCTTCTGGCTGGGCGCCGGCTACGTGCTGGGCCTGCCGGTGTCCTTCTACGTCGTCGCCATCGTCGCGGGTCTCACCGCGCTGCTGATGAAGCGCACTGCGCTGGGTCTGTTCATCCAGACGGTCGGCATCAACCCCGTCGCCGCGCGGCTGGCCGGCGTGCGCACGGCGGCCATCGTGTTCTTCGTCTACGTCTACTGCAGCCTGGGCTCGGGCCTGGCGGGCCTGTTGATCTCGTCCAACATCAAGAGCGCCGACGCCAACAACGCCGGCCTGCTGCTGGAGCTGGATGCCATCCTGGCCGTCACGCTGGGCGGCGGACAGCTGAACGGTGGCAAGTTCAGCCTGCTCGGCAGCCTGATCGGCGCGCTCATCATCCAGACGCTGACCTCCGCCATCTACGCGCTGGGCGTGCCGCCGCAGGTCACCATGGTCGTCAAGGCCGTCGTCGTGTTCGCCGTCTGCATCTCGCAGTCGTCCATCTGGTCGCGGAGGTCCGCATGAAGCGCCTGCTCTCCGCCCCTTCCTTCACCACCTGGGTCAGCGTCGTGCTGATGCTGCTGCTGTTCGCCGCGGGTGCGACCAGCTACACCGGCTTCGGCTCCACGCAGGTGGTGCTGAACCTGCTCATCGACAACGCCTTCCTGCTCGTCATCGCGGTGGGCATGAGCTTCGTCATCCTGTCCGGCGGCATCGACCTGTCGGTGGGCTCCGTGCTGGCGCTGACCACGATGGTCGCCGCCTGGCTGCTCCAGGTCGCGCAGTGGCCGGCTGAAGCAGTCATCGTCGTCGTGCTGCTGGGCGGCGCGGCATTCGGCGCGCTGCAAGGGCTGGTCATCCACGTGTTCAAGCTGCAGGCCTTCATCGTCACGCTGGCCGGCATGTTCCTGGCGCGCGGCCTGTGCTTCCTCATCAGCGTGGACAGCATCACCATCGACGCGCCGCTGTTCGTCACGCTGTCGCAGACGCAGATCCCGCTGTTCGGCGACGCCTTCCTGTCGCCTGGCGCCGTCATCGCGCTGGTGGTGCTGGGCCTGGGCCTGTGGCTGGCGCACTGGACCGCCTTCGGCCGCACCGTCTACGCGCTCGGCGGCAACGAGGCTTCCGCGTTGATGATGGGCCTGGCGGTCGGCCGCACCAAGGTGGCGGTGTACGGCCTCAGCGGCTTTTGCGCGTCGCTGGCCGGCCTGCTGTTCGCGTTCTACATGCTCAGCGGCTACGGCCAGCATGGCCAGGGCGTGGAGCTGGACGCCATCGCCGCCGTGGTGATTGGCGGCACCGTGCTGACGGGCGGCTATGGCTTCGTCGCTGGTGCGCTGTCGGGCGTGCTGGTGCTGGGCCTGATCCAGACGCTGATCGCCTTCGACGGCACGCTCAGCTCCTGGTGGACCAAGATCGTCATCGGCGCGCTGCTGTTCGTGTTCTGCGCGGTCCAGCGCCTGCTGTCCTTGAAGAAGGCCCAACACTGATGTTCAAGCAACTCCTGTTGGCCGCCGCCTTTGCCTGCGGCACGGCCCAAGCCGCCAACCCGCTGTTCGCGCCGCTGTACACGGCCGACCCGGCCGTGCTGGTGGATGGGGGCCGTGTCTACCTGTTCGCCGGCCGCGACGAGGCAGAGCCCGAGGGCAAGGACTACGTCATGCACGAGTGGCGCCTGTTCTCCACCTGCGACATGGTGAACTGGAAGGACGAAGGCATCCCGCTGAACGCCAAGACCTTCGCGTGGGCCAAGGGCCGCGCGTGGGCGTCCGACATCGTCAAGCGCAACGGCAGGTACTGGTTCTACTCGACGGTGGAGCACGCGACGGTGCCGGGCTTTGCCGTGGGCGTGGCGGTGTCCGATTCGCCCACCGGCCCGTTCGTCGATGCGCGCGGCTCGGCGCTGATCACCAACGACATGACCAAGCAGACCGACATCGCCTGGGACGACATCGACCCCGGCGTGTTCGTCGACGACGATGGCCAGGCCTATCTGTACTGGGGCAACACGGTGCTGAAGTACGCCAAGCTCAAGGCCAACATGACGGAGCTGGACGGGCCGATCACGACGGTGCCGGTGGCCAATTTCGTGGAGGCGCCGTATCTGCACAAGCGCAAGGTCATGGGCAAGAACGTCTACTACCTGAGCTATTCGCAGCACTGGCCGGAAGAGACGGCGTACATGACGGGGCCGTCACCGGTTGGGCCGTGGACGCCGCAGGGCGTCGTCATGGAGCGCAACACGAAGACAAAGACCATCCATCAGGCGTTCTTCGAGTTCAACGGGCGCAGCTATGTGGCGTATCACAACGCAGAGCTGCCGGGGGGGCATGAGCATCGGCGGTCGGTGGCCATCGAGGAGTTCTCGTATCGCGCGGATGGGACGATTCCGTTCATCCATCAGACCAAGGCGGGGCCGAGGGCGAATCCTTCTTCTGCTTGCAAGAAGTGATGGTCTTGGTTGGATGCTCTCGGGAAGATCGCTGCTGATCGAGAGATTGCCGGGATGCGCGCCCGGCAGCGCGGTAACTTTCTTCTGCGGGGCCAGAAGAAAGTCACCAAAGAAGAGGCCCTGAACCGCACACCATCGCGGCGGCGCCATGAGCGGCGCGCGAAAACAGCCTGCAGCTTGGCGCCCACGCGCGACCCGCTGCGCTCTCGCGGCTGTCCTTGTGACGAGCGCCATCCATCGGCCCTTTACGCCGCTTAACGCCGGCTGCACGCCGGGCTCATCAGAAATACGAAGTCAGCATCGCTCTGGCGACAGCACGGTGGATTGCGCGGTCTGCGGTTCGCTTTGCCTATTCCAACCTGAGAGCTATATTTACGCCCGTCGGCCGCGGAAGCGGCCCGCCGAGTAACCGGGCTCCGGCAGCTCATCTTTCCAGTTTGGATTGATGGCTGCCGCTTTCATTTGGTGCCATCCCAAGCTGGGCTAAGCGGAATGGTCATGAAAGATTCGGTAATCACTCGCCATAAAGACAGCGTCAAACCCCGTAAGCCCATCTCCCGTCAAGTCACTCGTGGCGTTGCCGGCTACGGTGCCGGCCTACCAAAAGGACGCGACACGGCTGCAACTGTGTTGGACCACTTCAGAAACGATGGGCCAGCTATCAAGCTAGCTGCCTTGCTCATCATGCGACTGCCGCGCATTGTGGCGACCCTAGCTTTGTTTGTGCACGGGCAGTAAGCACATAGGCGGGGTTGGGCGCGGTGAACCCCAACGATTCTTCGATGCAGGTGCCGAGTTTGCGGACACCACCTCGCGTCGCCCGAGCGACGCTGACTTGGTATTCCTGGTGAGCCCGGCGTGCAGCCGGCGTTAAGCGGCGTGAAGGGGCGATAGGTGGTGCTCGTCATAGGGACAGCCGCGAGAGCGCAGCGGCTCGCGTCGGGGCGCCTCACCGTAGGCTGTTTTCGCGCGCCGGTCATGGCGCCGTGATGCTCGTGTGCGGTTCAGCGCCTCTTCTTTGGTGACTTTCTTCTGGCAAGACAGAAGAAAGTTACCCCGCCGCCGGGCGGGACTCCCGGCAATCTCTCGATCAGCAGCGCTCCCCGAAAAAGCATCCAAGCCAAGCTGACCCCCAAGCGCCGGCCCGCTTACGCTTCACCCCATGCGCCATCTCACCTTAGCCCTCACCGACAGCTCCGACGACATCCTCACGCTGGAAGCCATGGCCTCCACCCGCGAGGCCGAGCATGCGGCCGTGATGGCCGAGGTGGATCAAGTACTGGCCTGGGCGCAGACAAACTACGGCGACCGGCAAGGCTCCGTGGAAGACGGCAACGACTGGGACCATGAACTGCTGATCCAGCACGAGGCCGGCGGCTGGATCACCGTCACGCTGACCTTCAGCGCGTCACGCGAGTTCGCCGAGGCCTTCCGGGCGGTCTTCGTCAGCCCTGAGGACGACTGACGCGAACCCACGATGCCGAGCCGGCACACTGGGGCATGCACTTCGACCAGACCACCCCCATCCTGCGCAGCTTCAACGAGGCCAAGGCGCGCGAGTTCTATGTGGACATCCTGGGCTTCACCGTCGACTGGGAGCACCGCTTCGAGCCCGGCCTGCCGCTGTATATGCAGGTGTCGCGTGGCGACTGCGTGCTGCATTTGAGCGAGCACCATGGCGACTGCTGCCCGGGCGCGGGCATGCGCATCCGCGTCAGCGACATCGAAGCTTTCCACGCCGAGCTGAGCGCCAAACATTACGACCACTCGCGCCCCGGCATCCATGACACGCCCTGGGGTTCGCGCGACGTGAGCGTGACCGACCCGTTCGGCAACCGCCTGACGTTCACGAACGCAGTCAGCACCTGAGCGCCAACTGAACGCGTCGCCCGAGCGACGCTGTCTTCGCACTCCTCGTAAGCCCGGCGTGCAGCCGGCGTTAACCGGTCTGAAGCGGCGATAAGTGACGCTCGTCACTAGGACAGCGGCGAGAGCGCAGCGGCTCGCGTCTGGGCGCAACGCCGCTGGTTGTTTTCGCGCGCCGCTCTGGGCGGCTCCGCGCTCGTGTGCGGTTCAGGGCCTCTTCTTTGGTGACTTTCTTCTGGCCCCGCAGAAGAAAGTTACCCGGCCGCCGGGACGGACTCCCGGCAATGCAGGGAGCACGCGCACACTCCGCAAAAGCAACCAACGAAGCTCAGTACAAATCGCGAGCAGCCAATCGAACTTCGTGCAGCAGCTGTCTCGCCCCCGGCGACATCAGATGCCCCTCACGCGTGATGATCCCGAACGCATCCATGTGACACGGCAGCTCGATGGGCAGGATGGCCAGCACATTCAACGACGCGTAGTACCGCGCCACCTCCACCGGCATCACGTGCAGTGAATCCGTCTGGTGCAGCAACGCCGTGATCAGCAGCAACGCCGTCGTATCGACGCAATTGGACGGCGGCTCCAGCGCGGCACGCCGGAACATCAGCTCCCACCGGTGCCGCAGCACGCTCCCGGGCGGCGGCAGGATCCATGGCTGGTCGGCCAGGTCCGCCAGCTTCAGGTTGTCGGCCTTCAGCAGCGGGTGCCCCACGCGCGCCACCGCGCAGGCGGGCTCCACCGTCAATTCCTCGTAGTGCAGGCCCGCAGCGGCGTCCTCTTCCAGGATGCGGCCGATCATGAAGTCCAGCGTGCCGCGCTTCAGCATGTCCAGCAGCACCTTGCTGCTTTCCATGTGCACGCCGATGCGCAGCTTGGGCGCCTGCAGCTTGATGCGCGAGATGGCGCGCGGCAGCAGGCCCATGGCGGGGGTCATGATGACGCCCACCTCCACCTGGCCCGACAGCCCGTGCTTCAGCGCGACGATGTCGTCATGTGCAGCCGACAGCGACGTCAGCGCCATGCGCGCGTGGCGGATCATGGTCTCGCCGTACAGCGTGGGCTCCATGCCGCGCGGGTGGCGCTCGAACAGCTTCACGTCCAGCATGTCCTCCAGGTCCTTCAACTGCTTGGAGGCGGCCGGCTGGGTCATGCACAACACGTCGGCGGCGCGGTGGATGTTGCGCTCGTCGTCCAGCGCGATCAGCAGCAGCAGCTGGCGCGTCTTTAGCCGCGCACGCAGGAACCAGTTGGGGTTTGGGCTGGCGTCGGTCAGCGCGCCGTTGTCGTCTTCGTCGTCTTCGCGGGCCATGTTGTTCTTCTTGATCAGGCGAGGTTCACGCGGCCGTCGGCGGCCAGCACGGTGTCGATGTCGTCGCCGGTCTCTTCCAGCTGCACCAGCGTGGCCTGGCGGGCGCCCAGCGCGTCGCGGGCCTGCAGCGCGGTCAGGATGGCCTTGTGGCGCGGCAGCGAAAGCTCGTGCGTGTTGGGCAGCTGGCTGCTCAGGATGATGGACTCGCGCAGCGCCAGCGACAGCATGTTGCCGATGTAGGCCAGCAGGTCGTTGCCGGTCGCCTCGGCGATGCGGCGGTGGAAGGCGAGGTCGGGCTCCAGCAGCTCGGCCGTCGTCCTGGCGGCGGCCATGCCTTCGTAGGCGGTGGCAATGCCCACCAGCTGCTCGTCGGTGGCGGCCTTGGCGGCCAGCGCGGCGGCGGCGGGTTCGAAGATGCGGCGGACCTCCAGCAGCGTTCCGACGAAGTCGCGCTGCGGCTGGGCCTGGATGAGCCAGTACAGCACGTCCGGGTCCAGCATGTGCCACTCGTTGCGCGGGCGCACGCTGGCGCCGGCACGCTGGCGCGACACCACCAGGCCCTTGGCGACGAGCACGCGCACGGCCTCGCGCAGCACCGGGCGGCTGATCTCGTAGCGCTCCAGCAGCTGCGCCTCGGGCGGCAGCTTGTCGCCGGGCTTCAGCTCGCCTCCGACGATGGCCAGGCCCAGGTCGCGCACGATGCGGGCGTGCTGGCTCTTGCCTTCGGGTTCGGCGGAGTAGGTGGAGTGGTCGGCGCGCGTTCTCATCGGCGGCAGGCTACCAAATACCTTGAGTCGGCTCGCATCGGGCCCCATCAGCGAAAGCGAGCGACGAAGCCGCCGCGTGGCGCCAGCGTCAGCTTCGGCGCCGAGGCGGACAGCTTGCCTTCGCTGAACTCGCGGGGGCCGGCGCCGTCGGTGATGAGCTGGCCGTCCTTCGCGCCCAGCCAGCCCAGGTCCAGCGTGATCTCGCGCGGCGTGTCGTCGGCGTTCAGGCCGGCGACGAACCACTGCTTGCCGGCGCGGCGCGCGATGACGACGTACTTGCCGGGCTCGCCGTCCAGGAAGCGCACCTCGTCCCAGGCCCGTGGCAGCTCGCGCAGGAAGCCCTTCACGTAGGCCGGCACGGTGGCCATGCCCTCGGGCGTCTCGGCGTAGTGCTGGATGCCGGACAGGAACAGCACGCTTTGCGCCAGCTCGAAGCCGTTGCGCGTCGCGCGCTTGATCTTGGGAATGTCGCCGAACACCATGGGCGTGAAGTCCATGGGGTCGAACAGGTTGCGCGTGAACGGGATCATGGCCGCCTGATGAGCGACTTTGTCCTGGTCGCCCTGCGTGAAGGTGGCGAACTCGAAACCCTTCACGGCCTCCACCGTCATCAGGTGGGGGTAGGTGCGGCTCCAGCCACGCGGCAGCGTGGCGCCGTGGAAGTTCAGCAGCAGGCCGGCGGCGGCCGTCTCCTTCAGCAGGTCCACGTAGTAGGCCATCATCGAAGCGCCGTCACCGCCGAAGAAGTCCACCTTCAGGCCCTTCACGCCGATGGCTTTCATGCGGGCGAACTCCTTGGCGCGGTCGGCCGGGTTCAGCAGCGCGCTCTTGGGGCTCATGTCGGTGTCGTTCCAGGCGCCCGAGGAGTTGTACCAGGCCAGGATGCCGACGCTCCTGGTCTTGGCGTAGTCGGCCAGCTCCTTCATCTTGGCGTCGCCGATCTTCTTGTCCCAGTAGGCATCCACCAGCGTGTAGTTCCAGCGCATGTCGGCGGCGTAGTCGACGAAGCGCTTCTGCACGTCGAAGACGGTCGCGTCGTCCTTCAGGATGGCCCAGCTCCAGGACGCATGGCCGGGCTGCAGCCTTTTCTTGTCGAAGGCGACCGCGGGCGCGGCGAGATCGGTGCCGAGCGTCGACTCCATGACCGTCTTCAGCGAGCCGATGGCGAGCACGCGCCAGGGCGTGGTCAGCGGCCCGTCCACATCGGCCAGCAGATGGCCGCCGGTGAAGACCTCGCTGGGCTCGGGCAGGCCGATGCGGTAGGTGCCGCCGGTCGAGTCGCTGGCCAGCCGCGACGCGTGGAAGCGGCCGTCCATGCCGGCCTCGGTCAACGCCACCCAGCTGACACCGGCGCGGAACAGTGCGGGGAAGACCCAGCCCGCGTGCGAGGGCGCCTTCGTGCCGACGGGGATGTCGGCCTGGTAGTGCTCTTCATAAGACGGGTTGGTGCGTGCATAGCCCGTCTTGGCGACGGACATGGGTTGCAGCCACGCACGGGCGTCGGTGGGGAAGGCGAAGCTGGTCAGCTCGTCCTTGAAGGTCTTCTTGCCCGCGCCGTCCACCGTGTAGCGCAGCGCCAGGCCGTCGTTGGAGGCGCGCAGCGTGACGGTCAACTTCTGGCCGGCCGCGTTGGCCACGGTGAAGGCCTGCTCGTTGGCGCGGTAGTCCACGCGGCTCTTCTTGCCCGCAGCCAGCGTGTACTGCTCGCGGTGGGCCTTGACGGGCGAGGTCGCCACGAGTTTCAACCCGTTGGCGTAGTCGCCCTGTTCCAGCACCAGGCCCAGCCGCGAGGCCAGCAGCACCGGCTGGCCGGCGCGCTGCACCGTGTAGACCAGTTGCTGCTGGGCATTGACCGAGACGTCGACCTGGATTTGCCCGTCGGGGCTGCCCAGGGCTTGGGCCAGGGCGGGCAGGGCGAGCAGAAGCGAAGCGATGAGGCGCATGGTTGTCTCAGGTGGAGTAAGGACCGTCGGCGACGGGTGTGCCGAAGTCGGGGAAGCCGTCGTCGCGCCAGCCGAAGGCCTGCACGCGCGCATGGCGGTTGGGATCGTTGAGCGGGTCGCCGACGATGTCGCGGTAGTTGCGCGCGTGATAGACCAGCAGGTCGGTCTGGCCGTCGGGCGTCGTCGTGAAGCTGTTGTGGCCGGGGCCGAACTGGCTCACCGATTCGTCCGTCGTGAATACCGGCGTGGGCGACTTGTGCCAGCTCGCGGCGTCGAGCAGGTCGGCGTTCTCGTCGGCCCACAGCAGGCCCATGCAGTAGTTGGCGTCGGTGGCCGCGGCGGAGTAGGCGATGAAGACGCGGCCATTGCGCTTCAGCAGGGCCGGGCCCTCGTTGACGCAGAAACCGATGCGCTCCCAGGCCAGGTCCGGGCGCGTGATGACGACCGGCTCGGTCTTCAGGGTCCAGGGGTTGGCCATCTCGGCGATGTAGAGGTTGCTCTCCGCCGGCGGGCTCTTCTGTGCCCAGCAGAGCAAGCGTTTGCCGTTGTGCTCGAAGGGAGTCGCGTCCAGCGAGAAGCCCTGCTCGGGCGTCACGATCTGGCCGCGCTCGATCCAGTTGTCGCTCAGCGGGTCTGCGCCTTCGCATTCGAGGACATACATGCGCAGCTTCCAGATGTCGTCGCGCTCAGCAGCGGCGAAGTAGACGTACCAGCGGCCGGCTATGCGGTGCAGCTCCGGCGCCCAGACGTGGAAGCTCATGGGGCCGCTGTCATGCTTGCGCCAGATCACCTGGGTCGGCGCGGTGGCGAGGCCGGCGATGCTGTCGGCGGCGCGGATCTCGATGGCGTCATAGCTGGGCACCGAGGCGGTGAACCAGTAGCGGCCATCGACCCGGCTCAGGTGCGGGTCGGCGCGTTGCGGGATGAGGGGATTGGTCCAGCTGGTCATGCGCGGACGGCTTTCGTGACGATGACGTTCCAGGAGGCGGGCTTGAGCTTCACGCTCAGTCGCTCGTCGGCAACGGAGGTGCTGTTCAAGGCTTGAGGCACGACGCGGTCGGGTGCGTCGGCGGTGTTGGTGGCGTTCAGGTCGGCCGAATGCAGTTGCTCGGCCAGCACCAGCTCGCGGTCCATCCCCAAGCCGCGCAGCGTGATGGACAGCTCCATCTCGTCGGTGAGGTGGCGGTTCAGCAGGAACACGGCCGTCTGGCCCGTGGCCGCATCGTCCACGACGCTGGCGCACAGATAGGGCAGCTCGCCGTGCTTCGCATGCGGGTAGCCGGGCGACTTCAGCACGGGCCGCAGTACCTCGCCATGCGCCCACTTTGCGGCCTGCGCGAAGGGATGGAAGATCGTCTGCCGCCACGCCGCCCCGCCGGGCTCGGTCATGATGGGTGCGATGACGTTGCACAGCTGCGCCATGCAGGCCACCTTGAGCCGGTCCGCATGGTTCATGAACATCGTCAGCATGCCGCCGATGAGCAGCGCATCCTCGGCCGTGTAGACCTCTTCCAGCAGCCGCGGCGCCTCGGGCCATCCGGCCTGCTTGAGGTGCTCGCCATGGCGGGCGCGGTACCAGACGTTCCACTCGTCGAAGGACAGCTTCAGCCGCTTGGTGGAGCGCTTGCGCGTGGCGACCGCATCGGCAATCGCCACCGTGTCTTCGATGTAGCGCGCGTTCGTTTCGATCTGCGCGAAGAAGCTCTCGGTGGAGGTGTCCGCCGGGGGCTTCACGAAGTAGCTGTGCAGCGACAGGTAGTCCACGAACTCGAAGCAGTGCTCCAGCACGCGGTCTTCCCACACGCCGTAGGTGGGCATGTCGTAGGCCGACGAGCCGCAGGCGGCCAGCTCGATGGTCGGGTCCACCCAGCGCATGAGCTTCGCGGTTTCCTTGGCGATGCGGCCGTACTCGTCGGGCGTCTTCTGGCAGATCTGCCAGGGGCCGTCCATCTCGTTGCCCAGGCACCAGAACTTGATGCCCAGCGGCTCTTCGGCGCCGTGACTGCGGCGCAGGTCCGACAGTGCCGTGCCGCCGGGATGGTTGCAGTATTCGAGGTAGTGCCGCGCCTCGTCCGGGCCGCGCGTGCCGAGGTTGACGCCGAACATCGGCTCGATGCCGACCTTCCTGCACCAGGCCATGAACTCGTGCGTGCCGACCTGGTTGGTCTCGGTGGAGAACCAGGCCAGGTCCAGGCGGCGCGGGCGCTGGTCCTTCGGCCCGACGCCGTCTTCCCAGTTGTAGCCCGACATGAAGTTGCCGCCGGGGTAGCGCACGATGGTGGCGCCCAGCTCCTTGGTCAGCTCGGCCACGTCGCCACGGAAGCCGTGTTCGTCCGCGGTCGGGTGGCCGGGTTCGTGGAGCCCCAAGTAGACGCATCGGCCGAGGTGCTCGACGAAGACGCCGAACAGGCGGCGGTCCAGCGGCGCGATTTTGAAATCGCGGTCGACGGTGAGGCTGGCTTTGAAGCTCATCGACGTGCTTTCTGCAAGGCCTTGTTGACGCGCTTCTCGACGCTGGCCTGCACCTCGGCGACGGGCTTGCCCGACAGCAGCAGGTTGGCCACGTCCTCGCCGATCAGCAGCTCGATGTTGCGTTGGGTGGGCACGTTGCCGGGCATGGACGCGCCGGTGGTCGTGATCTCGGCCAGCGACTCGCGTTGCGGCAAGGACCGGAAGGCGTCGCTCTGCGCCACGGTCTTGCTGACCGGCAGGTGGCCCGTGCGCGACCATTCGGCGCTGCGGTCCCAGACGAACTTCAGGAACTTCACGGCCGCCTCGTGGCCTTTGGCGTCGGTAGCTCCGCCCTTGAACAGCGCCCACGAGTGGCCGTCGGCGAACACCGCAGGCTTGGCATACAGCTGCGCGAACGGCCGCACCGCATAGCCGCCTTTCAACGGCGAGTCGGGCTTCTGCGATTCGCGCAGGAACTGGTCGATGGTCCAGGTGCCCACGACGACGACGCCGGCCTGGCCGTTCAGGAAGGCCTGGTTGGCGGCGGCGTAGTCGAGGTTGGGCCGCACGTGGCCTTCCTTGTAGAGCGTCTGCATCAGCGTCAGCGCGTTGACGACCGCCGGTTGCTGCATGTTGATGCGCTTGCCGTCCTCGGAGAACAGCTTGGCGTCCTGCTGCGCGATCAGCGACTGGAAGGTGCGGTTGTTGGCGGCGGTCTCGTTGGCCACGGCCCAGGCGAAGAGGGGCTTGCCCGTCTTCTGCCTGAACTGCCGCGCCTGCGCGAGCAGCTCTTCGGGCGAGCGCGGCAGCACCGGCTGGTCATCGGCACCCAGCAGGCCGGCCTGCTTCATCAGCGTCGTGTTGATGTGCCACAGCCAGGCCCAGGTGTCGAAGGGCAGTGCGTAGGTCTGGCCGTTGAACGTGGTGCCCTTGCGTGCATGCTCGGTGAAGTCGTCCACGGGCACGCCGACGCGCGCGAAGTCGGCGTCCAGCGGCAGTACCAGCTTGCGGCGCACGTAGTCGCCCAGGGCGGACTCGTGCATGACGGCCACGGTCGGGATGTCCTTGGACACCAGGCGGGCGGTGAGCTGGTCGTAGTACGGACCCCACTCGCCGATCTGCGTGCGAACGACGATGTCGGGGTGGGTCGCGTTGAACTCGTTGACCAGCGTGGTCACGATGCCGCATTCGCCCACGCCCTCGGAGGCCTTGTTCACCTGGCCGAACTGCGACTCGCAGCTGCCGAAGAAACGCATCAGCGTGATCTCGGTCTTGGCCGGATCCTTGGCGCTGGGGCCACAGGCTGCGAGCAATGCGGCCGAGAGGCAGATCAACAGGCGCTTCATGACTTGCCCGTCCCTGCGACCGCGGTGACGAGATGGCGTTGGAAGAAGAGATACAGCATCAGCGCGGGCACGCCGGCAAACACGGCCTGGGCCATCAGGAAGCCCAAGCCCTCCGACTGCGCGAAGTTGGTCTGTGTGGACGCGAGGCCGCGGGTCAGCGTGTACATGTCGGGCTGCGTCGCGATGACGAGCGGCCACAGGTAGTCGTTCCAGCAGGCCAGGAAGGTGAAGATGCCGAGCGTCGCCTGCGCGGGCAGCGTCAGCGGCAGGATGATGGTCAGGAAGGTCTTGAAGCGCGACGCGTTGTCCAGCATCGCCGCCTCTTCCAGTTCGGCCGGGATGGCCTTGAAGTACTGCGTCATCAGGTAGACGCCGAACGGCGCGGCCAACCCTGGCAACGCCAGGCCGGCGAGCGTGTTCTGCAGGTTCCAATCCGAGAACAGGCGGTGCAGCGGGATGAAGACCGACTGCGCCGGAATGGCCAGGCCAAACAGCACCAGCGCGAACAGCCACTTGCGGCCGGGGAACTCGCAGCGCGCGAAGCCGTAGCCGGCGAGTGACGAGAGCACCAGCACGCCCACCGTCTGCATCGCCGCGACGGCGACGCTGTTGCCCAGCCAGCGGAACACCTGCGAGGTCTGCAGGATGTCCAGGTAGTTCTGCAGCGTGTACGGCGGCGACAGGAAGACGTCGGTGTGCCGCAGCAGGAACTCGTTGGGCTTGAAGGACAGCGCCAGCACCCACAGCAGCGGGGCCATCCAGGCCAGCGCCAGCAGCGTGAGGCTGACCATGACGGCGCGGTCGAACCAGCCGCGTCTGAGCAAGGGGTTCATCGTTGGGCTCCCTTGCGGTCACGTTCGAGCCACAGCTGGGCCGAAACGCCGATGAGCATGATGGCCAAGAGGATCTGCGAGGCGGCGGTCGCAAAGCCCAGCGAGAGCTGCATGAAGGCCTGCTCGTAGGTGAACTGCACGATGGACCGCGTGGTGTTGTTGGGCCCACCGTTGGTCATCAGCATGATCTGCGGAAAGACCTGGAACTGGCGGATCACCTCGATCAGCGTGACGAGGATGACGGCGCGCTTGAGGCTGGGCAGCGTGATGTGCGTCAGCACGCGCCAGCGCGGCGTGTTGTCGAGGGCTGCGGCCTCGTAGATGTCGCCCGGGATCTGCTGCAGCGCCGACAGGAACATGATCATCGGCAGGCCGATGATCCACCACACCGTGACGAGAGCGATGGTGAGAAGCGCGAGGTTGTCGCTGGTCAGCAGCGGCAGCTCGGGAATGCCGAGGGCCGCGAACATCTGAGCGATGAGGCCGCGCTCGGGCATCAGCGCCAGCTTCCACACCAGCGTGATCAGCGTGACGGAGAACACCGACGCGCAAAAGAAGGTGGCGCGCAGGAAGGTGGCGAGCTTGCCGGGGCGGTTGAGCGCGAGGGCCAGCATCAGCGACAGGATCACGAAGATCGGTGTGCTGATGCCGACGAAGCGGATGGTGTTCCACACGACCTGGTGGAAGACCTCGTCGGTGAACAGTTCCTTGTAGTTGGCGAGGCCAACCCAGAAGCTGTCGTCGGACAGCAGGTCGTGGTCGTGGAAGCTGATCCAGATGCCTTTGGCGAGGGGCCAGAGGAGGAGGAGGACGTACAGCGTTACGAAGGGCAGTACGAAGAGGGCGTAGGCCGGGCGGCTTGCTCGGATGCCGACGGTTTGGGCGGTCATGTCGGTTGCTCCGGCTGGTTCGGCTTGTCGCCTAGGCCCATGCCGGGATGCGCGCCCGGCAGCGCGGTAACTTTCTTTTGCGGGGCCAAAAGAAAGTCACCAAAGAAAAGGCCCTGAACCGCACACGAGAAGCGCACGGCCGCAGTGCGGCGTGCAACAGGCAATGGCGGCGTGCCCACAAGCGAGCCGCTGCGCTCTCGCCTACCACTTGTGCAGAGCGTTAGCGATCGCCGCTTCACGCCGGTTAACGCCGGCTGCACGCCGGGCTCATCAGTGGAATGCAGCGCCGCTCGGGCGGCGCGCTTCAGCCCGTAGGTTGGGGTGAGCGCGGCGAACCCCAACATCGAGCGTCGTGCGTGCGCCGCCGCCCTCACGACAAAGCCTCCGCATGATGAGCGCGACCGCTCTCATCGAACAGATGCGCATCCGCCAGATCCACCGTGACCTGCACATGCGCCCCCAGCTTCGGCGAAACCACGCCCGCCGGCACCGTCACGATCAACGGCGTCTCGCCTTCGACCTTCAGGTGCGCCAACGTCCGCTCGCCCAGGAACTCCACCAGCTCTACGCGCCCCCGCAGAGGGCCTTCCTCAGCCACGCGCAGGTTCTCCGGCCGCACGCCCATCACCAGGCCCTGCGACGGCACGGCACCCGTCGACACATGCGTCGTCAGCACCTGCCCGCCCGGCATCGTCACGGCCACTCGGCCACGCGAATCCGCAGCACGCTCAACCGGCACAAAACCCATCCCCGGCGTGCCAATGAAGCTCGCCACGAACTTCGTCGCCGGCCGCCGATACAGCTCCGCCGGTGTCGCCACCTGCTCGATCGCGCCGCCCTTCATGACGACGATGCGCGTGGCCAGCGTCATCGCCTCGATCTGGTCGTGGGTCACGAAGATCATCGTGGCGCCCAGGCGCTGGTGCAGCTGCGCCAGTTCCAGCCGCGTGCGGCCGCGCAGCGCGGCGTCCAGGTTGGACAGCGGCTCGTCGAACAGGAAGATGCCCGGCTCCTTCACCACCGCGCGCCCAATCGCCACGCGTTGACGCTGGCCGCCCGACAGCTGGCCCGGCTTGCGGTCCAGCAGCGTGTCCAGCTCCAGCATGCGGGCGGACTCGGTGATGCGCCTGGCGATCTCGTCGGCCGGAATGCCGATGTTCTTCAGCCCGAACGCGAGGTTGTCGCGCACGGTCATGTGCGGGTACAGCGCGTAGTGCTGGAACACCATGGCCAGGTTGCGCAGGCCCGGTGCGGCGTGCGTCACATCGCGGTCGCCGATCAGGATGCGGCCGCCGGTGACCTCCTCCAGCCCCGCGATCATGCGCAGCAGACTCGTCTTGCCGCAGCCCGACGGGCCCAGGAAGACGACGAACTCGCCCGGCTCGACGTCCAGCGACAGGTTCTCTATGACCTGCACCGCGCCGTAGCGCTTGCAGATGTTCTCCAGCTTGAGGCCAGCCACGGTGTTTGTCTCCGGTTCATTCTTCTTGGATGACCGGCCAGCCGTCTTCGGACCAGCCCAGTCGCGCGAAGCGCAGATGCGGCCTGCCGCCGCGTTCGGTGTCGTAGGCGTGGTGCACCATCAGGTCGCCCACCACGTCCTGGTGCCCCGGCCCCTTCCAGCGTGTGCCGGTGGCTGCGAGCAGCTGTGTTCCGCCCGCGTCCATCAGGTCCTTGCCGTCGCGGTCGAGGTAAGGGCCGGCCACGCTGCGGGCGCGGCCCACGCGGATGTTGTAGGTGCTCTGGGCGCCCTTGCAGCACAGGTCGTAGGACGCGAACAGGTAGACCCAGTCGCCACGCCGCACGATCGTCGGTGCTTCGATGGCCGGGCTGCGGGCGACGAATCGCGTGCTGCCGATCGGCTTCAGCGTCTTCGCGTCCAGTTCCGTCAGGCGCAGCCCGCCCCAGAACGAGCCGTAGCTCATCCACAGCTTGCCGTCGCGGTCGACGAAGAGGTCGGGGTCGATGGCGTTGAAGTTGTCCGCCGCCGTGCTGGCCACCACCAGGCCATCGTCGCGCCAGTCGCTGCCATCCGGCTTGTCGCTGCTGGCCAGGCCGATGGCCGAGCGGTTCTTGCCGAAGGTGGAGATGGAGTACAGCACCCAGGTGCGGCCCGCGTGCTGGAAGACCTTGGGCGCCCAGATGTCCAGCGGCTTCTGCTCGGGCACGGCCTCGGCCCACCAGGCGGGCGCCTGTGTGAACAGCGGGGCCAGGCGGCGCCAGGTCTTGCCCTGGTCGGTCGACTCCAGCCGCTGCAGGCCCTTGCCGGTCGTGAAGACGAACCAGCGGTCGGCCTGGATCAGCAGCGTCGGGTCGTGCGCGCCCGTCTCGCCCTGGGGTTCCAGCGCGATGACGGGGGCGGCCAGGCACAGCGCGAGCAGCGCCGCGAGCGCCGCACGCATCACTTGCCCCAGCGCAGGACCAGGGGATCGAGTCGCTTGGCCGCGTCCAGCAGGCCGGCGCGCACTTCGGGGCTCATCTCGGGGAAGGGGTGGCGCGGTGCGTCGCTCTTGATGACGCCGCCTTCCTTCATCAGCGCCTTGGCGGTCAGGATGCCGCCCTGGCGGTTCTCGTAGTTGATCAGCGGCAGCCAGCGGCCGTACTCCGCCACGGCGGTCTCGCGATCGCCGGCGTGGAAGGCGTCGAAGATCTTGCGGATGCCGTCGGGGAAGGCGCCGCCGGTCATCGCGCCGGTGGCGCCGGCGTCCAGGTCGGCCAGCAGCGTGATGGCTTCCTCGCCGTCCCACGGGCCTTCGATGGCGGCGCCGCCGACGCGGATCAGCTCGCGCATCTTGCTGGCGGCCTGGGGCATCTCCAGCTTGAAGTACTTCACGTTGGCGATGTTGGTCGCCATGCGCGCCAGCAGCGGCACCGACAGCGGCGTGCCGGCCACCGGGGCATCCTGGATCATGATGGGGATGTTGATGCCGTCGGACAGGCGCTGGTAGAAGCTCTCGATCTGGCCTTCCGACACGCGGAACGTGGCGCCGTGGTACGGCGGCATGACCATGACCATGGCCGCGCCAAGCTGCTGCGCCAGCTGGCTGCGCTCGATGCAGATCTGCGTCGAGTAGTGCGTCGTCGTGACGATGACCGGTACGCGGCCGGCCACGTGGCCGAGGATGGCGCGGGTCAGCGTCTCGCGCTCGGCGTCCGACAGCACGAACTGCTCGGAGAAGTTCGCCAGGATGCACAGGCCGTTGGAGCCGGCGTCGATCATGAAGTCGACGCAGCGCAGCTGGCCGGGCAAGTCCAGCGAACCGTCGGCGTTGAAGATGGTCGGAACGACCGGGAAGACGCCGCGGTACGGTCGTCCAGGGCGGGTGGCGGAGGCGCTCATGGTGCGGTCCCTTGTCTCTGGGGAAGTTGGATCAAGCGCCGACATGCCGGCACACGGCCAGCTGTGGGCGCCGGCATGTCGTCATTAAAGTATGACTATTTATGCAAGTTGATTGGGGTTAACCCGCAAATTGCTAACTTTGCAAACAAAAAAGTATGACTAATAATCCTGGCATCGCCCGGCCGTAGAAGTCGGGAGGCAGCATCCAGGAGACAGTTGCATGAGTGCCTACGCGCGCTATCCCAGCCTGCAGGACCGGGGCGTCCTGATCACCGGCGGGGCCACCGGCATCGGCGAAACGCTGGTCGAAGCCTTCGCCGAACAGGGTGCCCGGGTGGCCTTCATCGACCTGGCCGCTGCCGAGGGCGAGGCGCTGGCCGCCCGCCTGGCCGGCAGGTCGCGCCACGCGCCGCAGTTCATGGCGGCTGACCTGAGCAACGTGGCGGCGATGCGCCTGTCCATTGCGACGCTGCGCGAGCGCGTCGGCCCGTTCACGGCGCTGCTGAACAACGCCGCCAACGACAAGCGCCACGCCGTCGAGGACACCACGCCCGAGTTCTGGGACGCGAGTGTGGCCGTCAACATCAAGCACCAGTTCTTCGCGGCCCAGGCCGTGCTGTCCGACATGAAGGCGGCGGGCGGCGGCAGCATCGTCAACTTCGGCTCCATCAGCTGGATGCTGAAGCAGGGCGGCATGCCGGCCTACACGGCCAGCAAGGCGGCCGTGCAGGGCCTGACGCGCTGCCTGGCGCGCGACTTCGGGCCGCACAGGATCCGCGTCAACACGCTGGTGCCGGGCTGGGTCATGACCGAGAAGCAGCTCAAGCTCTGGGTCACCGAGGAGACCAAGCAGGAGATTGCCAAGGGCCAGTGCATCAATGAGCCGCTGATGCCGCAGCACATCGCGGCGATGGCGCTGTTCCTGGCGGCGGACGACTCCGCGATGTGCACTGCGCAAGACTTCGTCGTTGATGGAGGCTGGGCATGAGCGCTGCGCCGGGCCATCCCAAGCAAGCTCGCTCCCGCTTGGCGGGACAGGCCGCAGGCCGAAGGGTTCACCAATGATTGAATGCCGCGACTACGGCCACCTGCCCGACGGGCGGGTGGTGCATGAATACACCCTCTCCAACGGCCTGGGCCTGAAGCTCACCGCCATCACGCTGGGCGGCATCGTCACGGGCCTGTGGCTGCCGGATGCCCAGGGTCGCAGCGGCAATGTCGTGCTGGGCTTCGACAACCTGGACGACTACGTCCACCGCAACCCTTCGTTCGGCATCATCGTGGGCCGCTACGGCAACCGCATCGCCGGCGCGAGCTTCGCGCTGGATGGCGAGACCCACGCGCTGGCCCGCAACGACGGCCCCAACTGCCTGCACGGCGGCACCGAGGGCTTCGGCCACCGGCTGTGGGCGGCCGAACCCGACACGCCCCGGCCCGGCGAGGCCCAGGCACTGCGTTTCAGCCTGACCAGCCCGCATGGCGACCAGGGCTTCCCCGGCGAGATGAGCGTCCGCGTGCGCTACTCGGTCAGCGCCACCGACAACGGCTGGCGCGTGGACTACGAGGCCACCACCGACCGCGCCACCGTCGTCAACCTCACGCACCACGATTACTTCAACCTAGCCGGCGCAGGCAGCGTGCTGGACCACCACCTCACCCTGCCGGCCTCGCGCTACAGCGAGGTGGATGAGCACCTGATCCCGTTGCGGCACGCCGCTGTCGATGGCACGCCTTTCGACTTCCGCCGGCCCACGCCCATCGCGGCCCGCATCCGCCAGGCCCACCCGCAGCTGCTGCTCGCCAAGGGCTACGACCACAACTGGCTGCTGGACAGCGAATTGAACGCCGACGGCCTGCGCCCCGCCGCCACGCTGGAGGACCCGCACTCCGGCCGCCGCATGGACGTGCTGACCAGTGAGCCCGCCATCCAGTTCTACTCCGGCAACTTCCTGGACGGCAGCCTCGCGGGCCCCGATGGCCGCATCTACCGCCAGGGCGACGGCCTGTGCCTGGAGACCCAGCACAACCCCGACTCGCCGCACCACGAAGCCAGCGCCGACTGGCCCAGCACCGTGCTGAGGCCGGGCGAGGTGTTCCGCAGCACGACAATCCACCGCTTCTCCTGAACCGCTGAAGCCGTCGCCATGGACCTGCCCGCCCACCAACTGACGATGACGGTGTTGATGACGCCGGACACCGCCAACTTCTCCGGCAACGTCCATGGCGGCAACATCCTCAAGCTGCTGGACCAGGTGGCCTACGCCTGCGCCAGCCGCTATGCCGGCCGCTACGTCGTCACGTTGTCGGTGGACCGCGTCATCTTCCGCCAGCCCATCCACGTGGGCGAACTGGTGACCTTCCTGGCCAGCGTCAACCACACCGGCACCTCGTCGATGGAAGTGGGCATCAAGGTCGTCGCCGAGAACATCCGCACGCAGGAGTCGCGGCACGTCAACAGCTGCTACTTCACGATGGTGGCGGTGGGCGACGACAACAAGCCCGTGCCCGTGCCGCCGCTGCGTCCCTTCACGCCCGAAGAGCGCCAACGCCATGCCAGCGCCATCCGGCGCAAGCAGGCCCGCGCCGCCCTGGAATCCAGCGCCCAAGCCAGCCCCGATGAGCAAAGCTGAACACCCCTTCTCCCTCGTTCTCGCCCAGGCCAACAGCCTCGGCGAAGGCCTGCAATGGCATGCACCTTCGGGCCGCTGGTGGTGGACCGACATCGCCGGCAGCTGCATCCATGCCTGGACGCCTGGCGCGAGCGCCACGCTGCAGGTGCGCCTGCCCGAGCGCGTCGGCTGCTTCGTGCACACCCGCTCCGGCCGGCTGTTGCTGGCCATGGCCAAGCGCCTGGCCTGGTTGACGCTGCCCGACCTGCGGGCCACCGGCGTCATCGATGCGCAGCCGCAAGAGATCACGCTGATCGAGGCCCACCTGCCCAGTACCCGTTCCAACGACGGCCGCTGCGACCGCAGCGGTGCGCTGGTCTTCGGCACGCTGGACGAGGCCGAGCCGCGCCAGACCATAGCCGGCTTCTACCAGTACTCGGCGGCGCGCGGCCTGCGCCGCCTGCCGCTGGACGGCGTGGCCATCGCCAACAGCATCTGCTTCAGCCCCAACGGCCGGCGCATGTACTACTGCGACTCGCCCACGCGCCGCATCATGGTGTGCGACTACGACTCGGCCAGCGCCCGCGTCAGCGAGCCGCGGCTGTTCGTGAAGAAGGACGTCGAGGCCGCCGAGCCCGACGGCTCCACCATCGACGCCCAGGGCTGCCTGTGGAACGCCGAATGGGGCAACGGCGCCGTGGCGCGCTACGGCGCCGACGGCCGGCTGCTTGCCCGCTACAGCGTGCCGGTGCGCGACATCACCTGCCCCGCCTTCGGCGGCGCCAACGGCGACCAGATCACCGTGACGACCGCCCGCGTGGGCCTCAGCAGCGCCGAGCTGATGGCCATGCCACAGTCCGGCAGCCTGTTCGGCATGACCGTAGCCGCCGGCCTCTACCTGGCCGAGCCGCTGTTCAACGACGATTGAATCGCCTGTCGTCCCCGGCCCTGCGCGCCCGGGACGACTCGCCGTGCTCCGGCTCCGCGCCGGGCGAGGGCAAGGGATGCGCAGCTGGTTTTTCGAAGGTGTGGTCGTGGCCGTGCTGGCGCTGCCGTGGCCGGTCGCCGCGCAGGCCATCTCCGGCCCGCAGCAGACGCGCATCAATCTGCAGGGCCAGACGGCCCAGCCACTGCGCTACACGCCGGAGGGCGAAGACTTCGTCATCCACAACGGCACCGAGTTCTTCAACCGTCCGCTGTACGGTGGCCGCACGGGCTTCCGTGTCGACGGTGGCGACAAGCCGGAGTTCATCCTCTACCTGCCCGGTCGTGGCGGCAACCTGCGGCTGGCACTGCGAACGCCCGCCGGCAGTCGCTGGCTGCACGAGGCCGAGTCCGTCACGACGCGCTACCGCCCGGGCGAGCTGCACTACGACATCCGCGACCCGCTGCTCGGCGAGGGCAGCCTGGCCGTCGTCGCGCTCGCCACGACGACTACCGAAGGCCTGGTGATCCGCGCCGAGGGGCGCGGCCTGCCGGAAGGCGCCGAGCTGGTGTGGACCTATGGTGGCGTCACCGGCCAGCGGGGCCGGCGCGATGGCGACATCGGCACCGAGTCCGTGCCGATCAGCCGCTACTTCCAGTTCCAGCCGCAGTTCGCGGCGGGCAACCGGCTGGTGCTGGGCAGCGACGGCTTCGTGCTGGCCGCGCCGGCGGCGCTCATCGCCGGTGTGGTGCCTGTGGGCGCGCAGCAGCATCTGGCCGCGGCGAGCGACTGGGACTCGCTGCCCGCGCTGCTCGCAGCGTCCGGCGCAACACCTGACGTGGCCATCACCGTCGGCCGCGTCGCCCTGCGCGAGCGCAAGCCGGCCTGGCTCGCGCTGCAACGCCTGGCCGACGCCGCCCGCTCGCAAGCCAGCGCCGCCGCGCAGACCTATGCCGCCGTCGGCGCGCCCCGCCCCGCCACGCGCGGCACGCCGTTGGTGCCGCGCTTCACGGCGGCCGAGCTGCCCACGCTGTTTGCCCGGGAGCGGGCCCACTTCAAGGCCTTGCGCCAGCAGATCCGCATCACCACGCCCGACCCGTGGCTGAACGCCGCCGTCGGCGCGATCAACGTGGTGGGTGATGCGCTGTGGGACGACGACGCCAAGGCCATCCTGCACGGCGCCGTCGCCTGGCGCGTGCCGCTGCTGGGTTGGCGCGGCGCCTATGCGCTCGATGCCCTCGGCTGGCACGACCGCGCGAAGCAGAACATCGAGACTTGGCTGGCGCGGCAGAACACGTCGCCCATTCCCGCGCAGCTGCCGCCACCCGACGCGGACACGAACCTCGCGCGCAGCAGGACGGCCTTGCACTCCAACGGCAACCTGACCGCCTCGCACTACGACATGAACATGGTGTTCTTCGACGCCCTGTTCCGCCACCTGCTGTGGACCGGCGACCTGGAGCTCGCCCGCCGCGCGTGGCCCGCCATCCAGCGCCACCTGGCCTGGGAGCAACGCCTGTTCCGCCGCGACTTCGGCGGCCTGCCGCTGTACGAGGGCTATGCCAATTTCTGGGCCAGCGACGACATCTACTACGGCGGCGGCGGCGTCACGCATGCGTCGGCCTACAACGTCTACGCCTTCCGCAGTGCGGCGCGCTTGGCAAAGCTGCTGGGCGAGGACGGCAGTGCCTACCAGCGCGAGGCGGACCTGATCGCGCAAGGCATGCGCAAACACTTGTGGATGCCGTATCGCGGCGCCTTCGGCGAGTACCGCGACAGCCTGGGTCTGCAGCGACTACACACAAGCTACGGGCTGTGGAGCTTCTATCACGCCATCGACTCTGAAGTGCCCACTTCTCAGGAGGCCATGCAGATGGCGCGGGACGTGTTCAGCTCCTTCAAACAGATTCCTGTGCACGGCCCAGGCGTGCCCAAGGATTTGGCGTATCACGTGCTGCCCAGCACGGACTGGATGCCTTATGCCTGGTCGGTCAACAACGTCGTGATGGGCGAGAACCTGCACACGGCCTTGGCGATGTGGCAGGCCAGCTACTCCGAGTCCGCGTTCATCCTGGCCAAGAGCGCGCTGATGGCCAGCATGAACATGGGCATCACGCCGGGCAACGTGGGCTCCATGAACTACCTGGACCACTACCGCCGCGAGTCGCAGCGCGACTTTGCCGACGGCACCGGCGTGACGGCGCGCGCATTGGTGGAGGGGCTGTTTGGCGTGAAGCCCGATGCGCTGGCTGGTGTGATGACCGTGCAGCCCGGCTTTCCCGACAAGTGGAACGAGGCCGAGCTGCAGCACCCCGGTGTGGGCGTGGCTTTCAAGCGCGAAGGGATGCGCGAGCGGTGGCAGATCACGCAGCCCGGCTCGCGTTTCAAGCAACTGCGCATGAAGTTCCCGGCCTGGGGCCGTGCCATCGAGTCGGTGACGTGGAACGGCCGGCCCGTCGAATGGAAGCCTGATCCTGAGGCTCTCGTGGTGCTCGTCGAGCAACCCTGGGAGGCGCGTGCCGAGGTCGTCGTGCATTGGCGCAAGGCACCGTGGCCGAAGTTTGGGCTTCGCCTTCCCACGCCATGGCAGCCCAGGACCTTGGACTGGACAACGCCCGTGGCGGACGCCGTCTTCGACCCCATCGCGCTGGATCTCCACTTCAACGACCGCGTCACCGATCTCTTCAAGCTCGGTAAATACCTGACGCCACGACCGAGCGGTGTGTCGCTGACGCTGCCCTCCCAAGGCGCCGGTGCCTGGGCTGGCCATGTGAACGAGCTGCCCGCCCTCGACGACAGCGGCCTGCGCCGCGTGGCTGCCGAGCAGCAGGGCCTACTCAAGCTGCCCAATGGCCTGCCCTTCGCCACGCCGGGCGTACCCGAGGCCCGCAACATCGTCTTCACCTCCCGCTGGGACAACTACCCGAAGGAGATCAGCATCCCGCTGACCGGCCAGGCCCGCCACGCCTACCTGCTGATGGCCGGCACCACCAACTTCATGCAAAGCCGCATCGACAACGGCGAGGTCATCGTCGAGTACGCCGACGGCAGCCGTGCCTGGCTGGCCCTGCACAATCCCACCACCTGGTGGCCCATTGAGCAGGACTACTTCATCGATGACTACCAGTTCCACCGCTTCGGCCCCGTGCCGCCGCGCGTGGACCTGAAGACCGGCCTGGTGCGCCTGCAGCCCACCGGCCGCGCGGTGCCTGGCGGCGCCGCCACCGTGGTCGACCTGCCGCTCGACCCGGGCAAGCCCCTCGCGCGCCTGACGCTGCGCACCCTGAGCAATGACGTGGTGATCGGTCTGATGAGCCTGACGCTCGACCGTGGCCAAGCTGATCGTTCCCGCAACTGAGGTCGCCGTTTTGAAGCTGCTTTCCTTCCTGCTGGCCGCGTGCGTGGCATTGCCCG
Organism: uncultured Comamonadaceae bacterium; assembly: GCA_965650725.1. GTDB lineage: Bacteria > Pseudomonadota > Gammaproteobacteria > Burkholderiales > Burkholderiaceae_C > Pelomonas. The sequence goes on along the minus strand of CBFGPX010000001.1, from coordinate 30,795 downwards.
CACTCGCCCAACCCATAGACCGCGCCGCCGTCGTCGCCCGCCACGCGGTGCGCAACACCGGGATCAACCCCGAGTCCGCGCTGACCGTTGGCAACGGCGACTTTGCGGTGACCGTGGACGTGACCGGCCTGCAGAGCCTGGAGCGCATCTACTACGACAACGGCCTGCCGCTGGAGACGCGCAACACCTGGAGCTGGCACAGCTTCCCAAACCCCGAGGGCCTGCACTTCGAGGACACGCTGGCGCCCGTGCCCTTCCATGGCCGGCAGATCCTCTATCCCATCCAGCAGAACACGCCCGCCGGCCGCTACTACCGCGAGAACCCCCAGCCCATGCCGCTGGGTCAGTTCCAGTTCATGCTCTACGGCGAGGTGCTGCGCAGCGAGGACATCGCGGGCATCCAGCAGACGCTGGACCTGTGGACCGGCATCGTCACCAGCAAGCTGCTGGTGCGCGGCCAGCCGCTGGAGGTCACCACCGCCACCCACGGCAGCGCCGCCGTGCTGGCCGTGCAGGCGCGCTCGCCGCTGATCGCCAGCGGTGACCTGCAGGTGCGCGTGCGCTTCCCCTACGCCTATCGCAGTGCAATAGCCCACAAGCCGCCCTTCATCTGGGAGCAGCCGGAGAAGCACCGCAGCACGCTGACGCAGGTCGCCACCGGCCACGCCCGCATCGCCCGCGAGGCCGACGGCACGCGCTACGACGCCGAGCTGCGCTGGTCCACGCCGGCCGAGCTGGTCAGCGCCTCCACGCCGCAGCTGGCCGCGCCGCATGACTACCGGCTGCGCGCGACCCGCGGCGACACCCTCGCTTTCACGGCCGCGTTCGCCGACGCCGAGCACCCCGCGCCCAAGGAAACGGTGGACAGCACGCTGGCGTCATCGAAGCAGGCCTGGCGCGACTACTGGACGAAGGGCGGCATGGTGGACCTCAGCGCCGCCACCGATCCGCGCGCCAAGGAGATCGAGCGCCGCACCATCCAGTCGCTCTACCTGATGCGCGTGAACTACGCCGGCAGCTTCCCGCCCGCCGAGACCGGGTTGCAGCACCTGAGCTGGTTCGGCAAGCACAACTCCGAGGTCTACGTCTTCCACGCCGCGCAGTTCTACCAATGGGGCCATGTGGACCTGCTGGAGAAGGGCCTGGCCTGGTATCTGGGGCAACTGCCCAAGGGCATCGCGCAGGCGAAGAGAGAAGGCTTCGACGGCGTGCGCTGGCCCAAGATGTCGGGCCTGGACGGCCGCCCCACGCCCGGCGGCATCAACCCCTACATCATCTGGAACCAGCCCAACCCGATCTACCTGGCCGAGCTGGTCTACCGTGCCAAGCCGACGAAGGAGACGCTGCAGCGCTACGGCGAGCTGGTGGCCGAGTCCGCCAAGTTCCTCGCGTCCTTCGCTCACCGCGACCCGGCCACCGGCGTCTACCACCTGGGCCCGCCGCTGAAGAACGTCAGCGAGAGCACGTCGGTGGAGCTGGTGCGCAACCCGACCTTCGAGGTGGCCTTCTGGTACTACGGGCTGCAGGTCGCGCAGCAATGGCGAGAGCGGCAAGGTTTGGCACCCGACGCGAAGTGGGCCGACGTCATCAAGAACCTCGCGCCGCTGCCGCAGCAGGACGGCCGCTACCTGGAGATCGAAGGCATCCGCAACCTGTTCGGCCCGGGCAAGCGTGGCGCGCCGTCGTCCATGCTGCTGGCGCTGGGCTATCTGCCGGCCACCGACAAGATCGACATCGAGACCGCGCGCCGCACCTTCCACGCCGTGCATGCGCAGCGCGGTGAGGATGGCGGCTGGGTCAGCTGGCAGATGGGGCAGGGCGCGCTGACGGCGGCGCGGCTGGGCGAGCCGGAACGCGCCGTCAGCATCCTGGCCAACACCGGCGCCGCAGCCCGCTTCATGCCCAGCGGCTACAGCCGCCGCCCGCGCGACCCCGAGGGTGCGGTGGCCTACCTGCCCACCAACGCCGCCTACCTGATGGCCATGGGCCTGATGGCCGGTGGCTGGGACGCGGCGCCCAAGGGCGCTGTCACGCCCGGCTTCCCCAAGGACGGCGCCTGGACCGTGCGCGCCGAAGGCCTGCTGCCGCTGCCATGAAGCACCTGTTGCTCCTCGCCCTGCTGCCGAGTGCGGCGCTGGCCGCCGTCATCGGCCACAACACACCGGCGCCCGAGGTGAGTAGGGCCCGCCTCGCCGAGCTGCCTGCCGCGCAGCGCCCGGCCTGGCAGGCCTATATCGACCGCTCCGAACGCCAGATGGCCTTCGACCGCGCGACGCTGGCCCGCGAGCTGAAGCCCGGCGACCCCGTGCCGCCGCCGCCCGTGGCCGGCAAGATGAATGCGCCGCTGGACGGCGAGCCCGGCTGGTACGCGTCGGACGAGGCGCAATCCATCGCCGCGACCATCCTCAGCTTCCAGACCCCCAGCGGTGGCTGGAGCAAGAACCAGAACCGCGCCGGCCCGCCGCGCCTGCCCGGCCAGCGCTACGCGAACAACGCCGAGACGATGACGGTTGGCAGCGGCAGCTTCGACGAGCCGCGCGACCGCTTCTGGACTTTCGTCGGCACGCTGGACAACGACGCCACGCACACCGAGATCCGCTTTCTCGCGCGTGTGAACCAGCAGCGCGCCAGCGACGCCTATCGAGCCGCCATCCTCAAGGGCCTGGACTACCTGCTGATGGCTCAGTACCCCAACGGCGGCTGGCCGCAGAACTACCCGCTGGAAGGGGGCTTCCACGACGGCATCACCTTCAACGACGAGGCCGTGTCCGAGGCCGCGCACCTGCTGCAGGACGTGGCCGACGGCGCGCCCGGTTTCGCCTTCGTGCCCCAGGCGCAGCGCCGCCAGGCCCGTGCAGCAGCGGCCCGTGCGGTCGACGTCATCCTGTCGGCCCAGGTGAAGGTCGACGGCCGCCTGACCGGCTGGCCGCAGCAGATCGACGCGCTCACGCTGACCCCCATCTCCGCCCGCAACTACGAGCCGCGCGGCCTGGCCAGCGCCGAGAGCGCGGGCGTGCTGCTGTTCCTGATGCAGCAGCCCCGCCCCACGCCCGCGATGAAGGCCGCCATCCACGCCGGTATCGCCTGGCTGCAGGCCCAGGCGCTGCGCGACCACGCCTTCACGATGACGCCCGACGGCCGCAAGCTCATCTCCCAGCCCGGCGCCGGCCCGCTGTGGTCCCGGCTCTACGACGTGTCGACCGGCCGCCCCATCTTCGGCGACTGGGGCAAGACCATCCATGACGACGTCAACGAGATCTCCAAGGGCCGCCGCAACGGCTACACCTGGTGGGGCACCTGGCCGCAAAAGGCGCTGGAGGCCTACCCGCGCTGGAGGGCGCTCCATCCCTGACCGTGCGACGCGCTGAAGCGTTGCTCATGCAAGCGGGTTGCTGGAGACCTGAGGCCGCTTAAGCGCTCGACCGTGCTGCGCGTCGCGACGCGCCCGCTTGACGGATACTGTCCATGTGTACTATCGTACTAGTACACATTGGCAGTTCCGCATGGACCCGACCCATTTCGTCCACATCAACACCGGCTCGCCCGAGCCCATCTACCGCCAGCTCATCGAGCAGGTCCGGCGGCGCGTGGCGGCGGGGCAGCTGAAGGCGGGTGACGAGATCCCGTCGGTGCGCGAGCTGGCGCAGGCGCTGGCGGTGCACCCCATGACCATCTCCAAGGCCTACTCCATGCTGGAGATGGAGGGCGTGCTGGAGCGCCGGCGCGGCCTGTCCATGGTGGTGGCGGCGCAGCACCAGAAGGCCCAGCCCACCGCGGACCGCGTGGAGCTGCTGCGCCCCACGCTGGAGAAGGCCGCTGCCGAGGCCCGGCAGTTGGAGCTGCCCAAGGCCCAGGTCCTGCAACTCTTCAAGACCCTCCTGGAGGACGGCGCCTCCTGAGGCGCCACCTTCCGCAACCTCAAGAGGCCCCCATGAGCCCTCACTTTCCGCATACCGAGTCCGCCAGCGCCGAACTGAGCCGCGTGAGCCTGGCCTACCCCAAAAGTCCCGCCGTGCTGGACGGCCTGGACTGGGCGCTGAAGCCGGGCCAGGTCGTGGGTCTGCTGGGCCGCAACGGCGCCGGCAAGACCACGCTGCTGGAGACGCTGCTGGGCCTGCGCGAGCCCGATGCCGGCCGCGTGCGGCTGTTCGGCCAGGACGTGCTGGCGCTGGACGACGCCGCGCGCGCCCGCATCGGCTACGTGCCGCAGCACAGCGACCTGTTCGAGGGCTTCACGCCGGCCCAGCTGCTGGCCTACTTCCGCAGCTTCTACCCGCGCTGGAACGAGGCCAAGGTGGAGGGCCTGATGTCGCGCTGGGACATCGCGCGCGACAAGCCCATCCGCAAGTTGTCGGGCGGCCAGAAGCAGCGCCTGTCCATCATCCGCGCTCTGGCCCACGAGCCCGACCTGCTGGTGCTGGACGAGCCCGTCGCCAGCCTGGACCCGGCCGGCCGGCGCGACTTCCTGCGCGAGCTGGTGGGCCAGGTGCTGGACCGCGGCGCCACCGTGGTGTTCTCCACGCACATCCTGTCGGACCTGGAGCGCGTGGCCTTCAACGTCGCCTTCATGAGCGGCGGCCGCATCGCGCTGCAGGCGCCGCTGGATGAGCTGCTGGACCAGGTGCGCGCCTTCACCGGCACGGTCACCGAGATGGCCGTGCTGATGGCCCGGCTGGGCGTCGAGCCGCTGAAGCGCACGCCGCTGGAGGCCGGCCGCGAGCGCGTGCTGGCGCGGCTGCCGGCTGACGCGGCCCTGCCTGCCGGCCTGAGCATGGACCGCGTCAACCTCGACGACCTGTTCGCGGAGCTGACCTGATGAGCGCCGCCCGCTACTCGCAGGTGCTGCTGGCGCCCTGGCGTCAGCGCGATCGCGCCTCGCCCTGGGGCCGGCGGATCATCGCTGCGCTGCTGCTCGTGGTCGGCGGTGCCAGCCTGGTCTGGCTGCCACCCGCGGCCGGCTGGCGCGTGGTGGTGGGGCTGCTGCTGACCATCGGCCTGGGCGCCTGGATGGCCGTCTCCTACAGCCTGCTGGAGCAGAACCACCCCACCGCCGCTCGCACCGTGCCCGGCCACCTGCCCACGCTCAGGCGCGCCGCGCTGCTGGGCTGGGCGTTGTTCACGGCGCTGGACACCGTCCTGTTGCTGTTGCTCGTGTCTGCGCCCGGGTTCTGGCCCCTGCTGCTGCTGTGCAGCGGCTTCCTCACCGCCTTCCTGCTGTGGACGACGCGGCTGGTGTGGCTGTGGTTCCTGACCATCCTGCTGTCGCCGCTGTCCGTCGCGCTGGGCGGCTGGCTGGCGCCCGCCCGGCAGGCGCTCGCGTCGCTGTGGGACACGCACGCCTACGCGGTGCTGGCGGCCTGCCTGCTGCTCCAGGCCTGGCTGGTGCTGCGCGCCTTTGCCAATGGCAACGCCCGGCACCGGGCCCGCTATGCCACGCAGGTGCTGATGCGTCGCGCCATGCAGATGCAGATGGAAGGCAAGGCGCCGGCCATCAACTCGTGGGCGCCGTTCGAGCGGCTCGCACGGCCCTATGCGCGCGTGCTGTCGGCCTGGCTGCAGCATGTGCTGGACCGCGCTGACAACACCCGCCTGCGCAGCGTCATGGCGCGCGCCGAGATCGTGATGCACGGCCAGCAGCACTGGCTGCGGCATGCGCTGACGATGGGCACCATCATGGCCCTCGTGGCCATGGTGTTCACCTTGGTGCTGGCCACCACCGGTGCCAGCCTGGCCCTGGTGCTGCAGCACGGCGCCTTCGGCATGGGCATCGGCATCGCCAGCGCGGGCGTCAACCCGGGGTTCGCGTTGACCAACACGCTGTGGGCCAGCCGGCGCGAGCAGGCCTTGTTGCGCCTGCTGCCGGGAATGCCCCTGGGCCGCGAACTCAATGTGGCGGTGGCGCGGCTGCAATGGCGGGACTTCGGCGTCAGCTGGCTGCTGACCACGGGGCTGCTGTTCGCGCTGGGCCTCGCCGCAGCCAACCAACTGCTGCTGAGTCTGCCGCTGGCCGCGCTGCCCGTCGCCGCCTGCATGCTGACGCGGCGCCCGGCGCTGCTGCGCCCGCCCACCAGCATGACGGCCGTGGCGCCCAGCTTGGCCTTCCTGACGCTGGCCGGCCTCTGCCACGCGCTGGCGGCGCAGCAGATCGTGCCGTTGTGGGCGCTGGGGCTGGTGCTGGCCGGCGTCACGGCCGCGCTGCTGGCCTGGCGCTGGCCGCGGCTGGCCGCCGCGCCCACGGCCTTGCCGGCCGGGCGGCTGGCGGCCTGACGGGCTCAGATCGGCAGCTCGGTGAAGTAGCGCCCGCCGTGGAAGATCAGCGGCTGCGCGCCGGGCCGCGCGGTGCAGCGCTCCACCTCGCCGACGAAGATGACATGGTCGCCCTCCTCGTAGCGGCTGCGGTTGGCGCACTCGAACACGGCCACCGCGCCGTCCAGCACCGGCGCGCCGCCGGCGCCCTCGCGCCAGGCCACGCCGGCGAAGCGGTCGATGTCGCGCATCGCGAAGCGCTGGGCCAGTTCCTTCTGGTCGGCCGCCAGGATGTTGATCGCGTAGTGCGTGCCGTGCGTGAACACCGGCAGCGAGCCGGCGCGCCGCGCCAGGCTCCACAGCACCAGCGGCGGATCGAGCGACACGGAATTGAAGGAATTGGCCGTCAGGCCCACGAGGCCGCCGTCCGCCGAGCGCACGGTGACGATGGTCACGCCGGTGGCGAACATGCCCAGCGCGGCGCGGAATTGCTGTGGATCCATGGCGGGATTGTCGCCAGTCCTACGAAGCCTTGCCGTGCAGCGCCGCACAATGCCGGCATGCCAGCCCCCGACTTCATCGTCCGCGACGACCTTCAGCTGTCCCACCTGCCGCAACGCATGTTCGGCGCCTGCGCCGACTGCGCCGCCGGCCGCTGCACGCCACCGCGTCAGCGCACGCGCCGTCTGTTCACAGGCCTGCTGGGCGCCGCGGCGCTGACGCCGGCCTGGGCGCGCGAGGGTGTGGATGTCGGCAAGAAGAGCTGGGCCACCAAGGTGGTGTCGGCCGAGCAGCTGGAGCAGGCCGGCGCCCAGCAGTACACGCAGATGATGCGCGAGGCCCAGCAGCAGCGCGGCCTGGCGCCCATGGACCATCCGCAGGTGCAGCGGCTGCGCTACATCGCGCAGCGCATCATCCCGCACAGCTACGAGTGGAACGAGCGCTCGCGGCAGTGGAAGTGGGAGGTCAACCTGCTGGGCAGCCAGCAGCTCAACGCCTTCTGCATGCCGGGCGGCAAGATCGCCTTCTATTACGGCATCCTGGAAAAGCTCAAGCTGGAGGACGACGAGGTCGCCGCCATCATGGGCCACGAGGTGGCGCATGCGCTGCGCGAGCATGCGCGCGAGCGGGTGGGCAAGTCGGCCCTGACCAATCTCGGCGCAGAAGCCGTTTCAGCGTTGCTGGGCTTAGGCCAGCTGGGACGCACCTTGACTGGCGGTATCGCCGAGCTGGCCAAGCTGACGTTCAGCCGCGAGGACGAGAGCGAGGCCGACCTGGTGGGCATCGAGCTGTCGGCCCGCGCCGGCTACGACCCGGCCGCCGCCGTGCGGCTGTGGGAAAAGATGATGGCCGGCAACAAGGGTGCGCCGCCGCAATGGCTGTCCACCCACCCGGCCAACGCCACGCGCATCCGCGACATCCAGGCCAACCTGCCCAAGGTGGCCGGCCTGTACGCCCGCGCGCCGCGGCCGGAACGGCGCTTTCCCGTCGCGCCGCCGCTCAAGAAAGCCTGATCACCAGCGCGCCGGCAGCGTCTTCAACCGCTGGTACTCGCCTGCCGCCACGCGCTTCAGGTAGCCGCCCAGCTCCAGGTCCTTGACCAGCTTGGACACCATCTCGCGCGAGCAGCCCAGGCGCTGGGCCATGCCCTGGTGGGTCAGCGCCAGATGCTGGCCGTCGCTGGTGGCCTGATCCACCAGATTGCGCAGCCGGCCGTAGACGTCGTTCAGCGCCAGCTGCTTGGTGGACAGCGTGGCCGCGCGGGCGCGGCGGATGACCTTGGTCAGCAGCTCGAACGCGAACTCGGGGTGCTCGCTGATGTGGGTCAGCAGGCTGGCCCGCGTGACCATGACCAGCCGGCTCGCCGTCTCGGTGATGACGCTGGCCGAGCGCGGGCCGCCGTCCAGGCTCATCTCGCCCACGTACTCGCCGGGGCCGTAGACGCCGTAGGTGATCTCGCGGCCGCGCGCGTCGCTGCTGTAGGCACGCAGCGAGCCGGACAGGATCAGGTAGAGGTTGTCGCCGACCGAGCCCTCCTCGATCAGCACCACGCCCTTGCGGTGGCTGCGCGCCATGCCGCGCGCGGCGAGCAGCCGCAGCGAGGGCGGCAGGACCAGGAGTTCGTTGTCTTGCGTGTCTTCAGCCATCCGGACGTGCCGCGTGCAATGGGCAGCACGGCGCGCCGGATGTTAAGAGATGAAGCCCCTCGTCCGAGGAATACCTTGGCCGGTCCGCCGCTGGGACTCGGGCCGGCTCGCGGCGGCCCGCCAACGCCAAGCGCTCGTCTCAGTTGACCATCTTGGCCGGCCGCAGCGACGACACCAGCGGCGGCAGCAGCGCCAGCTGGCGCATCAGCTCGCCGATGCTGTCGGCGCCGCTCTTGGCGCGGATGCTCTGGATCTGGCTGCGCACGGTGGAGATGGCCACGCCCTGGCGGCGCGCCACGTCGGTGGGCTTCACGCCGTTGGACAGCGCCTTCAGCACCTCGGTCTCGGCCGGCGTCAGCTGGTAGCGCAGCGCGAACCACTGCGCGGCCAGGTCGCCGCACAGCTGGCGGCGCTCCAGGATCAGCAGCACGGCTGCCTGGCTGACGTCACGGTTGAGCGGCACCACCACCACGTTGGCACGACCGCATTCCGAGCGGTCGTCACCCAGGCGCAACAGGCAGCGGCGCCCGCTGGTCTCGGCGCCTTCCAGCGCCTCGGCCAGCGGCACGGCGTCGGTCAGCAGCCGCGCGCGCAGGTGCGGGCCCACCATCTCCAGCGGGTGGTTGTCGTCCAGCGCCGCGCGGGCCGCCAGGTTGGTGTGCAGCACCCGGCCCGCGCCGTTCAGCAGCACGATGCCGTGGTCCAGTTCCTCCAGCACCAGACCCAGCCACTGGTTGGACAGCGATGCCGCGCCGCGGCGCTCGCTGGGGCGAGACCCGGGCACCTGGCCCGGCAGCACAAACTCGGTCATCCACATCGCAACACTCCTCTCGGCTTCATCGTTCAGCCCTTCCCCAAAGGGTAGGAGGACGGGCCACGGGTCAGGCGTAAATGTTGCGAGATGTGCCTGTGAACGAATTACGGCGTGGCGCCGTTGGCACGCAACAACCTAGGGATTGCCGGCTGATGACTGCGTGATGCTGTGCTGATGCGTGAACTAGGCACGCCGGCATGAGCTCATGACGGAAGAATCGTTGCCCATCCTGTCATCGCACTTCAGACTGCAGGCGTTCAACACCCCGACCGAGCTGCCCCGCCTATTCCGATGTGTGAGCTTTTCGCCCTCAACAGCCGCCTGCCGGCCGCCGCCAACTTCTCGTTGCACGGCTTCGCCGCCCGGGGTGGACGCACGGCGGACCATGTGGACGGCTGGGGCGTGGCTTTCCATGCGGGCGAGCGGTGCGAGGTGATCGTCGAGGACCGGCCTGCCGCCGAGTCCGACCTGGCCTCGCACTACGGCCGGCATCCGGTACAGGCGCGCAACATCCTGGCCCACATCCGCAAGGCCACGCAGGGCGTGCGCGCGCCGGAGAACTGCCACCCCTTCCGCCGCGAATGGGCCGGCCGCACCTGGGTGTTCGCCCATAACGGCGACCTGAAAGACTTCCACCCCAGCCTGGACGGCAGCTTCGCGCCGACCGGCCAGACCGACAGCGAGCGAGCCTTCTGCTGGCTGATGCAGCGGCTGCAGCAGCGCTTCGGCGCACGCCTGCCCGGCTGGCCCGAGCTGGCTGTCACGCTGACGCCCTGGCTGCACGAGATCGCCGAGCACGGCCGCTTCAACCTGTTGCTGACCGATGGCCGCGCCATGCTGGCCCATGCCTCCACGCGGCTGCACTGGCTGCGCCGCCAGCCGCCGTTCGGCCACGTGCGCCTGCGCGACGGCGACCTCGGCGTGGACCTGGCCCTGCTGAACGGCCCGCGCGACCTGATGACGCTGGTGGCCACCGAGCCGCTGACGCACGACGAGGCCTGGACCGCCTTTCAACCCGGCGAGGTGCGCCTGTTCGAGCAGGGCGACTGCGTCTGGCTCAGCGAGGGCGTCGCCGCCCAGGCCGCCGCTTAAGCTCGGGGGCATGCATGCCCTCCTGTTGCGACTGACCGCCGCGGCGGCCCTCCTTCTTCTCCAGCTCAGCGCCCATGCCGGCACGGCCATCGTCATCGGCGGCGCCACCAAGAGCGACAACGACGCCGTCTGGCAGCGCGTGGTCGACGAGGCGGGCGGCCCAGGCGCGCGCATCGCCGTGTTCGCCACCGCCGCGGCCAACCCCGAGCGCAGCGCCGGCCTCATCGTCGCGTCGCTGAACCGGCGTGGCGCGAATGCCGAGGCCATTCCCGTCGCGCCGCGCCAGAAGGACGTGGACTGGCAGGCCAACCTGAACGACCCGGCGCTGATCGCCAGGGTCGCCGCCTCCAAGGCGGTGTTCTTCTCGGGGGGCGCGCAGGAGTACATCGTCGACACGCTGCAGCCCGGCGGCCAGCCGACGGCCATGCTGGGGGCCATCCGCCAGGTGTTCGACAACGGCGGCGTCGTTGCCGGCACCAGCGCCGGCGCGACCATCATGAGCCGCGTCATGTTCCGCGACGCGCCGGACAACCTGCAGATCCTGAAGGGCCAGTGGCGCGACAGGCGCGAGTACGACCGGGGCCTGGACTTCGTGATGCCAAGCCTGTTCGTCGACCAGCACTTCCTGAAGCGCGGGCGCATCGGCCGCATGCTGCCGGCGATGCGGGCGCTGGGCTACACGCTGGGCCTGGGCATCGAGGAGAACTCGGCGGCTGTCATCAAGGGTCACGAGGTCGAGATCGTCGGTGCGCGCGGTGCGATGCTGGTGGACCTGTCCGAGGCCGCGTCGGATGCCCGGCTGCCTGCCTTCAACCTGCGCGGCGCCGTCATCAGCTACCTCGACCGCGGCGACCGCCACGACCTGAAGACCGGCGTCACGACGCCCGCGGCCCACAAGCTGCGCGACCAGCGGCTGGACCCGGCCGCCGCCGACTACCGACCGGCGCTGCAGTTCGAGCCCTACTTCATGGACATGCTGGCCGACAACACCATCGTCACCGCGATGACGCAGCTGCTGGACGCCCGCTCGCCCGAGGTGCGCGGTCTGGCCTACCGGGTGCGGCCGCGGCCCGGCGACCTGTCGCCCGAGCTGGGCTTCGAGTTCCGGCTCTACAAGGGCCCCGGCACCGTCGGCTGGTTCAGCAACGCGCTGGGCGGCGACGACTACACCGTGCTGAAGGTGAGGCTGGACGTGACGCCGGTGCGCATGGCCAGCCCGTTGTTCACGCCCGTCGAGGCAACCCCCTAGCGGCGCGTCCAGCCAGGCGGATACGCGCGCTCAAGTTCTGTCGTGCAAGGCCGACAAGCAGAGGAGAAGAGCAGGGGCTGATGCCGGCCGTCGACCTAATCCAACCGTACTGCGGAACCAGACGTGATTTCCAGCGTTTCCCAGGTGCCCATGGCGCTCAGCTCCAGCGGTGCCCAACGCGCCGCGGCCGATTGGGTGGGGGTTACGGCGGAGCGCCTGGCGCTGGCGAATGGCGGCCTCCATGAGGATCCGGCGCTCGGAGCGGTCACGATCATCCCCGTTGCGGAGTCGCTGAAGCATCAGCCCGCGTTCATCGAGAGGCAGATCGTTCACAGGAATGCTGCCGGCCGCAGCATGGACATCATCCAGAAGGAGCTGGGCAAGCTCGACGCCATGCTTGCGAAGCGCCGGCCCGACATCGGCACCGGCTGGGACTTCAGACTGGTGGACGGTGAGTTCAAGGTGTCGGGCCTGCCCGCCGACGACGCCAGGTGGTTGGAGGGCCGGCTGAACGCCAACCCGGCGCTGATGGCCGCCGCCGGTGCCTTCATCACGGCAGCCACCGGCGCGCTGGAGACCACGGCGCAAACCCCCGTGCACGCAGACTACAACTACCTGTCGCGTCGCATGGAGCGCTACGACTTTTCCAATGTCGCCGAACAGCTCGCGCAGAAGCTCTCGTTCCGCGAGCTGCTGCAGGACGCGGATGTCATCTTCGACTCCAGGCGCATCCACCTGGATGCCGGTACTCGAGGCCTGAGCGGCCTCAACGTTGCGGCGAGCCGCCTGACCGCCAACAGCCCGCCCCTCGAACGCGCAGGCGTTTTCTTTTCAACGAGCTATGGCGCCTGAGCGGGGCAGCTGCCGACGGGCCGTGATGCGCGGCCGCCTCGCGATGCCCAGCAGCAATGCCAGGCCCGGCACGCGGCGTGCGCCGAGGTAGGCCAGCGTGCAGGTCGCGAAGGTCAGCGCAACCAGCAGCAGCGCCTCCAGGCCCCAGGGCAGCGCCAGTGGCTTGAGCGCCTGGCTCAGCAGCACGATGACGCTCTGGTGCAGGATGTAGAGGCAGAACACCGCCCCGGCCGCCGCGCGCAGGGCCGGCGATTCGCGGGTGAACGCACGCTGCGCCCAGCCGCAGGCGGCCACGATGGACCACCAGGTCAGCGCGCCGCGCAGGCTGCGCACCGCGGCCAGCAGGCCGTCGAAGTGCTTCAGCGCGTCGTAGTGGCTGTTGAAGGCCAGCAGCAGGCCCCAGCTCGCCAGAGACAGTCCCGCCGCCCACCAACGCAGCCGCAGCGCCGCGGGCCACAGCCCCTGGGCCAGCGGCGTGCGGCTGGCCCAGCCGATGGCGAACACCCAGCCGTACTGCAAGTGGTTGTAGAGATCGTGAACCAGGTCGTGCGTGCTGGGCCAGTGCGGCATGACGAACACACGCAGCAGCGCCAGCGGCACGGCGGGCAGCAACAGCCAGGCCACTGTCGGCAGGCTCAGCGTGGGCAGCGGCCAGCGCCACAGCGCGGCTATGCCCGCGCCGAGCACCGCATAGGCCCACAGGTAGGGCAGGAACCACAGGTGGTTCCAGGTCGGCACGACCATGCAGTCGGCGCCGCGGCAGTACTTGCCGCCCTGCAGGTAGACCCACCAGAAGTCCAGGTAGCCGCCGTTGCCGGGCAGCTGCGTGGGCACCTTGGTCAGCACCTCGTAGTAGGCCTGCGGCGTGACGATGACGGCCATGCCGAACAGCAGAGGCAGCAGCAGGCGCCTGGAGCGGTCCTTCAGCGTGCCCAGCGCGCCGCGCTTCGCGAACAGGCCATGGCAGGCCGCGCCGGCGATGAGGAACAGCAGCGACAGCCGCCACGGCGAGCTGAGCTGCATGAAGGGCTCCAGCGCGTCGCTGGCGGCCGGGCTTTTCACGTGCCAGTCCCAGCTCACGTAGTACATGCCCACGTGGTAGGGGATCAGCAGCGTGAACGCGAAGACGCGCAGGCCGTCGAGGAAGGGGAGTCGTGGGGTGTCCATGACCGTCAGCTTCGCGGCAGCAACGGCGCGGCGCGAGCGCGCCGGGGCGAGCCGCTGAGCCTGCGGGGCGAGCGGCTGGCGTTACAGATGGGCTTCAGCACGCCTTCCTGGAATCGCTGCCCAGGCCGCAGAGCATCAACTTCACGCTGGTCAACGCATCGGCCAGCGGCGAGTACTACGGCCAAATCGTGCCGGACGTGTCTGGCGGCTTCCAGGCCTCGTTCACGCCCACCAGCGCGACGATGGTGGTCGTCACGAGCGACCTGCGCCTGTGGTTCGCCGGCACGCAGTGGAGGCCGTTGCGCTACTTCGACCTGCTTCGTCACGCAGCCGGCCACCGGCCTGCGGGGCGGTCGGTTCCGCCATCCGCAGGTGTTCCTGTCGCCGGACGGCCGGCGCCTGTAACGCCTCGCGTCCATCAACCACGACTCGCTGGCCGTGGGCCACATCGACGTCTACGACGCGACGCAGCCCGCGGCGGGCAGTACGGACCTGACCAAGCTGGGCGAGATCCCCGTGGCCGCCCAGGCCGTCGACTGCAGCGGACCCTGCTGCGAGCGCGCCGGCTCGTTCATCATCAGCCCGCTGGGGGATGCGCTGTTCTGGAGCGGCAGCACGCGGGTGGTCGTCATCCCCATCCGCGCGCCGCTGGCCAGCCTGCAGTCCGCCCCGCCGCGCCTGAAACCTGCCGCTACGCGCTGATGAGCGCCAGCGCCTCGCGGTAGCCGCGCGACACCCGCAAGGTCTCGCCGCAGCTCAAGCCAAGCAGCGCCTCGCCGCTGGCCAGCCGCTGGATGCGCTGCACATGGGCCCGGTTGACCGCGTGACTGCGGTGCACGCGCAGGAAACGCGCGGCCCAGCCGGGGCGGGCCAGCGCGTCGGCCAGCGTGGCGCGCTCCAGCAGCGTGCGCGGGGGCAGATGCAGCTCGATGTAGTTGTCGGCCGCGGCGATCCACTGCACGTCGGCCAGCCTCACGCGCTCGCCATCCACCCAGCATTCGCCCACCGGCGCGACAGGCCGCGCCAGCAGATCGCGCACGCGCGTCAGCGCCGCGGCCAGGCGCTCGGCCGTGCAGGGCTTGAGCAGGTAGTCCAGCGCGGCCAGCTCGAAGGCCTGCAGCGCATGCTCGGCATGGGCCGTCGAGAAGACGACGCTGCGCACGCCCAGCGCCCGCAGCGCAGCCGCCAGCTGCACGCCGTTGCCGCCGGGCATCTCGATGTCCAGCAGCGCGAGGTCGGGCGGTGCGGCCAGCGTGCGCACCAAGGCCAGCGCGGCCGGCGCATCGGGCGCCTCCAGCAGCTCGGCCACGTCGGGCTCGGCGGCCAGCAGGCGGCGCAGCCGGGCGCGCGCGGCGGGCTCGTCGTCGACGATCAGGATGCGCATGGCAGCTCCAGCTTCAGCGTCATGCCGCTGCCGTCCGGGCCGAACGACACGGTGGCCGCGTCGCCATGGCGCGCCGCCAGCCGCTCGCGCAGGTTGCGCAGGCCCAGGCCGCCGTCCGGGTCGGGCTGCGGCTCGGGCGCCGGGCGCTCCCCGTGGTTGCTGACGCGCAGCCGCAGCCGCCCGCCCTCGCACGATGCGGCCACCGCCACGGTCACGCGGCCCAGGTGGCGCGCCACGTCATGCTTGACGGCGTTCTCCACCGGCGCCAGCAGCAGCAGGGCCGGCAGCCGGCAGTCCTGTGCGGCGGCGTCGGCCTCGATGCGCACCGTCAGCCGCTCCGGCCCGAAGCGCGCCTGCATCAACGCGAGGAAGGGCCGCACCAGGGCCAGCTCCTCGCGCAACGTGTGCTCCGCCCGCGCCTGAGCCGCGAGCGTCTGGCGCAGCAGGTCGGCCAGCTGGCACAGCAGCCGGTCGGCGCGGCCGACGTCCTCGTACATGACGGACGAGATCAGGTTCAGCGTGTTGAACAGGAAGTGCGGCTGCACCTGGTCGGCCAGCCGCGCCAGGCGCAGCTCGGCCAGCTCCACGCGCGCCTGCGCGGCGGCCTGCGCGATCCAGACGCCGCGCGAGATCAGGCAGAAGCTGAGGTAGCTGACCGCGTCCTTGCCGCCCTCGTAGACCAGCAGCGTCGGCACGTCGTCGGGCCGGTAGTCCACGCCGACCAGGCCGTAGACCAGCAGGCGCAGGCCGAACATGCCCGCGATGTGCAGCCCGCTGAAGAGCGGCAGCGCCAGCGCATGCGCGGCCAGCTGCTGCGGCCAGGGCCGGCCGCGCAGCCGGCCCACCAGCGCGTGCACGCCCAGCGCCAGCGCGCCGATGACCAGCACGGAGCTGAACTCCCACAGGAAGGGTTCCCAGGGCCGCGTGCCGCCGCTGTTGCGGTAGGCCTGCAGCGCCGAGAAGCTCAGCAGCAGGCCCACGCCGGCCAGCAGCGCGGCATAGGGCAGGCGCCAGCGGGGCGGCGGGAGCAGCGTCATGGCCGCAGTGTGCCCGCGCCAGTCGCCACCACGGCCACCATTCACCACACCCGGCCCACCATCCGCCCCGGCCGGCGCGCCTAGACTCGCAGCTCCACGAGCGGAGGGCCGGCCGTGCTCGACATGCTGGAGTTGCGCACCATCAGCGGCGTCACGGGCGTGATGGGCTGCCTGATGGCGCTGGTGATGTTCTTCCAGCGCCGCAGCTATCCACCCTCCATCCACGGCCTGGGCCACTGGACGGCTGCACCGCTGGTGACCTTCGCGTCGGCAGCGCTGTTCACCGGGCGCGGCCTGCTGCCCGAGCTGCTGTCGGTGGGGCTGGCCAACGCGCTGATGTTTGCCGGCGCCGCGCTGTTCCTGGCCGGCACGCACCGCTTCTTCGAGCAGCCGCTGTCGCCACGCGCGCAGGCACTGCTGTGGCTGGCCGGCCTGGGCGTGCTGCTGTTCATGCGCTTCTTTGCCGGGGCCTATGGCTGGCGCGTGTTGTTCATGGGCCTGCTGCTGGGCGGCGTGGGGGTCTGGCATGCGCGCCTGGTCTGGCGCCAGCCGGCGCAGAGCTTCGCGACCCGCTTCACCGCCGTGGTGCTGGCGCTGAGCAGCGCCATCATCCTGGCGCGCGGCATCAGCGCGCCCTTCATGCCGCCCAAGGAGGGTCTGTTCACGCCGTCGCCCATGCAGGTGGTCTACCTGCTGGGCCTGGCCTTCGGCACGCTGCTGACCAGCATAGGCACGGTGCTGATGGCGTCCGAGCATCTGCGCCAGGAGCTGGAGCGGCTGGTCACGCACGACAGCCTGACCGGCGCGCTCACGCGGCGTGCGCTGTTCGCCACCGGCGAGGCCGAGCTGGCGCGCTCGCGCCGCCAGGGCCGGCCGCTGTCGGTGCTGATGCTGGACCTGGACCACTTCAAGCAGGTCAACGACCAGCACGGCCATGTCGTGGGCGATCGCGTGCTGGTGGACTTCGTCGCGCGTGCCCACGCGGTGCTGCGCCGGCCGGCGGTGCTGGGCCGCTACGGCGGCGAGGAGTTCGTCGCGCTGCTGCCCGACACCGACGCCGGTGCAGCGCTGGCCGTGGCCGAGCGCATCCGCGCCAGCAACTGCGCCGACCCCGGGCTGCCCGGCTGCCAGGTCAGCATCGGTGTGGCCACGGCGCGGCCGCAGGACTCGCTGGACACGCTGATCAAGCGCGCCGACGCCGGCCTCTACGAGGCCAAGGCGCAGGGACGCAACCGGGTTGTCCTGCAGCGGCGGGTGGCGTCCTGACGCCACCCGCCGACCCTTCAGGGCGCCGTCAGCTTCGCCGCAAACGCCTTGTGCACGGCCAGCAGCGCCGCGGCGCGGTGGGTCTGCACCTGGATCAGCGCATCCGCCGCGGCCAGGCGTTCCTGCTCCGTGGTCAGCAGCGCGTAGAAGTCGGTCACGCCGGCGTCGTAGCGCTTGAAGGCGAGGTCGCGGGCACGCACGGTCGCGTCGGCAGCCTGGGCCTGGGCGACGGCCTGCGCTTCAGTCTCGCGCAGCGTGGACAGGCTGCCCTGCGCCTCCTGCAGCGCGACGAGCTGGGCCTGCTCGGCCGCGGCCACGGCGGCATCGAAGCCGGCGCGGGCGGCGCGCTCCTCGGCCTTGCGGGCGCCGAAGTCCAGGAAGTTCCAGTTCAGCGCAGCAGCCAGGCTGTGCACGCGGGTGGCGCTCTTGAACAGGTCGTCCGCGCTGCCGGTGCTCCAACCGATGGAGCCGGTCAGGCCGATGCTGGGCCAGCGCGCCGCCCAGGCGACCTGGGTTCGCGACGCTGCGGACTGCGCGCGCACCGCGGCGGCCTTCACGTCGGGGCGTGCGGCCAGCAACGCCGAAGGGTCGGGCAGCGTGCCCAGGCTGATGAGGCGCGGCTCGGGCATGGCGGGCAGCGGGTCGCTGTCGGCCTTGTCGCAATCGGCCGGCGGCTGGCCGCGCAGCACGTCCAGCTGCAGCCGGGTCAGGCAGGCGGCGTTGCGCAGCGCGGGCACGCTGGCGGAGGTCTGCGCGACCAGCGCCTCGGCGCGCGCCTGGTCCAGCGCGGTGTTGCGGCCGGCGCCTACGCGGGCCTTCACGAGTTCCAGCAGCTGGTTCTGCACGACCAGCGTCTCCTTGGCCAGCTTGAGGCGGTGGCCCAGGCCGATCAACTGGGTCTGCAGGTTCAGCGCCGTGCCGGCCAGGCTGAGCTGGGCGGCGTCGCGGTCCAGCGCGGCGCTCTGGGCGTCATAGCCGGCGGCCTGCGCGGCCGAGGCGGCGCGGCCCCACAGGTCGATCTCCCAACCCGCGTTGGCGTTCACGCCGTAGCTGTTGAAGGTGTTGTACTGGCCCTGGTCGTTGGCGGCGCGCTGGCGGCTGGCGCTGGCACCCACGCCGGCGCTGGGCAGGCGCTGGGCGCCGGCCGCGTCGGCCAGTGCCTCGGCCTGCTTCAGCCGCGCGGCGGCGGCGCGCAGGTCGCGGTTGTTGGCCAGCACGTCATCGACGACGCGCTGCAGTTGCGCGCTGTCGACGAAGGCGGCGGTCATCTGCGCGGCGCCGCTGGTGCTCGGTGGCAATTGCGAGAACTTCTCAGGAGCCAGGTTGGCCGGCCCTTGTGACAGGCCGGGCGCGGCGCAGCCGGCCAGCACGGCGGCGGCTGCGAGGAGGGTGAGGCGGGCGGCAACGGCGCTCGGCCGCCCGGAGCCGTTGCGCGCCCCCTTGGGGGGCAGCGAGCAAAGCGAGCGTGGGGGCTTG
The DNA here is from genome assembly GCA_965650725.1 of uncultured Comamonadaceae bacterium. Classification (GTDB taxonomy): domain Bacteria; phylum Pseudomonadota; class Gammaproteobacteria; order Burkholderiales; family Burkholderiaceae_C; genus Pelomonas. Next base: position 12,065 of record CBFGPX010000001.1, on the reverse strand, counting down.
TTCATCTCAGTGGCCCTCCTTCTTGGTCGTGGGTTCATCGTCGATGCCCGGATGGAAGGCATGGGCGGAAGCGTCGATCTGCTCCTTCAGCGCGCGGGCGCGGGCGCGGCGCTTCTCGGTGCCCTTGCGCAGCAGCGCGTAGAACACCGGCGTCAGGAAGATGCCGAAGAAGGTCACGCCCAGCATGCCGGCGAACACGGCGATGCCCATCGCGCGGCGCATCTCGCTGCCGGCACCACTGCCCAGGATCAGCGGGATGACGCCGGCGCAGAAGGCGATGGACGTCATCAGGATGGGCCGCAGCCGCAGGCGGCAGGCCTCGATGACGGCGTCGGCGACCGACTTGCCGTGTTCCTCCAGCTCCTTGGCGAACTCGACGATCAGGATGGCGTTCTTGCAGGCCAGGCCCACGAGCACGACCAGCGCCACCTGCGTGAAGATGTTCAGGTCACCCGCCTGCATGAACGGCGGGAAGTGCGAGATCCACACGCCGAACAGCGCCGACAGGATGCACATCGGCACGATCAGGATGATGGCCAGCGGCAGCGTCCAGCTTTCGTACTGCGCCGCCAGCACCAGCACCACCAGCAGCACCGAGATCGCCAGCACCGCCGCCATCGTCGGGATGGAGAAGCTGCCGGCCTTGATGTCGCGGGTGAGCCGGTCCTGGTAGGTCAGCTCGGTCCACTCGTAGGTCATGCCGCGCGGCAGGTTCTTCAGGCGCTGTTCCATCTCCGCCTCGGCCTGGCCGCTGGAGAAGCCCGGCTTCGCGGCGCCGTTGATGTCGGCGCTCGGGAAGCCGTTGTAGCGCGTCACGCGCGTCGGGCCGAAGGTCGGATCGACGTTCATCAGCGCGCCCAGCGGCACCATCTCGTTGCGCTCGTTGCGCGTCTTCAGGTCGGTGATCGCGCTGGCATTGGCGCGGAAGGGCGCGTCCGCCTGCACGATGACCTGGTAGGTCTTGCCGAAGCGGCTGAAGTCGTTGACGTACAGCGAGCCCAGGTTGATCTGCAGCGTGTCGTAGATGGAGGCCAGCGGCACGCCCATCTGCTTGGCCTTGGTGCGGTCCACGTTGGCGAACAGCTGCGGCACGTTGATGTCGTAGTTCGAGTACGGCGTGCCGATGCTGGTCTTGGGGTTGCCGTAGACCTGGCCCAGCGTGCCCCACACCGCGCCGTACAGGGCCTGCTCGCCCTGGCTGCTGCGGTCCTGCACCTGGATCTTGAAGCCGCCCGCAATGCCCAGGCCGTCCACCGGCGGCGGCGGCACGACGAACATGCGCGCGCCCTGGATCTGTTGGATGGCGCCGTTGACCTGACCCAGGATGGCTTCCTTGCTGAGGTCGCGCGAGGTGCGCTTCTCGAAGTCGGCCAGACCGAAGAACACGATGCCCTCGTTGGGCGCGGCCGAGAAGCCGGCGCCCGACAGGCCGGGGAAGGCCACCGAGTCGACGATGCCGGGCACCTTCAGCGCGATCTCGCTCATCTTGCGGATCACTTCCTCGGTGCGGTCCAGGCTGGCGCCCGCAGGCAGCTGCGCGATGCCGATCAGGTACTGCTTGTCCGGCGCGGGCACGAAGCCGCTGGGCAGGCGCGCGAACAGCAGCGCGGTGGCGCCCAGCAGCAGCGCATAGATGATCAGCGCCACGGACTTGCGCTTCAGGATGCCGGTCACGCCACGGCCGTAGTCCTCGGAGCGGCGGTGGAAGAAGACGTTGAACCAGTGGAAGAAGCGGCCGAAGACCTTGTCCATGCCGCGCATCAGCGCGTCCTTGGGCGCGTCATGCGGGCGCAGCAGGATGGCGGCCAGGGCCGGCGACAGCGTCAGCGAGTTGAAGGCCGAGATCAGCGTGGAGATCACGATGGTGACGGCGAACTGCTTGTAGAACTGGCCCGAAAGGCCCGGCACCAGCGTCAGCGGGATGAACACGGCGCACAGCACCAGCGCGATCGCGATGATGGGGCCCGAGACCTCCTGCATCGCCTTGATGGTCGCGGCGCGCGGCGTCAGCCCGTCCTGGATGTTGCGCTCGACGTTCTCGACCACCACGATGGCGTCGTCCACGACGATGCCGATGGCCAGCACGAGGCCGAACAGCGTCAGCGTGTTGATGGAGAAGCCCAGCAGCAGCAGCACCGAGAACGTGCCCACGATGGACACCGGCACGGCGACCAGCGGGATGATGGACGCGCGCCAGGTCTGCAGGAAGATGATGACGACGAGCACCACCAGGGCGACGGCCTCGAACAGCGTGCTGACGACCTTGTTGATGGAGGTCTGCACGAAGCGCGTGGGGTCGTAGACGATGTCGTAGCTGACACCCGGCGGGAAGCCGGGCTTCAGGCGCTCCATCGTGGCGCGCACGTTCTCCGAGATGGCCAGCGCATTGGAGCCGGGCGCCTGGAAGATGGCGATGGCCGCGGCTTCCTTGTTGTTCAGCAGGCTGCGCAGCGCGTAGGTGTTGGCGCTGATCTCGACGCGGCCCACGTCGCGCAGGCGCACCATGGCGCCGGTGCGGGGTTCGGCGCGCACGATGATGTTGGCGAATTCCTCCTCGCTGGTCAGGCGGCCCTGCGTGTTGATGGCCAGCTCGAACTCCGTGCCTTTGGGCGACGGCGAGGCGCCCACGACGCCGGCGGCGACCTGCGAGTTCTGCTCGCGGATGGCGCCCACCACATCGGCGGCGGTCAGGTTGCGAGCGGTGAGCTTCTGCGGGTCCAGCCAGATGCGCATCGCGTAGTCGCCGGCGCCGAAGGTCTGCACCGAGCCCATGCCGGGCACGCGCAGCAGGTCGTCGCGCACGTTCAGCGAACCGTAGTTGCGCAGGTACAGCGCGTCACGCGAGTTGTCCGGGCTGACCAGGTGGACCACCATGGTCAGGTTGGGGCTGGACTTCTCGGTCGTCACGCCGATGGTGCGCACGATGTCGGGCAGCCGCGGCAGCGCGCGGTTGATGCGGTTCTGCACCGCCGTCTCGGCGGCCTCGGGGTTGGTGCCGATCTTGAACGTGACGGTCAGGCTCATGCCGCCGTCGCCGGTGGCCTGGCTCTCGAAGTAGAGAACGTTCTCCAGGCCGTTGATCTGCTCCTCCAGCGGCGAGGCCACCGTTTCGGAGATCACGCGCGGGTTGGCGCCGGGGTATTGGGCGCGCACGACGACCTGCGGCGGCGCGACCTCGGGGTACTCGGAGATCGGCAGCAGCGGGATGGCCAGCGCACCGATCAGGAAGATGAACAACGACAACACGGTCGCGAAGCGCGGCCGGTCGATGAAGAAGCGTGAGATGTCCATGGCTGGTGCCGCCTTTGATTACTTCGAGGCAGCGGGTGCGGCCGGGGCGGCGGGGATGGGCATGCCCTTGTCGTCCACCTTCAGCACCTGCGGCGTGACGGGTGCACCGGGCATGGCGCGCAGCACGCCGTCCACGATGACCTGCTCGCCCGCCTTGATGCCTTCCACGACGCGCATGCCGTCGATCAGCGCACCCGGCTTGACCGGGCGCGGCTGCACGATGTTGTTGGCGCCGACGACCAGCACGACCTTGCGGGTCTGGTCGGTCGTGATCGCGCGCTCGGGCACCACCACGCCGGTGTAGCTGCCGCCACCGCCGATCTTCAGCCGCGCATACAGACCCGGCGTGAACTGACCCTGCTTGTTGTCGAACACGGCGCGGGCGCGGATGGTTGCCGTGGCCGGGTTCAGGCGGTTGTCGACGAAGTCCAGCTTGCCGGTGTGCGGGTGGCCTTGCTCGTCCGACAGGCCCAGCGCCACCGACACGGAGGCCGGCTTGGCCGCGCGCATGTAGCGCAGGTAGGCGGCTTCACTCGCGTCGAAGTAGGCGTAGACTTTGTCGTTGGACACGAGCGTGGTCAGCACGGGGTCGCCCACGCCGACCAGATTGCCCGGCGTCACATTGGCGCGCGAGGTGCGGCCACTGACCGGCGCCACCACGTTGGCGTACTCGACGTTCAGCCGGGCCTGCACCAGCGCGGCTTCGGCGCCCTTCTGGTTGGCCTCGGCGCGGCGCCGCGCCGAGCGCAGCTGGTCGATTTCCTGCTGGCTGACCGCGTTGACGCTGACCAGCTTCTCCGAGCGTGCCAGGTCGGCCTTGGCCAACTCGGCCTGGGTCTTTGCTGCTGCGATCTGCGCCTCGGCGCGCGCCACCTCGGCGCGGTAGGCGCGGGCGTCGATGGTGAACAGCGGCTCGCCCTTGCGGACGAATTGACCTTCCTTGAAGCGCACGGCCTGCACGGTGCCGGCCACCTGGGCTCGCACCTCGACGGTGTCGGGCGCCTCCAGCCGCGCGGTGAACTCCTCGAACTCCTGGATCTCGCGCTGGGTGGCCGGCGCGACGGACACGGGCGGCGGCCCGCCGGCATGGCCTGGACCGCCCTGCTGCTGTCCGCAGGCGGCCAAAACGAGGATGAGGGGCAGCAGCGCCAGGCTGTTCTTTGTCATGTGGTGCTCCGAGTGCAAGGGCGCGACTCTAGCGAGATCGGCTTGCCCGTGAATTAGTTGGGCGCATTACCCGACGATGCTGCTGACATCGGGTGTCAACATGCCCAGCATGCACAAAAAAGCCGCCAGGCGCGAGGCACTGGCGGCATTCGTGGGGGGCGGCGGTTACGCGCCGGTTTCAGCGCACTCAGTGCACGCCGTGCATCCACTTCTTCATCAGCGGCGTCATGGCCATCAGCACCACGCCGGCACCGATGGGGATGACCGTGAAGATCAGGAAGAAGACCGACATCGAGTACGTGGCCGAGATGTGGTCGATGTAGGCACCGGTGGAGCCGGCGATCTTGTTGGCGATGGCCGAGTTCAGGAACCAGACGCCGAACATCAGGCCCAGCAGGCGGGTGGGCGCCAGCTTGGAGATGTAGGACAGGCCCACCGGCGACAGGCAAAGCTCGCCCATGGTGTGCAGCAGGTAGGCCAGCGTCAGGAACATCATGCTGACCTGCGCCGTCTTGGCACCCTGCGGGATGCCGGCCGAGCCATAGGCCAGCACCGCGAAGCCCAGGCCCAGCAGCACCAGGCCGGTGCCGAACTTGACCGGGCCGGACGGGTTCCACTTCTCCTCCCACATCTTGGAGAACATGGGCGCCAGCACGACGATGAAGAAGCTGTTCAGCACGCCGAACCAGGTGGCGGGCACCTCGCTCTGGTCCATCATGAACTCGCGGCCCAGCATCCACAGGCACAGGCCCCAGATGATGATGAAGGCCACGGCCAGCGACACGTTGGCCAGCAGGTAGTTGCCGCCCGTGGAGCGGTAGAGCTTGAACAGCAGCCAGCTCAGGATGGCCGCCGGCACCAGCGTCATCGCGGTGTTGATGATCTTGAAGATCAGGCCGCTGGTGCCTTCCAGCGTGCGGTCGGTGTAGTCGGCCGCGAAGATGGTCATGGAGCCGCCTGCCTGCTCGAACGCGAACCAGAAGAAGATCGTGAAGAACGAGAACACGAAGATGGCCTTCAGGCGGTCGGACACCACGTGCTCGGGCGTGTCGTCCAGCTTCTCGGCGATGGCCTTCTTGGCCGCGTCCACCTTGTCGCCGATGCTGCCGAACAGGCCCTGGCTCAGCCAGAACTGGATGGCGCCCAGGATCATGAAGATGCCCGCCAGACCGAAGCCCAGGTTCCAGGAAATCTTCTCGCCGATGTAGCCACACAGCGAGATGCCGAAGAAGGCACCGGCGTTCACGCCCATGTAGAACAGCGTGTAGCCGCCGTCACGGGCGCCCTCGTTGTCCTTGGTGTAGAGCTGGCCCACGATGGCCGAGATGTTGGGCTTGAACAGGCCCGTGCCCAGCACCACCAGGCCCAGGCCCAGGTAGAACATCGGCAGCGTGTCCATGAACAGCGCGATGTGGCCGGCCGCGATGATGAAGCCGCCCAGCAGCACCGAGCGGCGCGTCCCCAGCAGGCGGTCGGCGATGTAGCCGCCCAGGATGGGCGTCAGGTAGGCCAGGCCGGTGTACCAGCCGTACAGGTTGGTCGCGTCGGCGCGGCTCCAGCCCCAGCCGCCCTTGGCAGTCTCGGTGATCAGGAACAGCACCAGCAGCGCCCGCATGCCGTAGTAGGAGAAGCGCTCCCACATCTCCGTGAAGAAGAGGACGAAGAGCTGGTGGGGCTGGCCCAGGATGGTGGTCTGCGCGGAGGCGGGCAGGCCGTTCGCGGCCGGGTTGGCCGCGGGGGAAGTGGTAGTCACGTCGTTCGTTCCAGGTGGACCCGATAGGGCGGCGACGCGGGCGGTAGCCCGCAGGACAGGTCGGCGATTGTCCCCGCCAGCCGACGCGTTTCCGGCAGGGTCGACCTCGGGATTCCCCTGGGTCAGTGCGCCGCGGCGGCCCGGGCGTCGCGCTCCGGCAGGACGTAGACCAGGCTGGAACCCTGGCCCAGCACCGGCAGCACCACCTCGTCGAAGAAGGCCGGGTCGACCACCACGCAGCCCAGCGTGATGCGCGCCTGGTCCGGGTTGCCGGAGGCCAGCCGCTCGGCGCGACGCTCGGCGGCCGGTGCCGGGCGCAGCCGGTGGATGGCGAGGTTGGCCCCGTAGTCGAACCAGACGACGCGTTCGCCGCTGAGGTTGCGGCCCGGCCGGGCCTCGAAACGGCCCGCGGGCGTCACCCGCTCATGCACCCTCAAGGCCGCGGGGGCCTTGCCCCGCGCGCTCGCCGGTTCCTGGTCGCCGGGCGTGAGGCCCAGCAGCGCGGCCGTGCGGCCCAGCAGGCGCCCGTCGGCGGCGTGCACCGACAGCGTGGCCAGGCGCTTGTCCACGATCGCGAAAGGCCGGCCATCGGCCGCGTCATGCGCGACCGGCCGCGCGGTGCCCGCGGCGGCCCAGGTCGTGAAGATCCCCAACCAGATGCCTGCATTGATCCGGCGCGCGCCTCTGATGCCCACTCGATGCCCCGCTGTACGGCCACGGCGGCGCGACCTTGCGCCAGCCCGGCGGGCAGTCTAGGAAGGGGCCAGTGGCGCGCACAGGCAAGCAGTTCACGGAATGGCGCTGTTACGTCGGCCCGGGGGCGATGCCTGCGCGAGCTGCCGCGGCGGTGCGGCGTCGGGGAAGTAGGCCGCGAGCGTCTGGCGCTCCGGCAGCACGTAGACGATGCCGCGGCCCTGGCCGATGTGGGGCCAGACGGTGTGGTCGAAGAACGCCACCGGCACGTTGATGCAGCCCCAGCTGATGCGGTTGTCGGCCGGCGTCTTGGTGGCCAGGCGCTCCAGGCGACGCTCCTTGGGGTGGGTGGCGCGCACGCGGTGCATGGACACGGCGGCGTCGTAGTCCACCCAGACCACATCCTCGTTCAGCGCATTGCGCCCCGGCGCGGACTGGAAGCGGCCTGCCGGCGTGGTGCGCTCGTGCGGCTTGACCTGGGCTATGGGCCTGTCGCCGATGCCGGCGACGGAATGGTCGCCTGCGGCATAGCCCAGCAGCACGGGGCTGGTGCCGATGAGCCGGCCCCGCGGCGCAAACACGTAGACCTGGGCGCGGCGCTTGTCGACGATGGCGAAGGCGCGCCGGCCGTTGTCGGCCTCGCGCACCGCCCAGGCGGCCACGCGCGTCACGTCGGACGGGGCGCGTACCGCGCCGAAGTCGAGGTGACGCTCGATCTCGGCGGCGGTCGGTACGGGAACCGGAGCCGCCACGGCCGGACGGGCGGGTGGCGGCGCCGAGGAACTGTGCTTCAGGCGCCCGCCCAGCACGATGTAGAGCACGAGCAGCGCAGCGGCGGCGATGAGGCCGCCCTGCACCAGGCCGCAGAGGATGTCGCGCCACCGGGCTGAGGCAGCCGCGGCAGCGTCGACTTCGGGGGGCGGTCCGAATTGCATGGCTCAACGGACCTGGCGGTCAGCGGTCGTCAGTTGCGATCGGCGCGCGGAGCGGGCTCGGTGTAGCCGGGATCGACGGCGGTGGCCGCAGAAGACATGCTGGTGTCGGCGGCCGGCTGGGCCGGCATCGGCTGGTCCACCGGGGGCTGCTGCTGTTGCAGCTGCTGATCCTGCTGCGCCGTGGTGCCCAGCGGGGCGGCGTTCGGGTCGGCCGGGGTCTCCTCGCTGGGCAGCGCGGTCGTCGTCATGGGCTCGGTCTGCGGCTGGTCTTCGGACTGGGCGACGGCGAAGCCGATGCCGGAGACGAGGAAGGCAGCGGTCAGTGCCGTGGTGGCGGTCTTGATGCGGGACATGGGGGGCTCCTTTCAGGCAGTGCGGTGGTCGACAACAGAGGCCGACCGGCGGGCGCCGGGCATTTCCACCGCGGCTGAGTTCACTCTAGAACTCGCCGCAGGGCCGCAGCGTCGGTGCTTGGCACAGCCTGTTGTAGGAACGATCCCGCAGCAGAATCAACCACTTACGAGCGATGACAAAGCTCCGCAACAGATGTTGGAGCTGCAATCAGACGTCAGCGCAGCGCCCGCCGACGGTGCATGCCAGGCGGTCGCCAGCCTCGCGGCCAGGGCGCGTCAGAGCCCGAAGTCGTAGTCGATGGTCAGCGGTGCGTGGTCGCTGAACTTCTCGCCCTTGTAGATGGACTCGGCGCGTGCCAGCGCGGCCAGGCCGGGCGTCGCCAGGTGGTAGTCCAGCCGCCAGCCGACGTTGTTGGCATAGGCCTGGCCGCGGTTGCTCCACCACGTGTAGCAGTCGTCGGTCGTGCCGGGCTGCAGTTGGCGGTAGACGTCCACTAGACCGCCTTCGCCCAGCAGGCGCGTCATCCAGGCCCGCTCCTCGGGCAGGAAGCCGCTGTTCTTCTGGTTGCTGCGCCAGTTCTTCAGGTCGGCTTCCTTGTGGGCGATGTTGACGTCGGCCACCAGGATGAACTCGCGCTCGGCCTTCAGCGCCTGCAGGTGCGGGTACATCGCGTCCAGGAAGCGGTACTTGGCCTGCTGGCGCTCCTCGCCGGAGGAGCCGCTGGGGAAGTAGCAGCTGATCAGGCTGAGCTTGCGGCCCGGCTTGTCGTAGCGCGTCTCCACCCAGCGGCCCTCGCCGTCGAACTCGCCGCCGTCGAAACCGACAACGACCTCGCTGGGCTCGGCCCGCGTGTACAGGCCCACGCCCGAGTAGCCCTTCTTGTCGGCGTAGTGGAAGTGGCCCGCGAGCCGGTCGCAGCTGCGGAACTGGGCCTCGACGACGTCGGCCTGTGCCTTCAGCTCCTGCACGCCCACGGCGTCGGCCTTCTGCCGGTCCAGCCAGTCGAAGAAGCCCTTGCTGGCGGCGGAGCGGACGCCGTTGAGATTGGCGGTGATGAAGCGCATCGGAGGTCCGGGGAAAGGGGTTTGTCTGTCCCAGTATCGCAGTGCAGCAAAAGCACAACACCACCGTCGGCGTCATCACGAAACCGTCACGCGATCTTTACTATCCCGTCGCATTCCAGAGGCCTGCCCCATGCCCGGCCCCTTCTGCCTACCGTCAACCCGAGGATTTCTCATGCCCACCCACCGCATTCCTCCGACCCTGATCGCGCTGGCCCTGGCCTCAGCGTTCCCGATGCAGGCTGCCGTCGCCCAGACCACCCCGGCGGCCCCCGAGGCCAAGAAGGACGTCAACCAACTGGAAGCCGTCATCGTGACCGGCAGCCGCCGCGCCGAGAACCTGAAGGACGTGTCGCTGTCCATCTCGGCGATCAAGTCGGAAGAGCTGGACACCTACAACGCCAGCGGCCAGGACATCCGCGCGCTGTCCGGCAAGGTGCCCAGCCTGAACATCGAGTCGGACTACGGCCGCACCTTCCCGCGCTTCTACATCCGCGGCCTGGGCAACACCGACTTCGACATGAACGCGTCGCAGCCGGTCGGCCTGGTCTATGACGACGTGGTGCAGGAAAGCATTGCGCTCAAGGGCTTCCCGGTGTTCGACATGGCCCAGGTGGAGCTGCTGCGCGGTCCGCAGGGCACGCTGTTCGGCCGCAACTCGCCGGCTGGCGTCATGAAGTTCGACTCCGCCCGGCCGACCAAGCGCCTGGAGGGCTACGCCAACGTCGGCTTCGGTCGCTGGAGTGCCGCCAACCTGGAAGCCGCCGTCAACGTGCCGGTCAACAACGACCTGCAGCTGCGCGTGGCCGGCCTGGTGCAGCGCCAGGACGACCGCGTGCACAACCCGAAGGCCGCAAGCCTGGGCGCCACCGCCGACCTCGAGGGCTACAACGACAAGGCCGTGCGCGTGCAGGCGCTGTACAAGAACAGCGGCTTCGAGGGTCTTTTCAAGGTGCAGGCGCGCGACTTCAAGGGCACCGCCACGACCTTCCGTGCCAACATCATCAAGAAGGGCACGAACGACTTTGTCGACGGCTATGACGACAGCTACTACCCGACCGACGGCTACAACTCCCAGACGCTGAAGTCCAGCGAGGTCAGCGCCCGGCTGCGCTGGGACCTGGACGGCGTGTCGCTGTACTCCATCACGTCGCACGCCCGCGCCAAGTTCTACAGCCGCGGCGACGTGGACGGTGGCTTCGGCGCGCCCTACGCACCGCCGTCGGGTCCGGACTACGGCAACCAGCCCGCCAACATCCCGTTCGACGCACAGACCGCCGATGGCATCCCCTACCTGCGCCAGACCACGCAGGAGTTCCGCCTGCAGTCCAACACCGCGGATGCGATGCAGTGGATCCTGGGCCTGTACTACTTCAACGAGAAGCTGCAGGTGGACAGCTTCAACTTCGACAGCTTCAACGCCGGCGACACGCAGAACGGCTATGCCGTGCAGAACCAGGAGGCCAAGTCCTGGGCCGCGTTCGGCAACGTGAAGTACGCGCTGACGCCCGACCTGAAGCTCACCGCCGGCCTGCGCTACACGAACGACAAGAAGGACTTCGACGCCGCGCGCACGCAGACGCCGTTCGGCGGCGCCAATGTCGGCCCGCTGCGTGCCAACCCGAGCTCGACGAACTGGAGCTGGGACCTGGGCGCCAACTACGCGCTGAGCAAGACGACCAGCCTGTTCGCGCGCGTCGCCACCGGCTACCGCGCGCCGTCCATCCAGGGCCGCGTGCTGTTCGGCGACACCATCTCGGTGGCCAACTCCGAGAAGGTGCTGTCGGTGGAAGCCGGCTTCAAGGCCGACCTGCTGGACAACACGGCGCGCATCACCGGCACCGTGTTCAAGTACCGCGTGAAGGACATGCAGCTGACCGCCGGCTCCGGCGGCGTCAACCAGAACCGCCTCGTCAATGCCGCCAAGGCCGAAGGCCAGGGCTTCGAGATCGACGCGCAGGCCATCATCGCGCGTGACTGGCGCACGACGCTGGGCTTCTCGTACAACGACACCCAGATCAAGGACCCGGGCCTGTTCGTCGCACCGTGCGGCGCGCCTTGCACGATCAAGGACCCTGCCGGCCCGTTCCCGGGCACGGTCAGCATCAACGGCAACGACCTGCCGCGCGCGCCCAAGCTGGTGTGGAACTGGACGCTGAAGTACAGCACCGAGCTGGCCGGTGGCGAGCTGACCGTGCTGACCGACTGGGCCTACAAGGACAAGTACAACATGTTCCTGTACGAGGCCGTCGAGTACCGCGCCAAGTCGGCGCTGGAAGGCGGCCTGCGCGTGGGCTATGGCTGGGCCAACGGCAGGTACGAGGTGGCGGCCTATGGCCGCAACATCACCGACCACCGCCAGGTCGTCGCGGCCATCGACTTCAACAACCTGACCGGCATCGTCAACGAGCCGCGCAGCTACGGCGTGCAGTTCAAGGCCTCGTTCTGACGCCTCGCGCGCAGACGACACGCAGGCCCGGCCTGCGACTCGGTGAAAACCAGCTCACGGCCCGGCCCCTTCTAGGGGGCGGGCCTGTTTTTTTGACCCCTAGAATCTTTGGGACATGTCCGCCGCCACTCCCGACCCTCTCGCCCAGTCCTTTGTCGCCTTTGCCGTGGAGGCGGGCGTGCTGCGCTTCGGCGAGTTCAAGACCAAGGCCGGCCGGCTGAGCCCCTATTTCTTCAACGCCGGCCTGTTCGACGACGGCGCCAAGCTCGGGCGCCTCGCCGGTTTCTACGCGGAGCGCCTGATCGCGTCGGGCCTGGCCTTCGACATGATCTTCGGCCCCGCCTACAAGGGCATCACGCTGG